>JBGGNE010000368.1:0-16388 GCA_041287705.1 Methylacidiphilales bacterium | reverse complement strand
TTTTTCATCGCCAAGCGCAATTCCGAAGGCGTCTTTGTATCCGTGGTTGAAGTGAAGTACGGCAATCCTCGCTCCAAGGATCCCGCGTTGAAGGAAGGCACGGCCTGGATCGACAAGAATGAGGACGGCAAACGCGATGACAACGAGGTTGTCAATGGCGTCAAAGGCATCAACGGCTATTGGACGAGCGGCTGGATGCGCCCCGACCTCACGATCATCACGGCCAACCAGTATGTCTACCCCGTGAAGAGCTTCACGGAGGGGGGCGTGCCGGTGTACGACTTCTCCAATGCCGAAGAACCGGCCAACAAGATCAGCGACAAGGATATGGCCGCACAGGGCAGCACCGGCTCCATCGTGCTGGATGACAAAGGCAACGTTTCCAATGGTATCAGCTACGCTTCCGTTGATGGACGCAAGGGGCGCTACCCGAACCCTTATGGACGCCACGATGCCCCTGCGGCTCGTCGCGGCCTGCTGATCGCGCCCTTCCGCACCAATGGTGTCGTGGAGAACGTTCCCGGCGTCGGCGCCATTACCGCTCTGGGCGGCGATCGCGGCGAGTGGTTCCTGATGTCCACCGACGGCCTCTATCTGGGCAGCCTGTTTCAGGACAGCAAGGGTGAGGTTACCCTGGATGAAAACTTCATAGGCCAGGAGTCGTTCGGCGGCTTTATCTGGCGTGATGAAAAAGGCCGCGTGCTGATTCAGGTTGGTGGCCCCTCCTTCCGCCTGATGGAACTGAGCGGTCTGGAAACCATGCGCAAGGAAGTAAAGACCATCAGCGTAACCGGTGAACAGATTGCCGAAGGGCTGAAGCTGGCCGAGAAGAAGCTGGCGGCCTCGCCCAAGGAACCGCAGGTGCTCATCATAGGCCGCGGCAAAGCGCCAGAAGGCCCCATCCCCGCGGATCTCAGCGCCAAGGCTCCGTTGCTGGAAGGCGTGGAGATGGCGCGCGTGCAGGAAAGCGGCGACCCGAATCGCTGGTTCCGGTGCTCGCTGGCTCAGGACGGCAAGAACCTCATCGTGGCGTGGCAGGTTAACGACGCGAATCCCTGGAAGAACGGCGAAGGACGTTTCACCCACGGCTTCATTGGCGGCGACGCTGTTGACCTGAAGCTGGACGTTCCCGGCCGTGGAACCATTCGCGTCCTCGTTGCTCCTATCGGCGGCAAGAACACGGTAACCTACTGGCAATCCAAAGCTGACAAGCAGGAAAATCCCGCAACCTACATGGTGGGCAACAACGAAGCCAACGCACAGAAGTTCGACATCGTGAAGCGCCTCGACAGCGCCAAGGTCGAAGTTGCCACGGGCTTCAACAAATACACTGTGTTGCTGACCGTCCCAATGGCGGATCTGGGCTTTAACCCCAGCAAGACACCGGAGCTGAAGGGCATCATCGGCGTCATCTTCTCCGACCCCATTGGTACGAACCGCGCCAGCCGCCTCTACTGGTTCGACAAGAACACCGGCCTCGTCTCCGACGTTCCGAGCGAATCCGCCCTGAACCCGAAGAACTGGGGCGTGATTAAGTTCGGTAAGTAATGCCGCGCCTGGCCTGAGATCAGATCAGTCCAGCCGCGACTCAGACTTCACCCCCGTAGTGGCCATCGCGGCGCTGCGGGGTTTTCTGTTTTCAGCATCCGGGATGGGTGCACCAAGAATAACGCACGTGTCCGGGTTCCCGACTTGCCCGAGAGTCGTTTTTATGATTCAGTGAAGCGTGCCGCCTTACTGGCGTCGTGACCATGATTACCTCAGAAAACGAGCTCTTTGACCCTGCGTTTCTGGGGAGGTTACGCGCATTATTTTTTAAGCTTCGCAAGCGCAGGCAATTGCAGAAGCGCGGCGCTCAGGCCTCCAATGCGTCGGGATTTACCCGCGAGTTCAAGGATCACCGGCAGTACGTTTCCGGCGACGATTACCGGTCGGTCGACTGGCGGCTCTTTGCTCGTCTGGAGAAGATGTTTATCCGCATCTACGAAGAGGTGCAGGAGTTTCACGTCCATATCCTGATCGACCGCAGCACCTCGATGGCGGAGCCGCACGGCGCCAAGCGACTGAGCGCGCTCAGGCTGGCTGTGGCGCTGGCTTATCTGGCGCTTGTCAGCCAGCACCGCGTCTCCATACTGTCCTTTACGGATTCCCTGCGGCGCGAGACTCAGCCGCTGAAGGGACAGGGCAGCATTCATGAAGTGCTGAGAGCCATGGCTGGACTGAAGTTTGATTCCGAGACGAATCTGAAGGCCGCGCTCCAGAATTTTCGCCCCGGCAAAGACCGTCGCGGCATCGTTTTTGTGATCTCCGACCTCTTTGGCACTACTCCGGGCGACAGCGAAGAAGCGCTGCGTTCCGCGCGAAGCTGGCCGGCGGAGACGCACGTCGTTCATATCCTGCACCCGGAGGAAATGAAGCCTCAACTGGAAGGAGAAATCCAGCTGGTGGATACCGAAACGGGCGAAATGCGCCGCATCTGGATTACGCGCCGCGAAATGGAACTTTACGAACAGCAATTTCAGGCTTATCTGGATCAATTGCAGACAGCGTGCCTGCGCCAGCAGATGGACTATCTGGCGTGGTCCACAGCGTTCTCCTTCGAGGATCTTTTCCTTCAGCTACTCTCCCGCGGTACGGCCCTGGCCCGCGGTTAACCCGCGCCAGCCCGCGTGACACCGGACCCCTACCCACCTTTCCGGGGATCTCTTCTCAACATTCATTTCCAAAGCATCCAGCGGCGTACCGGCGTTACCCCCGGCGCCTGTGCAGCAGCCATGTTTCCCTCCCTTCCTTTCAGCTCTCGCAGAAGCAATAACAGAATCGCGGCCCGATGCGGTGGCATCCGTCTGCTTGCCGCCACGTTCGCCTTGTCCGTTTCGCCCCTTTACGTACACGCTCAGGAGGCCACGCCTGGAGCGCAGCCGCCCGTTGCGCCCTCACAGCAGCTTCCCGGCGAAGTACCCGCGCTGCCGAGTCCCTCACCTTCCGATATCCCCGCGCAGACGCCCGTTCAGGAACTCCTGACGCGCTACAAGCACGGCAGTGACAAACGGAAACCGTCCATCCTCATAAGTCTTCTGAACTCCGGAGAGGAAGGCCTGGCCGCTCTGCGCAATCTGGCCGAAACAGAGGATGACGAAACGATCCGCAAGACCGTCTTTACTGAGTTTGCCAACGCATTGCAGCCTCAGATTCCCCGGTTGCTGGCCGCCAGGCGCGATGATGTTGTCGCCACGGGCCTTTACCTTGGTGCCACAAGCTGGACCGATACGCACATACGCGCTTACATCTCCTTTGAGATGTGGCGCAACCGCCTGCCGGAAGCCACCGCCGGGATTCGCAAGACCTTCGGCAGCCGTCCTGACGCAGCCATGCTGCTGGCCTGTATGTACCGGGCTGCCGGCGACAACGCGAACGCGGTCGCCTTCGCCGAAAAGACCGGGGACTCCGAAATGCTGGGATCTCTTCTTGTCGAGCAGGGAGACTGGAAGCGCGAGATGGCTCGGTTGAAAAGCCAGAATTCCTTCGGCACCAACGGCATTCTGGAGGGACGTATCGCCCTGGTGGCGCAACTGCTGGGCGATCAGGCAACCATGAACGCTTCGCTGACCGCGCTGAAGCGCTGCGTGGCCAATGGCGGCTGCGAACCTGCCCGTGCCGCCGCTGTGTTTATCCAGTGCGATCGAACCCCCGAAGCTCTGGAAGTGCTGGGTGACAAGGATTTACTGCTGCGCTCCAGCCTGGAGTACGAGCGCGGTAATTACAGCGCCAGCATGCTTATTCTGGATAGAATCCAGGGCATTGCCGTAAGCCAGCAACAGCCCCGGCCGCTGCTTCGCATGCTGGATACCTCCCGCAAGCTGGGCCTGACGGAGAAGATGACGAAGGCCGTTGCGGACCTCGTCAGCATCGGCTGTACCGCGTTGCAGACTCCCGACGGATCCAGTTTCGACCTCAATACATCGCTGGATGTCTGGGTCAACAAGTGGGCGGATGCTGAACAGAAAGTAGTCGGAGCCGTAGGCTACGAGACGACGCTTCCCGGCTCGGAGCCGCTGCGCCAGCTCTTTCCCGGGCATTATTATGGCGAAGGCACGGACGGGGCGGTCAACGGAAGCGCGGGCTACGCGGCATGGTGGTTTGTGCTCCGCACCAATGATTCCAGCAAATCCCCCGAGCAAACACTGAAGCAGCTGGAAGACGTGCTGAGCGGCAAGGTAGGCGAAGCGGCGCTGTGCGACATGGTGGATATGGCCGCGCCGGAGATCGCCAAAGCCCAGCAGGATATCTTTATTCGCACCAATATGGGTCTGGTGCGGCTGTTGCGAGTGGCAGGCAAGCGCGGGCAGGCCATGGCGGTCGATTGCCTGAGACGTGTTATGGAAGCCCATAACATTCCCCGCGAAGTGCAGCAGGAATGCGCGCGTCTGGCCTGTGCCGAAGGCATGTATGCCGAGGCAATTCAATATTATCGGCTGGCCCCGCCGCAAACCGCCGCAGGCTGGCTGACACTGGCCCAGTGCTACGCCAAAACCGGTCGCCCCGATCTGCAAAAGGCCGCCGAAAACCGCGCCCAACCGCTGCTGATGGGCCTGGAGCCCAACTGGCTGTCGCTGCTGGACTCGTTGCAGACCCAGAAGAATCCTGCGTACCGCCAGTGGCTGGAGACAGCCTATCGCGTGGCGACACCAGGCAGTTCATTCGCCAGCCAGATACGCTACCGCCTCGCCTTTGCGCTCGCGGAGGAAGGCAGGGTTCAGGAAGCGCTGAAGCTTTGGCCTGGCTGCGTGCTCAGCTACGAAGGCGTGAAGCAGGATTCCGTAAGCGACCTTAGCTGGCTGCGCGCGCAGTACCACGCCCTGCGGGCGCGCGCGTTAATCGCGGAGAAGAAGTATGCCGAAGCGATTCAGGCCGTGCGCCTCAGCGTCGCGCATCGCCCCTATTCGCCGGTCGGCATTGATATCGTGCGCCAGCTTGAGAAGGAAGGCTGCAAGGCGGAAGCCGACACGGTGTTCGATCTCTACTACCAGAGCCGCCAGCGTGCCTGTCAGGAGTTTGCCAATTCCTCCTCCTTCCAGAACGATATGGCCTGGCTATGCGCCAATACGCACCGCCATCTGGATGAAGCTCTCAGCCGGGCGGAACGCGCCAACGCTCTCTTTACGCGCCGCCCCGAGCTGATGGATACGCTGGCCGAGGTCTATTTTCAGCGCGGCAATAAAGCGAAAGCCGAAGAGCTGCTACGCCTCTGCGTCTGGATGCAGCCCGCCACCGATTACTTCCGCCTTCAGCAAAAGCGCATTCAGGAAGACCGCAAATCCGATCCTCCGCCGGAACCAAGCTGGATGACGGAACTGACGGGAGAGTAGAGTGCGGAGCGCCGCCTGAGCGGTGGACCTGGGCAGGTATACTCACTGCTGGCGGATGCTGAGAAACCGAGATCAAAGATGCAAGTATCCTTTGTTTGCGGATCTGTGCAGGCTGGCAAAATCACTGACCTCAAAACTCCAAGACGATGGAAAAAGTGAAATCAATGTTCCGTTGGAGCTGGCGGCGCCGAAGTGAAAAAAATCAATTCACTGTAGGCGCGCAAGCAACAACGCTTGCCTGGCAGGCTATATCTGTTTGAAACGGAATCCTCAGGAGTCGAGCGCGTTATTAACATTGATCCTGAAACGGGAGATAAACGCTATGTCATCAATTATGCCTGCCGTGATTCAGATAACATTGTCCTTTTTAATATACAGGTAAACCTGTTCACGGCAGACACCCTTTGTATGTTTAAGACTAATTCGCCTCGTTATTTAGGAGGAAATCCGGGTTGCTTTTGGGCGCATCCATCTTTGCAATTTCAGTAATGCATTATTCTAATGCATTCCCTCAACCGCGCCTTGCCTGCATCTCAAAATGAACGCCGGATTTCCTCCCAACTAACGATGTGAAATAGTCTAAGACCCAATAGCGATTATGAAAGAAGGTTTTGAAAAAGGAAAGACTAACGAAGAGCGAGAACCGTATTCGTACATCCTTGCTTGTGTCGTCTTTGGGTATTTCTTATTGCAGGATAAAAAATACGAAGTACTAACCAAGGCTGACGTATTCATTGCTATTACTGTAGTGATGTTAGTATTCTTTGTGCTTAGTAAGCGTGGAAAGATTGGTTTTCTGGGGATTCTGATATTTTGGTTACCAATACCCTTTGGAAATCTGTATCCGCCAGCTCCAGTTATTACAGTTTTGATGATGATTCTCTTTTCGGCGTTAAGCGCTGGATGGATAATAATCTCGAAATTTCTACAAAAAGAGATGCACAAAGATAACGGAGAATCGAATATTCGTTAGACGATAGCTGGTGCTGAAGCGTACTACCCAGATAGAGAGGCTGATTGCGAGGAGTATTTGGGAGGTCAGTAAAGCGCGACAGTCTGCTCTCCCGCAGCCGGGTATTCAATACAGGTGTGTTGACGCGCTGGCATAGCGGCGCTTTAATAGAGTAGAGGTTTTAACGCGGCTGCGATCCGGTTTCCGAACGACAGCGCAGCGTGGAGCGCATCACCCTATTTCTGACGGATAACTGACTGGTATCCATCGTGTTTGAAAAAATCTTAAACTTATCTGAGTCCTTCCCTCGGGCTGTGAAGCCAAAGAAGGTCGTTCCACCGCCATTTCCCGGTCAGGTGGTCAAACCACCCGTAACAACCCCTGCACCTGAACCGCTGCCCGAGCCAACGGCCAAAGCAGAACTGGCCGAAGATGCAGCGACGACGCGGGAATCCGAGCCATCAGCCTCTGCCGAAGCCGGCGCTCCCCACGAGTCTGCATCTTCTTCAGACTCTGAAAGCGTCCAGAAATCTGCAACGTCCTCTACTGCAGTTTCCGAAGCAGATACGGCGACGGATACCGAGAATGCTGGATCCGAAAAGCCAGGAACGGAAATCGAATCAACTTCAGAGCATCCTGACACAGAAGATGTTGCGGAGTTGCAGCACTCGGAAATCCGGGAAGAATCTGAGGATACCTCCTCATCATTCTCCTCAGCCACTACGCTCACGCCCGCATCAGCCTCCTCCTCTCTTAAGCCCGTGGTATCCGAAGCCATTCGACCTGATATCGCCGCGGCTGCACCGGAGCCCCGCGATCTGGCTGATATGTTTGCGGCTATTTCATCCTCCCCCTCTTACGTCAAGCCACGCGCACGCGCGGCAGATTCAGAATTTGACCCACAGGCCGATAGCAGCCTCAGCACCCACGAAGACGCAGAAGAAGCAGCAGCAGAGAGCCCCACTTCCATGAACGACAAGCGAATTACCCTGCACCCCTCCGAAACGTATCGCCCCGCGGCACCCAATGCCTCGCGCACCTACGGGGCCTCCGCCGGCTCGCCAGCATTTCCTTCCGCCTCATCTGTCGCTGGCAGCAGTGCCACCGGCCTCGGCAGCCACACCAGCACAGAGCATGCTGTACTAAGCGCCGACACGGAGTTCCGCGGCGCCCTGGCTTTCTCTGGCAGCCTGGAAATGAACGGCAGACTGGAAGGCACGATCGACAGCGAAGACGGTACGCTGACCGTCGGCGAGGATGCCGTGATCAAAGGCGAAATCCGTGTGCACAACGCGGTCGTGTACGGCAAGGTGCAGGGTAACATCACAGCTTCCGGCCGTATTGAGCTGCGCGGCCCTGCCCAGGTATTCGGGGATCTGCGCGCCATGCGTATCGTGGTGGAAGAAGGCGTTGTGTTTGTCGGCCGCTCCGACGTACTTCGCGAGGCGGAAAATCGTGCGGATTTCAGCCAGATTTTTTCGAGACTTTCCAAGCGCGATTCGTCATGATCTAAATAGTCGACTCATCGCATGCGTCTAACGGGCTTATACCGGTGGTTGCATGTGATTAGCCTTAGACCAATCGCAGGCGTTAATTGGTACAAATCCTGGGTCGCTTTTGGGCGATAGCAGCGTTGCGCTTTCGGTCATGCATTATTCTCATGCACTCCCTCAATCGCGCCTTGCTCTCATCCCAAAATCGAGCCTGGTTTTTGTACCAGTTAACGCCTGCGAATGGTCTTACTCATATGTGCGGGCCCCGCGGGAAAACTTAAACTCTATGTTTATCGTCCATAGCTTTGTACTGGCCGCCATACTCTACTTTGTGATGGTGCGCGCGGGGGTGTACTTCGAGAAGCTTCTGTACGTCTGCGTGATGGTCTGCGCGCTACAGAGCGCACTTGCGTTTTTTGTACCTATCACCCTGGTGCGTGAAACTGCGACGGTCGATCCCCAGTTTGAGGATCGCTCATGGATGGATCCTGCCTCGGCTCCTGTGGAAGAAAAACGTGGAACGATGGCTCTGGTAATCAACTTACTGTTTTACGCCGCCCTGGTCGGCTTCCTGTTTTACTGGTATAAGCTGGAGCCCGTAAAAGCCGCTGCTGTTGTCGCCGCTTTTGTCGCCTACCAGGTTGTGCTGGGCTTTCTTATCATGCGGTTAATGATAATGCTATCGAGTACCCAGCAGCAGAAGATAGGGTGGTAAAATGGTGCAACATGGTGCAGTGTTTAGGATGAACTCTGCACACGAAATCCGGCCGCCTTTCCAGGTGGTGCTTCGCTACTGCCGGTCCTTTTTTTTTATGTTTCTGGCCGCCGTGCTTCCGTGCCTCCTCTTCTGCTACCTGGAAGTACCGGAACTGAGCCCCTATCACGCGCTTTTTATTGCAGGCAACATTATCTCTCAGGTCATGATGGTGGCGGGCAGCATTCGGCATCTGCACGCCATGCAATGGGCAGGCCTCGGCCTGTGTATTCTGACGGCGGAGTGGATCGCTAATCTCAGCCAGATCAGCAGCACCTTCGAGAGTATGCGCTCCCTGTTCTTTACACTAAGCGTCGTCTCTGTCGCCCCTGCCATCCTGTACGTCATTCTGTGCCGGTGGAATCCAAACAAAGGTGGCAGTGTCACGCGCCATAACGATGACGGGCAGGCCCGGAATCAGGCGGTATAGGTCGTCAGACATACTGTTTAAATAAGGGCAGGTCAACAGTTTGACGAAATCCTGATTCGCTCCGCAGCCTCTTCGACGTACAGTAGAGGTTAGCCATGTTTACCGATCCTGCCGTTCTGTCGTGCCCGGCCGCCCAGGCTCCTGCCAAGCTTACCGGCCGTGTAATGTTCGCCTTAAGCAGGGCGGAATGGCAGCTGTTCTTCCCCCAGTACATTAGGGCGGAAGAGGATATGCAGGCCCACGCAGACTGGGCCGATGGCGGCGTGGAGCTGGTGCGATGGTCCGGCAATGGCTCCGGCATCCAGGGTCCCGCGGGCTTTGCAGAAGCGCTGGCACGCCTGAAACCGGATGTTCTCGTCTCCAGTTGGTCGACACCGGCAATCCCCAATTCTGTGCTGGCGGCAGATGGTCCCAACCGCACGGTACCGGCCTACGTGTGCCACACCACGGGCTCCGTCAAACATCTTTTTACCCGCGCATATCTGGAGCGCGGTGGGTTGGTTACCAACTGGGGCACTCTGGCTTCGCAGGCTGTTGCCGAGCACGCTCTGATGCTGACGCTCTCCTCCCTGCGCCGCATGCCGGAGTGGGCGCCTGTTATCGCAGGCAAACGTCCCTGGCAGCCTTCGCCCATCTACACGCAAACACTCTATGGTAAGCGCGTGGGGCTGCATGGCATGGGCAATGTGGCCCGTGCGCTGTCTCTGTTGCTGCGTCCTTTTGGCGTAAAGCTGAGCGCGTGGTCGGGCGGCGTTCCCGCTGAGCTCTACTCTCAAGCCGGTATTCCGCGCGCGGCAAGTCTGGAAGAACTCTTCGCGAACAGCGATGTCGTGATCGATTGCGAAGCGCTAACGCCCCGCACCGCCGGTATAGTCAGCATGGAGATTTTGCAGCAGATGCCTCAGGGAGCCCTCTTTGTAAACGTCGGCCGCGGCCTGGTAGTCGACGAACATGCCCTGGCCGAGCTGGCCGGACGCGGACGCATCCGCATTGCGCTGGATGTGTTCAGCAAGGATCCGATCACGCCGAACTCGCCGCTGCATTCCGTGGAGGACGCCGTTCTCTCTCCCCACATTGCCGGCCCTACCTCCGATCAGTTCGCCCGCTGCGGCGAACTCGTGATGCGCAATCTGGAAGCTTATTTCACCGGCCTGCCCCTGGAAGCTGTCGTTACCCTCGAGATGTGGGACCGCAGCACATAATCAGCAAGCGAGAGAGCAACGTTCAGGCAGTAAAATTTCAGTCCGATAAACACCTAACGCTGGATCCCGTGCCCAAAACAGGGTCCAGCGTCACGCCGGCTATAGCATGCCCTTGGTGCTGGGAATGCCTTTGACGCGCGCGTCGCGGGTGACGGCGGAATCCAGTGCTTTGGCCAGGCCCTTGAACACTGCTTCGATAAGATGATGCGGCTCGCTTGAGTACAGGACCTCAACGTGCAGCGTAAGACCGGCCTGCTGGGACAGACCTCGCAGAAACTCCTCTGTCAGCTGAGCCGGGAAATTGCCCGCGCGCAGCGAAATCATCGGGATGCCCGGCGGCACGCGGAATACCACGTAAGGGCGCCCGGAGAAATCCAGGGCAACGCGGACCAGCGTTTCATCCATGGGCAGATAAGCGAAACCATAGCGGCGCAGCCCGGCCTTGTCGCCCAGCGCTTTATGCAGAGCCTGACCCAGTGCGATGCCGGTGTCCTCCACCGTGTGGTGAAAATCGACTTCGATATCGCCCTTTACCTTTACTTCCAGATCAAAAAGCGCGTGCTTGGCCAGCAGCGTCAACATGTGGTCGAAAAACGCCACGCCGGTATTGATACGCGATATACCGGAGCCATCCACATTCAGGCTGAGGCTGATATCCGTCTCCGCAGTGGTGCGCGTAATCTGGGCGGTGCGAAGCATGGGAGAAGTTGAAGCGGCGGAAGAAGCGGTATCAGACATAAATTAATGAAATGTCGCCGATATTAATCCACTTCGTTCACCCTGTCCACCTCTGCGTCCTGCACAACCCGCCGCGCGCGCTACTCGTAGCGCAGCGCCTGCAGCGGGCTTAGCTGGGCAGCTTTGTACGCGGGGTAGAAGCCCGCAAAGACGCCAACAACAATCGCGTACGTCAGGCTTACGATGATGGAGGAGAACTCGATGACTGGCGCGTTGTCCATGGTCACGATAAACTCCAGGAAGGAGACAAGGCCCGCGCCTGCGGCAAGTCCCAGCACACCCCCCAGGAAGCTCAGTACGACGCCTTCAATGAGGATCTGCAGGAAAATATCGACGCCGCGTGCGCCCACTGCGCGGCGGATACCGATTTCCCGGACACGCTCCGTAATGCTGGCCAGCATGATATTGGTGATGCCAAGGCCGCCCACCAGCAGACTGATGCCCGCGATGATGCCGCCGCTGAGGCGTACCGCCGCCACACTGCTTTCCATACGGTCAAACTGATCGAGACGCGTGTCGAAGGTGAAATCCTCAATGCCGCGATGTGTGAGCAGGAGGATGTTGCGCATCTGGCTAAGCGCATCCTCAAAGGTTTCGAAGCTGGTCACGCGCGCAGTCAGACGGGTCAGCTTCTTATCGGCGCCTTCGTTAATGCTTGAGTTCGTGGCATTTGGTTTCACTGATTTGAAGATCTGCTGCATGGTGGTGATGGGAATCACCACGGCACGGTTCTTGAATGCAAAGGGGTCGCCGCGATTGGCCCGCCGCGCCGCCTGGCTGGGATCCTGGGAGCGTGTTGAAGTGAATGTGCTGCTGGTAGGTGTTCCATCCCGCGATCCGCCGGCGCCGGGCGCGTTGTTCCCTGCGCCCTGCCGGCCTGTGGCAGATCCCGTCCCTTGCCGGCCCTGGCTCTGTCCGCCGGGAGCTGCAGCTCCGCCGGCCGTGGTATCGCCGCCTTCACCCATGGCCCGCCGCCGGCGCTGACGTGTCTGACCATCGGCACCGTCCGTCCCCGGCCCTGCGTTCGGGCCCTGGGCTGTTGAGTCGGGGGCCCCTGCGCCCTCGGCTGTACGCGAACGCCGTGTGGATGCAGGCTGGTTCGGATCTGCCGGCGCACCAGCGGGTGCCGCGTCACCCGGTGCATTACCGCCCGCGGCGGGGTCGGTGCCTTCCGCTGAGCGCTGTCTGCGCCTGCGCTGCCCCTGGCCCCCTGGCGTTCCATCTCCAGCGCCCGGACGCACTTCGGTTCTGCCGGCACCCGGCGCGGGTGCCGTGCCTGTCCCTGTCTCCGTAGAACGGCGAAAAATGGGCTGCGCGTCGGGAGTCACGCCATGGTTGGTGGCGGCAACAGCGAGAGCGGAGGGAGTGCGCCCCTTCATGCGTTCGGTGCTGGCGCGCACATATCTTTTGAAGACACCGACTACCTTAAAATTAAAGCCGTTAATCTTGATGTACTCTCCCACCGGATTCATGTTCGGCTCTGTCCATAACTCATCAACAACGTTGCGCCCCAGCACCACTACACGGTTGCCAAGCTCCATATCCATGTCGGTGATAAAGCGGCCCAGTTCCACCTCGTGGTTTTCGACTTCCAGAAAGGGCCATTCAGCGCCGGTAACGGTGGGGCGCGAGCTCAGATTCATGCGCGTCAGCTTGGCGCCAGAGAGGTCCACCGTGGGCGAAACCGCCGCAACAAGCGTCGATTTGCGCAGTGCAATGGCGTCCTGGTACGTGCGCCCAGGGCTGATTTCCGCGATGTTCTCCTGCGCGGGTGGCGGTTCCGTGTCGCGAATCTCCACTTTCTCCACGCCGCCGATCGCCACGATAAACTCGCGTGTGCCGTTGGCAATACCCGCCGTCATGGCAAACATTGCCATCAGCGAAGCAACGCCGAGGATAATCCCGAGCATGGTGAGTATGGAGCGAAACTTGTGCGCCCATATCTCCTTAAAGCCCTGGGATATACCGAGTAAAAAACGCATGGAGAAAAGTTGAGAGGTGAATAAAAGAAAGAGAAGAGAGGGGAGAAAGCAAAATGCGTGATGGTGGTGCTTAAATCCGGTTCACAGAGACTATATCAGATAATCTGCTCCGTATCGCCCACTCGGGTGGCGACAGCGGATTTGGCCTGCTTAAAGCGATGATAGTGAGAGTCTTCCGCACTGACAAGTTTGCCGTCGCGGAGCTCAATGCGGCGCGGAGTTTCGGCAGCGATATCGGGATCGTGAGTGACCAGCGCTACCGTGTTGCCGCGCGCGCTGACTTCACGGAAGAGTTGCAGGATCGTCTCGCCCGTCTGCGTATCCAGGGCGCCGGTTGGTTCATCCGCCAGGATAATCTTGGGGCGATTCACCAGTGCGCGCGCAATGGCCACTCGCTGTGACTGACCGCCCGAGAGCTGGCTGGGCTTGTTATTAATTCGATCTTTAAGGCCCACGGCTTCAATGGCTTCCAGGCAGCGAATGCGGCGGTCGCGCGCCTTCATATTGGCGTAGATCAGCGGCAGTTCCACGTTCTCGTACACGTTCAGTTTTGCCAGAAGATTAAAGCTCTGGAACACGAAACCGATCTTCTGGTTGCGCACCCACGAGAGCGTATTACTGTTGGCGGCGCTCACGTCCATACCGTCCAGCGTGATGGTGCCGCTGGTGGGAATGTCCAGGCAGCCCAGCAGCTGCATCATCGTGCTTTTGCCACTGCCGCTGGGGCCGATGATAGAGACGTATTCGCCTTTTTCGATATCGAGCGATACCCCCGCCAGTGCATGGATCTGCTGCTCACCTACGATGTAGCTTTTGCGCACGTCGCGCACTTCGATCATTGCCATGGCAGTAAGGAGAAAATATAGAAGGCACAGAGCAGGGCAGGGGAGCCCAGGCTCAGCTTCAGGCATCGGTGTTACGGGGTTTCTCCAGCAGAACGGCATCATCTTCCTTCAGGCCGCTCTTGATCTCGCTGAAATCATAGTTGGAGATACCGACATCCACTTCACGGCGTTCCGGCTTGGAGCTGGGCATAGGGTGACGCTCCGTCACATAGACATATTTCTTGCCGTCTTCCACAAAGATGGCGGCCAGCGGCACCGCAAGCACGCCGCGCAAATCGATCACCGGGAAGCTCAGGTCCGCGGTCATGCCCGGCTTCACACGCGGGTCCAGTTTGTCGATAGAAACAAGGACGGAGAAACCCTTTACGCTGTTCTTGATCGTCGCGACCGGGGACACAAGCGTCACCGTACCTTTCATGATCGCGCCCGGGATGGCGTCTACGGTGATATCCACCTTCTGTTTGACCACAATGTTGGCGATATCCACCTGATTGACGTGCGTGTTGATAAACATCTTGGTGAGGTCCGCAATCGTCATCAGCAGCGTGCCGGAATTGACGCTGGCCGCCGCAACCGCCACCTGCCCCTCTACTACGGGGATGCTCAGCACGGTGCCGTCCATGGGTGCCGTGATAACCGTCTTGGTGAGGGCGACGTTTACCTGAGACTCCAACTGCTTCTGCGCTTTGTCGTAGTTATTGCGCGAGCTCTCCAGCTCCGTTTCGGCGTTCTGATACGTTTCGAGCGAGATCAGCTTGCGCTCGTACAGGCGCTGGGCGCGAGAGTACTGACGCTGCGATTGCTCCATCGTCACCTCGGCACCGCGGATGTTGGTCATCAGCGTATCCTTCTGCGTCTGTAAATCCTTGTCTTCCAGGGTGCAAAGGTGATCGCCCTTCTTGATGGTCGCGCCCACTTCCACGCCGATCTTCATGATGCGCGCGCTGACCTCAGGCTTCACGTCCACCTGCAAAGCCGGTGCCAGATCGCCGCTGCTGGAGATGCGGTACTCAATATTGCGCCGCTTGACTATGGCAATCAGCCGGTTGCGCCGCGCTTTCTCTACACGGGATTTTTCCTGCTGCTGCTCCTGGTAATAAGCATAGCCGTACGACCCGGCCACGCCGAGGCACGACAGTACAATAAGCCAGAAAATCGCCTTTTTCACAATGGATGGAGTCTAGGAAAGAAAAGATGTCACTGCAATAGATTGCAGCAAAGGATTTAGAGCCTTGCAGGATGTTCCCTGCTGCCGGCGCCGCAGTTTCTCCTCTATCGCCAAAAACACGAGTGGTTTCGGAAAGTTGCGGATATTTTTAATCGGGGAGAAAAAAATGCCGATTTCATGCGCAGAATATCAGCCTCAGTCCCTCCCCAAAAGCGGGTGATTAAAAACGTATTGCGCAAATCGTGAAAGAGGCATCGACGAACGCGGAAGGTGCTGGTATGGAATGAGGAACAAATGGGCAAAATGTGCGCGGCAGCAGATCGTCGGCTGGTCGGCGCGACGCATTTTGCCCCCTACGCCGCCCAATGGACGCACAGGAAGAACAAGATCTTCTCGAACACCTGGAAGAGTATGGCCTGGGCGACTCCGCCGATGCCGTGCTGGGCACCGCCATGGAGTCCGTGACACTGGCCGCCGAGGAGCCCGACGACTACACACAGCCCGGCATTACCCGCCTGGGCGGCTGGCCTGACCTTGCCCCGGAGATGGAATGGCCGCTGGAGGACGAGCAGTATTTCTCTTTCCTCGCCCAGATTAACCTGACCGATCTGGCAGCCTATGGCGCGCCGCTGCCTCCCTCTGGTCTGCTCTACTTCTACCTGGGGCGCAACGACCAGACCCACGGGGTGGAGCACCGTGTCGTTTATGCCAACCCGGATCCCGCCGAACTTCAGCCGCTGATGTGGCCGGAGAACGCGGAGATGCGCAGTCCGCGCGACGACTTTACTGAAAGCGGCCATCGGGGAGTGTTCGCGAGATTCCTCAGTCTGCCCGATGCCCGCGAACCGGCCATCGCGCACCTGGACGCCGATGAATTCGACTACATGGACATGCGCCACGACTGGCGCGAGCGCTGCGACGCCACGCATCACGGCATGTTCGCCTGGCCCGACTTCATGCACAAAAACACCCGCGAACAAGCCGCCGCTGGCACAGGCCGCGGCACCGCGGACGACTGGATTCTGCTCCTCGCCCTCGTTTACGATCCCGCTGTAGGCTTCGACTTCTGGGATTCCGGCACGCTAAACATCCTCATCCACCGGGACGACCTGGCGGCAGGTGTTTTCTCGGCAACCTACGCGACGATCGAAACGAGTTAGTGTCCCGAGTCAGAAATACATATCGTCAGGAGTTATTCAGGACCGCAGCTCTATTTCCTATTACTCCATAGCTCCAACTCTTCTCCAGGAAACTATTTCTTCTTGGTCCCCCCTTCGTTCCTTGGTCTCTTCTTCGTGGTTAAACGGAGCGTCGTAAATATGTGCGAGTGATTTTGCTCTGAATAAGCCTCAAA
Organism: Methylacidiphilales bacterium; assembly: GCA_041287705.1. Classification (GTDB taxonomy): domain Bacteria; phylum Verrucomicrobiota; class Verrucomicrobiia; order Methylacidiphilales; family UBA1321; genus LW23. Next base: position 101 of record JBGGNE010000368.1, on the reverse strand, counting down.
CATGCGCAATTAATTATGACGCTCAGTTTAATCTCCCGTCTGTTTTCATTCAACAGGCTACTCACAGAATTTACCACGAAGAAGGGACCAAGGAACGAAGG
>JBGGNE010000367.1:0-11486 GCA_041287705.1 Methylacidiphilales bacterium | reverse complement strand
TGAAGTAGCTGTAAATGCCGGCACCGGTCGCCCCGCCCACCACCCTGTTACCCGCTATGGTGGTGTTGAGGATAAGGGTGGGAGTGTTGTCAAGATCAAGCGCCCCACCATACTGGCTCTGGTTTCCCGTAAAGGTGCTGTTGGTAATAGCCAGCAGATTCAGATCGACGGCTTCAATGGCACCGCCGTAGTTGAAGGAGGTATTGTTATAAAACGTGGACCCATTGATCCAGACAGTACTACCGTAAGCATAAATGGCGCCGCCGGAGCTGCCGGGAGAGAGGTTATCGTAGAACTCCGAATCGATGATCTGAAGGGTGCCGTTGGATATAGCTATACCAGCGCCTGGGTGAGATCCATAAAGTCTGTTGTTATAGACGGCCGAGTTCGACAACGTGACATAGCTGTTGTTGTCCAGGAAAAGCCCGCCGCCTTGAGAGCCGGAGTACCCCTGAGTAATACCGAGGGCGTTCAACGTCACCGTGCCAGACGTAGCGACGATCATCACGCGACTGTCGTTGGCTCCGCTGAGGATAATGACGGGTCCGGTTGAAGTTGACCAGCCGGGTTGCGTAGCCCCGTCAATGTTAACTCCCGAAGTCACCCAGAAGGCGGATGCTCCGCTGGCAACTGTAATCCTCCACTTGCCGGCCACGGCCTGAACGGTCGGGATATTGAATACAATGGAAGCAGGCTTCTCTGCCAGATCCTCCAGGCCCATACGCAGGCTGTTAGCAATGGGGACGGCGGCCGGCGCATAATCGGCTTTGGTCGTCACCGTCCAGGTGAAGGAGCCCTGGCTGCGCGCCTCAAACGCACCGATATCGTTACGAACACCACTGTTGTTCACGCCGCGCTGATCGACAATCACCGGTGTGGGGCCGGCCGCATTCAGCGCGGGGCTGCCGACCAGCAGCGCATGCGTCTGCGTAGGGCCGCCATACCAGCCCAGGGGCGCCAGTTTCGGATCAACTCCCGTAAGAGTATTGGAGCCCGGCAGGCCGAATACGGTGACGTTGCCGACATCTTCCACGATATTGTAGCCGTTATCCACGAACGTGCCGCCATTGGTATAAATGTCCAACCCTGAGGTGCTGTTGGCTACGATAGTATTGCGCAACGTTACGGACCCGGAGATGCCAGAAGCGATGCCGCTCCCCTGACTGGAGGAATTATCACTGATAGTGGAGTTAAGTATGACGACTGTACCGCGTGCACGGATACCTCCTCCGGTGGTGTCGGCCCTGTTACCGCTGATTGTGGAGTTGGTAATGGTGGTTGTCGTGCCCGCCGCCGCCAAAAAACCACCGCCATAGTTGCCGTGATTATTACTTATCGTAGAATTCTCCACCGTCATCGTGCCGCCATAATTGTAAAGGCCGCCTCCGTCGCTGGCTCCGCTATTATCGGCAATCGTACTATCGGTTACGGCAAGGATTCCTGAATCCAGCAGGATGCCGGAGGCATGAAAGGACGATGTATTGTTGCGGACGGTGGAATTCTTGAGCGCAACCGTTGCACCACCCGAAATGTAAATACCGCCGCCCCCGGGATATCCTACACTACCGTTGGTAATCGTAAGAGTGTCGAGAGCGACAGAAATGGCGGCCGCGTTAATGCGGAAAACCGAGCCATCGCCGGTGCCGGTATCCAGCGAGCCCCCCTCGGTGCTCCTGTTGCCGTTACCGTTAACCACCGTACCCGTAACGCCAGTAATGTTGATAGATTTGGCGCTCGCGCCGCTGATGTTGACATTCTCGTAATACGTCGCTGCCGCCAGGTTCACGGTGGCGGTGGAAGAGGTCGAAGCCGCATCTACCGCGTTCTGTATCCTGCCCGCAGCGCCTACGTTAATGGTGGTTGCGGTGCCGGAGAGCACGCCCGTGCCGTTCATGGTGATCGGCGCGTTGAGGTTGAGATTAGTGGTGGTGAGGCTGAGATTGCCGTACAGGCTTGCGGCAGAGTTAAAGGTGATCGTCCCCCCCGGTGCCGTAGTCTGCATCGTCAGGGAATAGGTTGCGGATGAAAGCGCATTCAGAGGCGCATTCAGGGTGATCGCATCAGTCGCACTAAGTATAACGTTGCCAAACCTCAGCCCGGTGCCAATCAGACTGACGTTGAGTGTGGACTGTGACGGATCATTCGCGTACGGCGGACCGGGCAGTGAACTGTAGCCCGACGCTGTAATCGTGAGCGTGGCAGGATCCAGCAGCAGAGTGCCGCCGGGAGCTTCCACCGTCCCGCGGAAATCCAGGTACCCCTTCGAGCTCACCTCCACAAAGCCGCCCTTGCCCGCGCCATCGCCTTGCGCTGTGCCGGCGCCCCTGGCTGTAACGGTGCCGCTGAAGGAAGTATCAATATCGCTCCACACCACGACAGTGCCGCCCTGCGCGCCGCCATTCGCATCGATAAGGGAGCCAGCCTCGATAACTGTCGCCTTCGCATGCGCAATCACAGGGTCCTTGCCCTGATATCCGCCGCCGACGTTCACCGTGCCGCCCGTACCGCCCGGCGCCGTGCTGCTGACATCAATGCGGCTGGTGGAAGTCAGCTTCACATTTTCTCCCGTAACGACAACGGAACCGCCCCGCTTGCCTGGCGCCTTGCTGCCGGCGCGCGCAATCAGCCTGCCGGAATTCTGCACCGTGCCCGAGGAGATGGCGTCTGTACCCGTGCCTTTCTCCGCTTTCAGGACAATCCGCCCACCGCTCCTATCCACCGCCGTCGCTCGGATCACGCCTGAGTTATTTACGGCCAGCGCGTACTCGTTGCCGCCTGCCGCGCGAAGCTCCGCCGCCGTCGCGCGTATGCTGCCAGTGTTAAGTACAGATCCGCTGCCGCTCGTGCTCTTGATAAACACGCGCTGTCCGCCGGCATCCGCGCCGCTCGGCTTCACCAGCACTTCCGTGCCGCCCGCCAGATTCACCATGCCTTTCCTCGCGGAGATCTTCCCGCGATTCTCCACCTGGCGCGCAATCAGTGTCACATCCCCGTCCGTCGCGCGGATCTTACCCTGATTGATCACCGAAGCGCTGGAGGTGCCGCTGAAATTCAGATTTCCGCCCGCCATAAACTCCGCGTTAGACACATCATGCGTCGAAGCCGTAAAGCCCGCCGTGTTCACGCGACCCGTCCTGCCCACCACCACGCCGTTTTTATTGACCAGATACACCTGCCCATTGGCATTCACCGTGCCATCCAGCCGCGACACACCGCCGCTGCCCGTCACCCGATTCAGAATAGCGGATCGGGAGGATGGCTGCACAAACGTCGTCGTCTCCCCCTTCGCCACCGAAAACCCGTTCCAGTTCACCACTGCCCGATTGCTCGTCTGCGTCACCGTAACCTGCGAGGGTTGCCCCGGCCCGGAAGAAGAAATAGTGGCCGATCCCCCCGTCACCGTCCCGCCATTCGGATTTGCCAGCAGCACTACCGGCAAATGAAGCGGAACCAGCATCCACGCCACGCACCACGCCGTAAGAAAGCGCGTGTAACCGCTACGAGAATGGAATGTAGACTTCAGCATATACGTCAAAAAAATCGTGGTCAGGGGTAAAGTAAAACTACCGGCCACCCGGGTTAACCTGGGCAAAACGAGTAGTCATTAAATCGGCATTTGCATGCCACCTCTAAGTCCTCTCCCTATATCGCGATTGTTCAGCTCTTACAATATTAACTTACGGGCCTCGTTCGCTTTCCGTCCACACCACACCACGCCCTTAGCCCATTTTCAGATCATCAGAGACGCGCCAGCCGCCTGCCAGCCAGCCATCACAGCTGGCTGCTCTGCGCCATGGCGTAACATCGACTTCCAATTCAGCTAAGGGCCTGTCAGGAAAGAAGTATACCAGTATGGCGCAGGGATTTTGACTACCGGCAAGGCGCGAGAAAGGCGCATACCCGCAGCGGTCTGTAACTGACGAGCAACGCAGCCGGCAGTCAAAAGAACAAGCCAAAATGGTATACTTATTTCCTGACAGGCCCTAACTTCTCATTGAGACAGCGGCCACAAGAATTTTGGGCATCCGCCAAACCTGTACAAATCGAAAATCAGCTGTAATCAAGTGCACAATTGCAAGAATCAAACATAAAGAGAACTTTCCTGGAACCGAAATTTCAATAATTCCAGTAAGGACATACGGGCAAGCAAGACGTGTTTAGCACGTCATTATGAAGAACCAGACAGACGCTTGCAACAAAGACAATCAACGAATATCTGGTTCTATATCTTCATTCATTAATTGGATGGAAGGGTCTCGAGAAAATCGAGCGCAATCCGCTTAAGCATGTACAGAAAGTCCAGGACAATAGAGAATCGGTTCGTCCACGCCGGGCATTTGATGACGACGAGTTTAAACCTCTTTTGCGCGTGGCAGGTCTACGTAAGGTGGTCTATCTCGCTGCTGTTTTTACTGGTTTGCGGCGTGGAGAACTGACTGATAAATTCTATGGAAGGAAGATTGTGCGTGAGTCGGCTGGACTGCCTCTAAAAATACAAGGCGTCCCAAAACGCCCTGGGGAAGCCAGGCTCCACTTTTTTAAACAAGCAGCAAGCCACAAATACATACAGGCGGAACGACAATCAGATAGAACCTCAACCAGGCATAGCAGCGTTTTTGAGATGAAATTCAGGGTTTGAGTTCCTTTGTATAGACAGGCTGAAACCCGGTTTCTGTTTGCTCCATCATTTTTTGGAAACGCCGCTCACCCAGCACAGAAATGGAACCAGAGACATCCTGGCGAATGGCCTGGCCAACGCTATAGATCGAGAATACGCCGGAGCGTACAGTCGCAAGACTGCCTATGGATCGCAAAAGTTCCTCACTTTCCTCGCCCTTATCGGCAACTCCGGCGACTTCCGTAATTTGCCACGGAGAGATGTAGGAATTGGTATCCAAATTATAACGCCTGCCATCGTTCGCCAGTTTTCGCTTTATGATATTATCCATGATTATTTCAGCCTCCGAAGAAGAAATGACGGGAGTCGGATTGGTTGAAAGATTAAAGGTGGCATTGCAGACCAGGGCTGCCAACGGCTCCGGTCGGGTGAAGGCGGGATTTCCCACTGAGTTGACGAATGGAAGGACGGTGTTGTTTAGATTAATTTTTCCGGCGATCGAACCGTGGACCGGATAAAGAAGACTTTCCTGAGTTGTGGTCGTGTTTACCGGGGCGGCAAACAAATCGAGAATGGCCCAGTCCGGTAAATAGTTGCCGCTGTCAGGCTGGGGCTGAAGTCGGAGCGTTCTCCACGGAATACCGCCCGATGCCCAGATGGCGATTCCAGTGTGGACGAAGCCCAGTTCAGCGACTGATTCAACGAGTCCATTGGGATTACCGGGAGTTCCTTTGGACGAAGTAAATCGCGCACCATTCTTGTAAATGGCACCGCCTGCGTCTCGATCTTGAGGTGGAATAGTGGGCAGTCCTTTGTTCGGATCTTCCAGAGGAGGTAAGTGATCGCTATCGTTGGCGTTTGGCTGTCCAAATGAATTCGGCCCTTGGATCCAGTCAGACTTGTGTTTATTCAAAAGGGGATCGGCAACGGCTACGCTGGTGATGTTGGCTAAGCTTATGTTCGTGGGATTTACATTATAGACAATGGTACGGCCGATATTATCGGCCATGGGCGCCGAGTCACCGGCCAAACCATAGACACGCAGGCTTAATTGTTCTGGACGCCCCGGGGGACATGTTTTTGTTCTTGCGGGCCAATTCTGTTGATAACCCGTGACGACGCGGTAGGTGCCCGGCTCTATATATTCATTGGAGCTGTCCAAATACGCTTTGCCATTGAGGGAGGAGATGGGGCTGGCGGGGGGAGGGCCGGGCTTGATAAATACAGTTGAAGGAAACGGACGATCCAGGTAGTCGCCAGGAGTAACTGTTTGCAACCCACTTCGCGATGACATGCCGAATGTGTATTCCGTGAGTTTGATTCTGTCGCAGCCCGGAGGCAAATAGATCTCGACTCGGTAGATTGCTGTATTGCTGATTCCCATGTAGACGCCAATTTCCGTAATGTAAGCATGACGGGTGCAGCCAATAAAATTGCCCGTCGTTTCGATATATTTATACCGATTTCCAAGACTTGATTCACCGTGTAAAGGAGATACTGTTATATTGGTTGACTCGCGGCTCCGGACATAGTCAATGATATTGAGGGCGAGTTGGTCGATGCGATCCGGATAAGATTTAGGGGCATATTTATTGGCGAAGCTTTGACCGGGCATGATGGGCCAGTTTTTCCGCATGAGCAAATCGCCGATTCGCTTAACGGTTGCGGTTACTTTTACGTCACTCATGACGTCGGCGTTGGAAAGACCGGGATCAGCATTGTCTTTGGCAAGAATATCGAGGAAGTTGGTTGTCCCCGGACCATAAATTTTTTCAGCTACACTGCGTTGTGTGGTAAGCAAGATACGCTGCTCGCCAAACATATTTAGTTCTGGAGAATGGTTGTAGTGGCTGAATGAAGAACCGTGATCATCCACCAATTTGGCAGTCCGGGCGTTGACGCGGCGCAACTCGTTGAGCGAATTGAAGTACTGAATCTGCCGATAGGCCTGCACGGCATCGATGTCGCTTTGCGCCAGCAGGCCTGTCACATCCACCTGTGAAGGGTGCCCGGAAGTATCTATGTTGGAGTGATTTGTGCCGCGTTGCCAAGCCGTATTGGCGTTGATTTTTGCGCTTTCATCGTCTGTCCAAAAGGCGAAGCGTCCGACAACGGGATTGAAAGAGGAATAAGCCGGCGGTGCGTTAGTCTCCAAAGTGCCATTCTGGCGAATATAAATCCAGCGAACGCGCAGAGGCGTATTTGTGGAGGCAATCAAATTTTTGCCGAAGCTCAGTTGGCTTCGGGGATTAAGATCGACCGTGACATCGGATGACGTATCATCTAACCAACCGGAGGAGAGGTCGATGGAGATATTGACGGGCTGATTGGTTCCTATCTGAGAAACCAGCAGGCGCCCGGGTTGCGAAATCCAGGTGCGATTGATGGTGCCGGTTTGCAACCGAGCGGCTCCAATATTGACGGCTGTTTCGGCATAGATCTGGGCACAAATGCCATTGTAATGAGAGCGGGCGGAGACAACTTCCATCCGCATGCTGCCGACGAATCCTATCAGCAAAATAGTGATCAGGCTCGTTAGGAGGAGCGTGACGACGAGAGCCGAACTTTGCTCGTTATGATGAAAGCGTCGCATATCAGGGTTTATGATTGTCCAGCTTGACACGGACTTTTACGAGGGAGGCTCCTCCGCTGAGAGGGCGGGGCAATTGGGCCATGAATTCTTCCGCCGAGGTGGTGGTGGAATAAAGCGAGCGGATTGTACTTGGAGCAGCGGCACCGTTTTTGAGTTGGGAGGCAGTGGAAGCGTCGATTAAAACGAGCGAGAGTTCGACATATGCGGGAAGGCGATTGGCGGGTGTGGTGGTGCGCGAGTCGCCCCCGTACGCCGATCCATTCGACCTGTATCCATTAACCCATAGACCCAGGACATTTTCTAAAAACAGTCCTTGGTATGAGTTGGTCTTGTCTGCCGGAGAGACGGCGTCCAGCACATCGTCAGTAATCCATGCCTGGCTGGGAGATCGATAAATCAGGTAATTTGCGGTATCGCGCGGATTTACAAAAAAACGGCATAGATTTGCCTGCGTGCCATTCCAGCGCACGAAATAGCCAATCTCAGCCAAATCCCCGGCAGAGGTTTCGGTGGCGACGGGGGCCTGCCAGAAAATAGTGTCCCGGTTTCGATATTCGGAGCCCAGAGTGGGATCGTTGATGAGAAATTGCAGGGAGGGTCGACCCGCGTTATAACCTGTCGACAGAGTGGCGTGCTTTAATTCACGACCAATGAAATCGAGAACCGTGCGGGCGCGCTGTCGATGTTGATTCTGGCTTTCTCCCTGACTCCACACGCGTCCGGCGTTGTTGGAGAGATGGATCAAGACGAGGGAAAGAATGGACAAGATGGTCGTTGCAGTGACGAGTTCTACAAGCGAAAATCCATCCGTCCGGCGCATGCGCCTATCTTGGTAAAAGCATTGCATTGATTATATTGGTGTTGGGCCGCTTTGGGGCGGGTACGGCAGCCGGCCATGTAATCTCTATGGATGTGCTCAGGATGTTATTGGTCACGTCGGTCAATTGCGTGGCAGAAACTGCGGTGCTGGTGACCCTGCAGGCGAAATGCGCTGTAGCGGAATTGCCAGGCAATCCTTGCCTGTCATAGTATACAGTGAAGGTTCCTGCTTTCAGCGAATTGGTGGCCTGCAATTCGCCGTAGATTCGCGCCCAGATCGAAGCGATCGTCGTGTCGTTGGTACCTCGCTGGCTCGCACCCAGCCCCACGCTAAACAACCCGAGCAAGGCGACGAGCATGAAGGACAGGATACCGATTGCCAACACCACCTCGATCAAGCTGAAAGCTTGTTCAGCTGTCGTCTTAAGTCTCATGGTCGATCAATTTTGGGAATTCCCGTGCAATTGTTAAGAGTAATCTCGTAATAATTCAGAGGCGTGCTTCCTTGCTGGGCAGAGGTATATTGGATAGCACCATTACTCATGGTGCCCTGAACCAGGTGCAGTTTCGGAATCTTGTCGCCAAGGAGCCGGCCATCGGAAAGAAATACTTGGTAGACGTAGGCCTCGGAAGCCAGAGTAGTTCCACCGAATTTTAGAGAGGGCGTTGAGATGGCCAGGAGGGCTGAGGGGGATGAGGTGAAGTTCTCACTGGCGAAAGGTTCAACCAATACTCCGGTTGGAAGCATGTGCCACATTGAAGCGTACTTCCATTCGGTATCGTTCTGGCGCAATTCCAGCAACACGAACAACCGGTTATTCCATTCTTGGTTCGGTGAATTGTTCACCATGACCAAAGCCGTCATCACATTTCGGGAAATCGAATTTTGCCGCGCCTGATTTACCAGATCGACAACAAGATTGCCTCCTAAGGTGAGATTCCTCGATTTTGTCAGCGACTGGTAACTGACCATGCCGAAGGATGTCATGATGGTAATAATGGTGATGACTACCAAAAGCTCAGTCAAGGTGAATGCTGATCGTGAGTTTTTCATGAACTCGGAAATAGGGAAGAGAGACAGTCGCTCCCATGGAGATGAGAGAAATACTTGGTATGAACTATATAAACCAGTAACACCATCGGGCCTGAGGCGCTAATACACCGTTCCTTATACGTATAAGTAGAGGGCTTCTTGAGAAAGGGTGTCCATAAAGTGAAACTGTTCGTGGTGAAAAACGTAATGTCACCCCCCTTGGCGCCATGAAACTAATCTCCTCCGCTGGCTTTACATCATTATGAGGTATCCCGAGCGTACGGAGCTAAAAACTTACGCCACATTGTTGGTGGGTTTTGGCGCTCTTTAGGGCATATGTCTGCGTCGAAAACGTGTAAACCCGTCCTGTGCGCCTGTTACGTTGCTCACTTTTCACTAGAACTCTTATGAACATACGAACCCTGCTTAGCATTGTATTCTTCGTTTCGACCATTTCCTGCATCTCTCTTCAGGCGGCGGCTCGGGAACCTGGTGTTAAGCTTTTATTGAAGCCGCAAGGTGGAGAGACACCGGCCACGCTTCAGGTAATCAGCACTTCTGAAGGCGCCAAAGTAACGGGAAATGTGACGCTCGATCAATCTGTCGGCGACCAGTGGAAAACCGTGAGCATCCAATTCAAGGCCTCGGCGGACACTGATATTAAAATGCGGATTTCAGCTGTCTGGAGCAAGGACGACACCGTCAAAGTATTTCTCGATAATGTAAAAATCAAAGGAGCCACCATCGTAAATCCGGACTTTGAAGAGGGCTCCAAAATCCCGTTGGGCTGGCAATTTCTCAAGAGTGGCTTGAACAGTGCGCAATTCATTAGTGATGCTTCCACCGCGGCCTCGGGATCGAAATACATCAAGATATCGCACGGCACCCCGGCGATTCAGAATTTCCGTGTTGCCAAAGACGCGGAAGTGACCATTACCCTTTCGGTCAAAGCAGCGCCCATGGAGTAGCTGTATCCGCGTTTCTTCATCGACAACAGGAGATCCGATGTTCAGCATCCTGTTGCCGTGTGGTATCCGATCCTGTTCTGTTCTTGTCGTGACTTGATTTTCATTGGTTGGATTCGTTATTATTAATGCTGTTCAAAAGCTGGCAGTGGGTCGTTTTAGTTGCGATCTGCTGCCCGCTTTTAGTAATTCCAGCCAGTGAAAAAAAAACTCCGCTCGACTCAAAAAGATGTGGCGCTTAAGGCGGGAGTAACGCAAGCGTCCGTGTCCCTGGCATTGAGCAATCATTATAGTATTCCGGCCGAGACCCGGGACCGTATTCAACAAATCGCCCGGGAACTCTCCTATTATCCCGATCCCTATCTGTCCGGCTTGTGCGCCTACCGGAAGCAAAATCTCTCTCCCACCTTTCAAGCCACTATAGTTTGGCTGTCTAACTGGCATCGCCCCTCGACATCGAGATGGATTGGAGTCAATTCCGGTTATTTTCAAGGGGCTTCGGCACGCACCCAGGAACTGGGATACAAACTCGAAGAGATTGCCTTGCGGTCCCCGAACATGACTCCGGCCCGCATGGAGCAGATTTTGCTGGCTCGCAATATCCACGGCATCATTCTGCCGCCGCAACCGGAGCCGGGCACGAAATTAGATTTCCATTTCGATAAATTTTCGGTCGTGACATTTGGCTATACTCTGGTGGAGCCGCAATTGCATACGATAACCTTGCACCACCATCGATCGATGGAATTGCTCCTGCGAAAATTGAAAGCCCTGGGCTACAAGCGGCCGGGTTTGGCCCTCTTGACTTCCGAGGACAGCCGCACCGATCGAATTTGGTCTGCCGCATTTTGGAGCGAACAACGACACCTGTCCCCCCGTCAGCGGGTGGCCTTGCTGACCGATGAAGCCATGGATCAGGCAACGATTATGCGTTGGTATCGGCGTTGTCGGCCTGACGTCGTAGTAACCAGCCACATAGAAGTTTATCAGTGGTTGACCGAGAGTGGTCTGGATATTCCAGGAGACGTAGGATTCGCCCTGTTAACGATTCCGCTCAGCAATACCTTCTATTCCGGTATCTGGCAAAATCTTCCCGAAACCGGCGCCAAGGCAGTCGATTTCCTGGTCGACATGATCCATCGCGATGAGCGCGGAATTCCGGCCATCCGCTCCAACCTGCTCATCGATGGAAGCTGGATGGATGGACAGACTGTGCGTCGGCAAGAATAATAATCAACGTTCCGAAGCACTAAAGTCCCTGTGACCCGGACTCATCATGGAATTGACACGGATGACGACAACTCAAAGACAAAGGTAGTAAGACCATTCGCAGACGTTAATTGGTACAAAGACTGGGATCGATTTGGGGATGAGAGCAAGGCGCGATTGAGGGAGTGCATTAGAATAATGCATGACCGAAAGCGCAACGCTGCTATCGCCCAAAAGCGACCCAGGATT
>JBGGNE010000366.1:0-5111 GCA_041287705.1 Methylacidiphilales bacterium | reverse complement strand
GTTCAGACCTTCATGAGGTTCCTTAAAAAGAAGAAGGAGCTTGAATTATTGAAGGAATTATAGGAATTTATAACACGCTTGTTGTCGCTTGTGCGGTGGACTCGGGACTTGCTGCCGAAATTAGCCGGGAAAAAGTGAGGCATCGGGCGCGATTTGTGCTTAGTTTGATGGTTGAATCTGAAGAAAGGACGACCTACGCATCATTTATCCCCACTTTCTGCACGGAGACGCGCCCGGGACAGCGAGGGTGGCAGCGCCTTAGTCTTGAGCCAGAGTATGTTACGCAGCCGTTTTGTAGGCGGCGGCGCGACTTTGCCGCGGCGTTGTCTTTTTTTTCTGCTCACCGTGGTAATGGGCGTATACGGTGTTGCACCGTTAGCCATGGCAACCGCCACCGAGGAAGCGGGCACTTCACCTGCGACAACTCCCTCATCCGGCGCTACATCGCCTTCTTCGGCTTCTTCGACCAATCTTACGAAGCCAAAAGCGGCTGCCACAGCGCCCGCACCTGCTCCTTCCAAGACGGATCTGCTGGCAAACTCGTTGCCGCTGCGCACCGCGCTTTATCACGACCCCACCTTGCAAGCGCCTCTGGAGCGTCTGGTGGCCATGTTTCGTGAGCAGAACCGGCTGAATGAGCTTGCGGCGCTTTATCGTACGCACATTGCCAGTTACCCGAATGACGCTGGCGCGACGCTGGTGCTGATTCGTGTGCTGCAGGTGAGCAATGGCACCGAAGCGCTTTCGCTGGCGCGTCAGGCGGTCACGCAGTTCCCGAAGAATGCGGATATCCGCTACATACTGTACGCTCTGCTGCGAACGGGCGGCGATCTCAATGCCCTGGCGGAGCTGGAGACTGCTATAGGCCTTGAACGCACTCGCCCGTCCAAGAAGCGTGCCTGGCTTGAGGAAATCATTCCCGCAGCCGTCAAGCGTGAGGACCGCGCGATGGCGGAGCGTAATATGCTGCTGCTGTCGGATCTGGTGAAGGACAACGTGGATGCCCAGCTTGATGCGGCGCGTCTGGCTCTTTCCCTGAAGTTTTATGACCAGACGCTGGATATTTTGAGCGCCGCTGTGCGGAATCAGCCTTCGGCGGAGAACGGCGTAGAGATCGAAATTGTCGCCGCAGCCGCTGAATCGGGTCTGAACCGGCCTGCCGACGCCGCAAAGCGTCTGGACGCTTTGCTGGGACGTGTGACCGCCGATTACTGGCGCCGCCCGGAGATCATCAAGCAGCGCATGGCCATGGTGCGTACGGAGCCGGAACGCGAAGCGCTTCTCAGGATCGCCCGTGATGCTGTCACGAAGTCGCCGAACGACGAAGCGGCGATTCTCAGCCTGGCACAGCTGCTGGAAGGTTTTGACCGCCGTCGTGAAGCAGAGCGCATCCTGATGGAAGCCGCCGAGCGCCTGCCAAAATCATCCGCGGTGGAAAGCGCTCTGATGGGTGTCTTCGACCGTCTGCAGAATGAGCAGGCGCGGGAAGTCTTTCTGGCAAAGCGTCTTGCCGCACAACCTGGACGTTCGGATCTGGCGCTTCGCAGGTTGAAGTCACTGTACCTGTTGAGCCGCCGCGCCGAAGCGCGTGAATTGCTGGCGACGACTCTGGCAGGCATGGACCCTCGGACGCGTTCGACGACCATGCTGGAGATTGCCCGGTTTTTGAGAAAAAGCAGTATGCGACAGGATGCCGCAGCACTCTTCGAAGAAATGGTGAAGCTGGAGCCAGCGCGGTTTGAACTGCGGAGGGAACTGGCAGAGCTTTACATTGCGGGAGATCAGAAAGAGCAGGTGCGTGTGCTTTTCTCTCAGCCGGTGCCACAAACCCTGGCCATTGAGCAATTTTTAGAAGTGCTGCAATTCATGGTGAGACAGGAGCTGTGGGCTCAGGCCCGTGAAGCTCTGACGGCTCGCGCCCGCCAGGATACGGTAAACATCGAAGTTCGCGTACTTCTCCTGCAGGTGCTTGCGCAGTTAGGTCAGCAGGAGGAAGGCTTGCGGGTGCTGACGGAAACGCGCACAATTGCCGACAGCGGCGCTCGCTACCGCATGTGGCTGGATGCTGCGACAAAGTTCCATGACGTCTTTGAGACCACGACTGCCTTCCTGGAAAGTGAACGTACAAAGCTGGAAGCGGATACGATTACGGATACGCTGGCTCGCAGCGAGCGGATGCAGGCTTTTCTGGATGTCTATGGCCGCAGCGGCATTGGCAAGGAGCAGATGGAGCAGACGCTGCGCACCCGCCTGGCTGCCGCCGATGAGCCCGGATTGAAGATCCGCTTGCGCGAGCGGCTTGTGGAAATCCTGATCACCCAGCCCGGTTCATATGCGGCTGCGGAGGAACAGCTCACGCTGCTGCAGAAGGAAGATCCCACCCACAGGATGGATTATCTGGCGCGCCTCGCCGTGCTGCATTTCCGCAATCAGCGCGTGGACCAGGCTTTGCGGCTGCTGCCGGGTATTGACGTGCAGCAGGTGACACAAAGCAGTCTTGTGGAAGGTTTGCTGCCTATCTATAAGGAAGATTTTAGCCAGTATTATGGCAATGGCACGCCGGGCGCCGGTTCTTACTCACCAAGCGCGGGCTCCACGCTGGCGCTGGAACGGCTCATTTCGATGGATCCATCGAATCGTGCACACTGGCGTCAATGGCTGCTTCAGCTTGCCTCCAGCGGCGAGGAATTTAAACTGCGCGCGGGTCTTCAGAGGGTGCTGGCGGGCGTGGAAAGAATGCCGCTGAGCGACGAAACACGTCAGGAACTGGAAGGACATCTGCGGGATTCCTATGGGCGCTCGGCAGGAAAGCTGGCCGCCGAAAGCGATCAGGCGTCCTGGCTGGAAGCTCTTCCCCTGCTGGATTTTATCTACCAGGGCTCCGCCGACAGAGAACAGCGCGCCTGGGCACTGTGGATGCGGGCCTATTTGCTGAAGCAACTGAACCAGACCGCCGCGCGCGATGAGGCGATTGTGGAGCTGGAAGGACTGCTTGCCGGTAACGCGGAACAGATCAAGAGCGCCGGCAGTATTGTTGCTGCCAAAACTACGGCTACGGCAAATCCGACGGGTAGCTCAGCTCCTTCCGCAAATCTGGCGCCGCTGCCCGAGCTGCCCATGAAGGGCATTTATTTCCCGGATGGCCTCACTCTTTCCGCCGATGCCGCGATGGCCATGCTGCGCGGTCCCGCAACTGTGAATGGGTTGTCGTCCAATGATTTCCGTGCGAATTCCCGGCTGACATCCGACGGTCACCTTGTTCTTGCGTGGTGCTTCGATACACCCAGTGGAGTACCTATTCAGAGCGTGTTACAGGCAGATGAGGACATCATCTTTATTCTCGATGCTCAGGGTACCGGTTATGGCATTAATCCCCGCACCGGTAAGCTGATCTGGGAGCAACCTGGACTCGTTGCTGATCTTGCCAACCTGACCACGGCCTCTCAGGGTCCTGATCAGCGCAGCATGCAGATTGTGACACGTTACCAAAACGGTCAGCGTTTCGTTTTTCGCCAGCAGCTGCGACAGCCTCAGGGCGGACAGCGTTCCGATCGCCTCGGCTATGTGACCCCCGCAACGGATTCGCGCGGTCTGATTTACCTGCCAACCACATGCGGCGTTTTGTGCATTTCTGCCCGTACTGGCCAGACCGTCTGGGAGAACATCATGTTTCTCGCTCCTGTCGCCCCTTCTTCCAATAATGGCACAGGCCAGGAGTTGCCGCCGGCGCCACTCACCCAGGTGTATTGCCAGGACGAGAAAGTGTGGGTGGCGGCTCCCTGGCGCAACGAAGTGGCCATGTTTTCCTCGGGCAGCGGTAAACTGCTGTGGACAAGAAAGATGGAGGGAGGCAGCGAGGTCGCGATTCCCGGGGCTTCCACGGGCTCTTCGCTTGGCCCGAAGCACTTCATGTCGTTTGGCTCGGCTACCGGGTTGATGGATCGTCAGACTGGCAAGCCGATCTGGACTCTGGAGCCCGAGCGTGTACGCCGCTTTCCAGTCGATCTGAAGGAGCCGGCCACTACCCCACGTCTGGAGAGCGGGCGCGCGCAACTGAACCGCTTCACCACTCTGCGCGAGCAGTACAGTGGCGGACTGGCTCTGGGCAGCCGCCCCGGTTACAACTATACGACCGACTCGCAGGGCCAGAACGTCCTGTACATGGACGCAAATCCTCCTGGATCCTCTTATATCGAGCGCATGCCAGGCTTTCAGCTTTCCATTCTGGCGCCGGCTGCCGTGTGGGCTTCCCGCACTGCGCGTGCTACCGAGCGCATGGCAGTGATTTCCGCCACGGGCAGGCTGCTGCTGCTACTGCCTGGGGAAATGCTGAGCATTAATCTGGAGATGCCGGTGGGTGCGCGCCGCATTTTGGCCGCCGGCACTTTTGTGGGTGTTGCAGGTCGCAGTGCGGTCTTCTCGCAGCAAAATGCCCTGGTGCTGGTGGATACGCTGAACGGCGAAGTTACGCAGGTGCCGTATCAGCAATTTATTGCCGCAGCCGCAAACTCCACGGGCCTCTCCCCCTCCACTGCCGCCGCCGGCGTCTGGCCCCAGGCATGCGTGGATGGTCTGCTGATCTATGCGACTGGCCCCTGGGGCATCGCGTGCGTAAATGCCCGCACGGCACAGGTTCTGCACATCCAGTCATGGCCGCAAAACCTTGTGGGGCAGGGCGCCCCTGCCTCTGGAAACAGTGCCACTATCAATACAATCTCCGGCAGCGAAGGCTACCAGTCGCGGCCTTACCAAAGTCTCACTGGCGTTCAAATTCCTAACACCTCGGGGCAATATGCTTATCTGGTTCCCATGGTAAGCTCCGTGCAGCAGGGGATGCTGATTACTTCGATGTCTCCATCTCGTGTCGCCGCGTTTGTGCCGCCCCCCGCCGCAGCACTTGCGACTCCGGACGGTGCTTACAGAGCTGTTACCAGCCAGCGGCTTGCCAACGAGCCGATCGAGAAAATGGTGGATACGGATTCCACTCCCGAGCATGACTCGTTTGGCCACCCCCAAACGTCATCAGGAGAAGATGTCAGGCGGATACCAGCGTCTGCTACTCCCGCCGATCAGTTTCCCGTGACCGATGGCGAAGCAGGCGGACAGTAGGA
>JBGGNE010000365.1:0-14047 GCA_041287705.1 Methylacidiphilales bacterium | reverse complement strand
GCCCGGCATTCGCCTGGATATCTCCTCCTTCGTTTCCGCCTAAACCTGAAGTTCACAACATCGCTATCCGCAAGGAGTTATCATGCGCCCAGAGAAAAATTTAATTGTCAGCGAGCTGCAGGTGAAGGTGGAAGCAAGCCCCTTCGTCCTCATCACGGATTACACCGGTCTCCGCGTCCCCGGCTTTAACACGCTTCGTGACCGCCTGGCCGAAGTAAAGGCAGAGTATCGCGTTGTCAAAAACACCCTCCTGCGCCGCGCAATCATCGCCAGCGGCCTGCCGGATGCCGAAGAGTTCCTGAAGGGCCAGACCGCTGTTGTCATCGGCAGCCATGATGTGGCCGCCGCCGCCAAGGTGCTCAAGACCTTCAACAAAGAATTCCAGAAGCCAGCCATCAAGGGCGGTGTTGTAGGCAAGGATTTGCTTCCTGCCAACGATATCATCGCTATCGCTGAACTGCCGCCCAAGGAAGTTGTCTTCGGCAAGCTGCTCGGCCTCATCAACACCCCTGCGTCTATGCTGGTTCGCCTGCTCAACACGCCAGGTTCCCAGGTCGCTCAGGTCCTCAGCGCGCACGTCGAAAAATCGAATGCGCCCAAGGAAGAAGAAGCCGCAGCTGCCTAATCCGGCACCTTTCACACTACTTTCGCTGTCTTTCGGACCTCATCCCTTGGGAAGAGCGAAGGGGACAGCAAAATCAAGGGCAATACGTCTTTCCTCTAGCCTTGAAGCCCTTTGAGGTTAATTGCTGCGCGGGTGCGCTGCACTAGAAGAAGGCAACCTTAAACACAACATACTACTATGGCAGACATCGCTGCTTTAACAGAATCCATCAGCAGCCTGACCCTCCTCGAGGCGTCTGAGCTGGTGAAAGCTCTCGAATCCAAGCTCGGCGTCAGCGCCGCTGCTCCCGTTGCCGTCGCTCCCGTCGCTGGCGCTGGTACTGCTGCTCCCGCAGCTCCTGTGGAAGAGAAGACCTCCTTCGACGTGATCCTGGCCTCCATCGACGCGGCCAAGAAGATTAACGTCATTAAGGAAGTTCGCGCCGCCGTTGCCGGCCTGGGTCTGGCTGAAGCCAAAGCCCTCGTTGAAGGCGCGCCCAAGCCCATCAAGGAAGGCGTAACCAAGGAAGAAGCCGAAGAAATCAAGAAAAAGATTGAAGCGGCTGGCGGTAAAGTGGATATCAAGTAAGTTTTTCTTACTTTCACACACAATTCAATCACGAAGGACCTCCCGTGTTCGGGCGGGGGGTCCTTTCGTCGTGACGACACCCGCACGCACGCACTATTCCGAACACACCCACCTCAGAAACTATGGCACAGCAAGCAATTACGGAACGGGTCAACTTTGGCAAACTCCAGGAAGCGATCGAGGTTCCTAACCTGATAGAAGTTCAGTTGAATTCCTACCGGGATTTCTTGCAGAAAGAGGTTCCCCCAGCGAAGCGCAAGAACGAGGGGCTGCAGGCTGTATTCTCTGAAGTCTTCCCCATCGAGAGCTACGATGAGAAGATCCATCTCGAATTTGCTGAGTACGAGATTGGCGACTTTAAGGTTAATCCGCTGGACTGCCAGCGCGAGAGCCAGACTTTTGCCGCGCCGCTTTACGTCACTTTTCGCCTGCGCGAAGACAAGAACGTAAAGGAAGAGCGCGTATACATGGGCGAACTTCCGCTCATGGCCCCGCAAGGCACTTTCATCATCAACGGCGCTGAGCGCGTTGTTGTCAGCCAGTTGCACCGTTCGCCTGGTATCTGTTTTGAGGCGACCGAGCATGCCAACGGCAAGCAGTTGTATTCCTTCCGCATCATCCCGGATCGCGGTTCCTGGCTGGAGGTTATGTACGATACCTCCGATCTTCTGTACGTCCATCTGGATCGCCGCAAGCGCCGTCGCAAGTTCCTGGTCACCACATTCCTGCGCGCACTGGGCTACTCCACGGATGAGCAGATCATTGAGCTGTTCTATCACATTGAAGAACTGAAGCTCCGCACAGATCTCGAAGATGAAGAAATCGGCACCAAGGTTCTGATCGCGGAAATTCGCGATACAGCCAACCAGGATGTCGTCGTGGCGCGTGCCTTTGAGCCGCTTACGAAGTCCGTTATCCGTCAGTTGATGGATCTGAACATCAAGACTCTGAACGTGATCGACATCAAGGATGACGACACGATTATCAAGTGCCTGAAGAAAGATCCTACCCACGATTCCGACGAAGCGCTGAAGGACATTTATCGCCGTCTGCGTCCTGGTGATCCCCCAACCGTAAGCAATGCGACGAGCCTGCTGCGCCGTCTGTTCTTTGATCCCAAACGCTACGACATTGGTCGCGTAGGACGCTACAAGATCAACCAGAAACTCGGTATCGACGTCGATTACGAGACGCGTATCGTCACCAAGGAAGATATCGTTGCTTCGACTCAGTACCTGATCCGCCTCCGCCGCGGTGAGGGCACGACGGATGATATCGATCACCTGGGCAGCCGCCGCGTCCGTACGGTAGGTGAACTTCTGGCGAACCAGTGCCGCACCGGTCTGGCCCGCACGGAACGTCTCGTCAAAGAGCGGATGACGCTGTTTGATGTGAACACCGAAGGCATGACGCCTCAGAAACTGATCAACCCGAAGGCTCTGTCCGCGGTTATCCGCGACTTCTTCGGTCGCTCCCAGTTGTCGCAGTTCATGGATCAGACGAACCCGCTGGCTGAGCTGACGCATAAGCGTCGTCTGTCTGCGCTCGGGCCGGGCGGTCTCTCCCGCGACCGTGCAGGTTTCGAAGTTCGCGACGTTCATCCTTCTCACTACGGCCGTATTTGCCCGATTGAGACGCCTGAAGGTCCTAACATCGGTCTGATCTCCTCGATGTCCTGCTTTGCCCGCGTAAACGAGTTCGGCTTCATTGAGACGCCTTACCGCCGTGTGGAAAACGGCATCGTTACCGCGATTGTCGATTATCTGACTGCAGATCAGGAAGAAAATTACGTGGTAGCGCAGGCGAACGATCCGTTCGATGAGAACGGTGTGTTCCTGCAGCCCAAAGTATCGGTCCGCTCCCGCGGCGACTTCCTTGAAGTTGAACCTGAGAAGGTCGACTACATGGACGTTTCGCCCAAGCAGCTTGTTTCCGTGGCCGCTTCGCTGATTCCGTTCCTTGAGCACGATGATGCGAATCGCGCGCTCATGGGCTCGAACATGCAGCGCCAGGGTGTGCCGCTTATCCGCACCGATGCGCCTCTCGTAGGCACCGGTATGGAAGGCAAAGTGGCACGCGATTCCCGTGCGGTGATCGTTTCCGAAGCGGAAGGCAAGATCGCCTCCGTTACCGGCAACTTCATCATCACCACACCTGACGGCGAGCTGCCCGACAAGAAGAAGCTGAAGCACGATCCCGAAAGCGGCATCGGCGTCTATGAACTCCGTAAGTACATGCGTTCCAACGCCGGTACGTGCGTGAATCAGAAGCCGCTGGTTGAAAAGGGTCAGGAAATCCAGCGCGGCACCGTGCTGGCAGACGGTCCCTGCACCGAGCACGGCGAACTCGCCCTCGGTCGCAACGTGCTCGTCGCGTTCATGCCGTGGAATGGCTACAACTTCGAGGATGCCATCCTGATCTCGGAAAAGATCGTCAAGGAAGACATCTACACTTCAATTCACATTGAAGAATTCGAAATCAGCGCCCGCGACACCAAGCTTGGACCTGAAGAAATCACGCGTGACATCCCGAACGTCGGCGATGAAGCACTGAAGAACCTTGGCCATGACGGTGTTGTACGCATTGGCGCGGAAGTAAAGCCGGGCGACATCCTGGTTGGTAAGATCACCCCGAAGTCCGAAACCGAACTCGCCCCGGAAGAGCGCCTCCTGCGCGCTATCTTCGGTGAGAAGGCCGCTGACGTTAAGGATTCCTCCCTGACCGTTCCGTCTGGTGTCTATGGCATCGTAATGGACGTTAAGGTGACTTCCGGCAACGCGAAGCCTCAGCGCCAGAAGCTGACGGTGACCGAAGCCAAGCGCCAGACAAAGGCCATTCAGGACAAGTTCTCCGAGAAGGAGACCAGCCTGAAGGAAGAACTGACCCAGGCTCTCTCTAACATCCTGCTGAATGAGAAGATTCCGCTGGACGTGGTGAATGCCGTCACGGGTGAGATCATCATTCCCGCCAATCGCAAGATCACGAAGACCCTGCTGCGTAAACTCGCCCAGGTATACGATCACATTGAAATCGATCCGAGCCCGATCCGTATCAAGATCCGCGAAATCATCAGCAGCTTCGAAAGCAAATTCGAGCAGCTGAAGAATGAGAAGGAAGTTGAACTGGATCGCGTGGAGAGCGGTGACGACGTCGACCCCGGCATCGTGAAGCAGGTCAAAGTCTATGTTGCCAGCAAGCGTAAGCTTTCTGTTGGTGACAAGATGGCAGGCCGCCACGGTAATAAGGGTGTCGTCGCGAAGATCGTGCCTGAAGAGGATATGCCCTTCCTGCCTGATGGTACACCGGTTGAAATCGTACTTAACCCGCTTGGCGTGCCTTCGCGCATGAACGTGGGTCAGGTCCTCGAGACCCACCTTGGTATCGCCGCGAAAGCGCTCGGTTTCAAGGTTGCAACCCCCGTGTTCGATGGCATTAAGGAGACCCAGATCCGCGCGTTCCTGAAGAAAGCCGGCCTGGATGAAGACGGCAAGACGCATCTGTATGACGGACGCACCGGCGATAAGTTCGACCAGCGCGTTGTTGTCGGTCAGATCTATATGCTTAAGCTGGGTCACCTTGTCGCCGACAAGATCCATGCCCGCGCGGTTGGACCGTACTCGCTCGTCACGCAGCAGCCGCTGGGTGGTAAGGCGCAATACGGCGGCCAGCGATTCGGCGAAATGGAAGTGTGGGCGATGGAAGCCTACGGCGCGGCATACACCCTGCAGGAACTACTGACGGTGAAATCCGATGACGTTCCCGGCCGCACGCGTATCTACGAGAGCATTGTCAAGGGCGACAATTCACTGGAAGCCGGCACTCCGGAATCCTTCAACGTTCTGATCAAGGAAATGCAGAGCCTTGGTCTCGATGTAAAGGTTGGTCCGAAGTCCGACCGCTATCAGAGTGGCGGAGGCCGTCCGAATATCAACGAAAGCTCGACTCCCGACTTGCGTGTCCTGGGCAATCAGGCCGCATAAGGCGGGTTAAACCAGCCAAGTGCTTCGGCAAATTCAACCCTGTCCCGGCAATGATCATGTCGGGGCAGGGAATTTGCGTCTTCATTTAATTGCGTGATCTTGACATTGGCGGTATAGTACTTGCTACGTCGCACTTTCTTCCTCGCCGAATCCGGCAGGATGACTGTGGAACGCCTGCCAAGGAACAGCTGCCGGGTCCAATCTGTTTCCCTAATTCCCTGTCCCCCAAGGTTTTATTCATGAGCGCTCCGCTACCTATTACAAACAAAGAATCGGCACGTGAGGTGCTTGGCCTGGAAAAAACCGTAGGTTTTGACCAAGTCGGCATTTGCGTGGCTTCGCCCGACATCATTCGCTCCTGGAGCAAGGGTGAAGTCAAAAATCCGGAAACGATCAACTATCGTACGTTTAAGCCGGAAAAGGGCGGTCTCTTCTGTGAGCGTATCTTCGGTCCGACCAAAGACTGGGAGTGCGCTTGCGGTAAGTACAAGCGCATCAAGTACAAAGGCGTCATCTGCGACCGTTGCGGCGTCGAAGTGACGCTTGCTCGCGTACGTCGCGAGCGCATGGGCCACATCGAGCTGGCCGTGCCTGTATCTCACATTTGGTTCTTTAAGTGCATGCCGAGCCGCCTGGGCCTCATGATGGACATGACGGCTCGCCAGCTCGAACGCGTAATCTATTATGAGGATTACCTCGTTATCGATCCCGGCAAGACCCCCTTGCAGGCCCGCCAGTTGCTGAGCGAGACCGAATACCGCGAAGCGCAGGAGCAGTATGGTGATTCTTTCGTCGCCAAGATGGGTGCCGAAGCCGTTCGTGACGTTCTGAAGTCGCTGGATCTCGGCGCCACTGCCGCCGATCTGAATGTTTCGCTGGGCAATACCAAGAGCAAACAGACTCGTAAGAAGATCGCCAAGCGCCTTAAGCTTGTGCAGGGCTTCATCGGTTCCAACAGCCGCCCCGAGTGGATGGTCATTGAAGTGCTGCCTGTCATTCCTCCTGACTTGCGTCCGCTGGTACCGCTGGAAGGCTGTCGCTTTGCGACTTCCGATCTGAACGATCTGTATCGTCGCGTAATCAACCGCAACAACCGTCTGCGCAACCTGCTGCAGCTGAAGACCCCAGACGTCATCATCCGCAACGAAAAGCGCATGCTGCAGGAAGCCGTTGACGCGCTGTTCGATAACGGTCGCCATGGCCGTCCCGTTGCCGGCGCCGGCAATCGTCCGTTAAAGTCCCTCTCCGACATGCTAAAGGGCAAGAGCGGCCGCTTCCGTATGAATCTGCTCGGTAAGCGCGTCGATTACTCTGGTCGTTCCGTTATCGTTATCGGACCGGAACTGAAGCTGAATCAGTGTGGTCTGCCGAAGAAGATGGCCCTCGTTCTATTTGAGCCTTTCATTATTCGACGCCTGAAAGAGCTGGGTCATGTGCACACCGTGCGCTCCGCAAAGAAGATGATCGAGCGCCAGGAAGCCGTCGTCTGGGACATCCTGGAAGAAGTGACCAAGGGGCACCCAGTGCTTCTGAATCGCGCTCCTACACTGCACCGTCTCTCGATTCAGGCGTTCGAGCCTACACTGATCGAAGGCGAAGCCATTCGTATTCATCCGCTCGTTTGTACCGCTTACAACGCGGATTTCGACGGCGATCAGATGGCCGTGCACGTACCGCTCTCGGTCGAAGCACAGTTGGAAGCCCGCCTCCTTATGATGGCGCCTCTGAACATCTTCTCGCCCTCCAGCGGTAAGCCGATTACGACGCCTTCACAGGACATCATCCTGGGATGTTACTATCTGACGCAGAAGCCACCGAATCAGCCGGAAAACAAGGATGCGCGTCTGCAGATCTTCGAGAACGTGGACGACGTTATGTTCGCCCATGCGGAGAAGGCTATCACGACGCATGATCCGATCCGCATGCGCAACCCGGATTATCAGAAGGACACCTTCTACGGCAAGGTCTTTGACACCAAAGATCAGAAGATGATTGTAACGACCGCCGGCCGCGTGTTGTTCAACACCATCTGGCCGAAGGAACTGGGCTTCTACAATGACAAGGCAGGCAAGAAGCAGCTTGGTCAGATCATTCTGCGCTGCTACCAGTCCGCTGGTCATGAAGCCACGGTTATCGCGCTGGACCGTCTGAAGCAGCTTGGCTTCGAAGAGGCGACCCGTGCCGGCATCTCGATCGGTATTCACGACATGATCATTCCTGATGAAAAGCAGAAGGTTATCGCCAAGGCGTATGCTTCCATCAGTGTCGTTGAGCGCCAGTTTGCTTCCGGTGACATCACCGAGCTGGAGCGCTACAACAAAGTTGTCGATATCTGGACGGGTGCAAACGATGAAATTTCGAGCGTTATGTTCAGCACGCTGAAGTATAATCTCGGGCGCCAGGAGTTGAATCCTGTGTACCTGATGGTTGACTCCGGTGCGCGCGGTAACAACACGCAGGTTCGTCAGCTTGCCGGTATGCGCGGTCTGATGGCCAAGCCCTCAGGCGAAATTATCGAGCGTCCGATTATCTCCAACTTCCGCGAAGGTCTGACCGTTCAGGAGTACTTCATCTCCACGCACGGTGCCCGTAAGGGTCTGGCCGATACGGCGTTGAAGACGGCGGATTCCGGTTACATGACGCGCAAGCTGCATGACGTTTCTCAGGATGTCATTATCCAGGAAGACGATTGCGGGACCATTAACGGTATCTGGGTCAAGACGATCATGGAAGGCGAAGACGAAATCGTCGGCCTGAAAGAACGTATCTTCGGCCGCGTATCGTGCGACGACATTCGTGATCCGATCGAACGCAAGTTTGTGGTCCGTTCCGGCGAAGTTATCGACGAAGCTAAAGCAGAGGCCCTTGCCAAGCTCGGTGTTGAGCGCGTGAAGATCCGTTCCGTGCTGACCTGCGAGACGAAGCGTGGCGTTTGCTCCAAGTGCTACGGCGTTAACCTTGCGTCCAACATGCTGGCTCAGCTTGGTGAAGCTGTAGGTGTTATCGCCGCACAGTCGATCGGCGAACCCGGAACGCAGCTGACGATGCGTACGTTCCACATTGGTGGTACCGCGGCAGGTGTGTTCAAGCAGCCCCAGATCCGCGCCAAAAATGACGGTGTTGTTCAGTACACTGAACTCCGTACTGTTAAAGCGATCGACGGCAGCTTCATCGTTCTGAACAAGAACGGTTCGATCAGCATCCATGATGATGATGGTCGCGAACTGGAGCGCTATATCCTGGTCATTGGTTCTGTCCTCACTGTCGCCGAAGGCGGTCGTGTGAAGAAGGGCGAAATGTTTGCTCAGTGGGATCCATACAACGTTTCGATCCTGACTGAAAAGTCGGGCCGCGTTGAATTCCGCGACATTATCGAAGGCGTCACGATGAAGCGCGAAGTGACCGATGCCACCAAGCAGACCGGCTTCGTAATCATTGAACATAAAGAAGATCTGCACCCGCAGATCGTAATCCTAGAAGGCGACCAGATTCTGGCCTCTTACAGCATTCCGGCCGGCGCGCACATTGAAGTGAAGCAGAACGAAGAGGTCAAGGCCGGTATTCGTCTCGCCAAGACGCCTCGTAAGGTTGTCAAGACGAAGGACATCACCGGTGGTCTGCCGCGCGTTGCCGAGCTTTTCGAAGCCCGCCGCCCGAAGGACGCTGCTGAAATCGCCCGTATCGACGGTATTGTGGATATCGCGGGTAACGTGCGCGGCAAGCGTCGCGTTATTATCCGGGATCCGCAGACCGGCGCCGAGGAAGAACATCTGATTGCGCTCTCCAAGCATCCGCTCGTCTACAAAGGCGACTTGGTGAAGAAGGGCCAGCAGCTCACCGAAGGTCCTGTAGTTCCGCACGAAATCCTCGAGGTTTGCGGACCGCATGAGCTTCAGGAGTACCTGGTTAACGAAGTACAGGAAGTGTACCGTCTGCAGGGCGTCGAAATTAACGACAAACACATTGAGATCATTGTGCGCCAGATGCTGCGCAAGATTAAGATCGTGGAGCCCGGCGACACCTCCTTCCTGTGGGGCGAGCAGATTGACCGCCTCGTGTTCGAAGAAGAGAACCGTGAAATCTCGGCTAAGGGTGGTAAGCCTGCCGAAGGTCTGCCCGTTCTCCTTGGTATCACAAAGGCCTCGCTGGAAACAGAAAGCTTCATCTCTGCGGCGAGCTTCCAGGATACGACGCGCGTTCTCACCGACGCCGCCACTCTGGGCAAGATCGATCGTCTGCGCGGCTTTAAGGAAAACGTGATCATGGGTCACCTGATTCCTGCGGGTACCGGCTTCCCAACTCACCGCGCGATCAGGACCGTTGAACTGGGCGAACCAGTTGTTCAGGAATACGACAATGATGAAGACGAAGATGGCGACGGTGCGGCAACTCCCGCTGCTTCCGAAGCGCTTCCTCCTATTGCTGGCTAAATAGGTGCAGATCGTCTGATCTGCCAATTATCTCAAAACCGGCCGTGCAAATCCCTAAAGGGGATAGGCACTGCCGGTTTTTTGTTTATCCCTGCAAAATAGCTTGTCAACATTATGCAACGACTGTTTGATGCTCGCATGGATATTCTGGCCGCAGTAGCAGAAAGCGCCTCCTCAGCTTCACACGAGAATATAAACATATACTGGGCATTCGGAATGCTCATCATGGCTCTTGCTGCTCTCGTCTTCGGTGCGCAGAAATTTACCGGCGCTGCTGAGAGCGTGGGGCACTCGTTTGGTCTACCTCAGTTTGTTATTGGAGTTACGATTTTAGCCATGGGCACTTCGCTGCCTGAGCTGGTAGCCAGTATTTTTGCGGTAATTGGTGATAACCCCGCACCTACAATTGTTGCAGGAAGTGTAGTCGGTTCTAACGTTACAAATACGTTTCTAGTGCTTGGTATTGCTTTCCTTTGTAACACTAAGAACAGACTTCAGATTGATCTGATGGATGAAGATATCCCTTTTTTGTTTGGGACTACACTTCTCTTCGGTTTCATGATTTATAACAACCATTACAGCTGGACGGATGGCTTGCTTTCTATCTGCATCGCAGGTTTGTATCTGGCTAACACCGTTATGCGTGGCCGTGCTGAAGATGTTGTGGATGTACATGTGATGGGTGCTTACGAATCTCATCATCCCGGTGCAACCAAGCAGGAGCAACCTCATAAGGACAAAGTTGAGCTGCGTCCCGTTGTAGAGAGCCAGCCTATAGAGGAGAAGCCGGCAGAAGATCATGGGCACGGGCATGGTGCACCTGCTCCGGTTACCTGGAAGACTTACGCATGGATGGTTTTTGCCGCGTTCCTGATCTATGTTGGTGGAGATCACACGGTGGAAGCAGTGCAGGAAGTTGCAAATTATTACAAACTTGATAAAGCGATCGTGGCCGGAACTGTAGTTGCGTTCGCTTCTTCTTTTCCCGAGTTGCTGATTTCTGTTGGCATGGCCCGGGCTGGTAAGATTGAGATGGTGCTGGGCAACGTTATTGGTGCGAGTATCTTTAACACGATGGCGGTTATGGGTATAACATCTCTTTTTGCCAAGAAGGGCTTGCTGGAAGTAGCCCCTCAGACGATTAGCCAGGGCTTGCCTCTTATGCTGGCCGGTGTGGCCATTTTCACCTTTATAACCATTGACCGACGTCCGTCGAAAGTGGAGGGTGCATTATTGGTTATCTTTTATGTGTACTACCTAGGCAGTCTTATCGGATGGTTATAAATGTAGCGCATTCCAGTTGTTTTATATTAGGAGGGGTTTGGGATGTGCCTCGTGTAAAACTTAACAAACTTTTTCACATGTAGCGTCTACATCTCAGGCGAATTGTGCCGAAGGTTAAGCCATGGTGCGGGAAATGCTCCTTGTGCTTAACCGAGCAAACAATAAAGAGGTTTTCCGTGTCGATTTTACTGTTCTTCTTCAGAGCAGGCAGGCACTCTACTCTATAACAGAGACTGGCTGATATGTTTAGCGCCAGACACTGTTTGGGGGTGGCACCCTAATCTCTGCTCGGGCTTAACCCTCAACACCTTCATAAAACAGATGAGTTCTTCCACTGTCCGCGTCGAGTTTATGAACGTGACGACCGGATCCCTGTTCGGCATTTGCGATTTGCCGGCAGAAAATCTTCCGGAAGCTTTTGATGCCCCCACAACACTGAGCATTCAGGGCGAGGACTGGAAAGTTGTGGAAGCCGAGCCCCAGGCTAAGGATTCTTTCCGCAAAACCGGGCGGCTGCGTCTTCATCTTACGCGCGTGCCAATGCCGGATCCCGCGGAGGTGATGTACAGCCTGCCCAGTGTGACGAAGCAACTGCCCGTCATTGAGCAGAACAGCACCTACAATCCGCGCGACCTGGAAATCCATGAGGATGACTGGCGCCAGATGGAGTTCGTCTCGCTGGCCTTTGCCAATGAGATGGAGAAGAGTCTGGACGAAATACGTCGCGTCCATACCGAGTGCTGGAAGCGGGTGGGCTGGACCAGGATGCATGTTCGCAAGGAAATTGCGCATCCGCTGCAGGGAACCACGCTGTTTCTTGATGAAGTGAAGGCGCTCTGCCCAATCAGCAAGCGGTTCAATGGGCTTCGTTTTGAAGGTGCAACTGGCCGCGTAGCCGATAGTTTTGCTTTCACCACCGTTGGCGGCATGACATTTTATGGTCGTTCGGACGATGGTATCCTGAGAGAGCTCTGCATGATGTCCAAGCGTTTTGAAACTCCTATGGTGGAGGTCAACGCCATACAGAAGATTCTGCAGCGCCATAACCTGGTTCTTGTCAATTGGTGCCGACTTCAGACGTTGCGCTGGGATATGCCGAATTTCCCGTCTGAGTTTGCATACTGTGTCCTGTAGTCACCGAATTGTTATATCTTGTTCAATGCGCTGAAACTGCGCTCACCCCCGGGAGTTCTATAGCAAAGTACGTATCTTTTCTTCGCTTCCTGGTTCCGAGAGAATGTAGGAGAAGCGCTGATCGCTCCAGCTGGCCATGGCATACAAGCCCTTCTGACTGAATTCAGGCTTCAGAAGTGGGGGCGGGGCAGTAAGACGGGCGCGATCCATTACGTACAGGTGGACAACACGCCCACCGTTCATCGCCAAACAGATGACCGAGACGCGCAATCCACGGATGTTCGCCACTTCGCAGTTTACGCCTTTGAAGCCTTCCAGACTTTTTGGCAGATCAAAATCGGGAGTGCCTCCATTGGCTTTCAGCCATACGCGTATTTCAGCGATATCGTTTCTTTTTGATCCAAAGGCATGATGATGAGTCTGCGTCATCCGCGGCACTTCGGCGGACACAGCGGCGAACGGTAAAGGCTGGCTGCCGGCGCCGGATCCCGCCAGGAAATAGTAGCTTACCCCCAGGGCAATAATCACCGAGGCGGCTAAAGCCATCCATAGCGGCAGAGCAGCGCTGCTGCCGCCGCGGCTGGCGACATCACCAGAATTTAGATCACTGGAACGCGATACCTCCGCGCGGGACTGTGATTCGGGCGAGGGGACAGCAGCTTGTGGTAACTCTGGTATCTCCTGCGATTGAGGCGAGGAGGTTGTGCTTGCAACAGTAAGGTGCGGGCGCGCTGCTGCCAGAATCTTGTCACGAAGATCGGCCGGCGGTTCTATGGCCTGAAAACCTTCCATCATGCCGGCATCAATCGCCTGGGATTCTTCATACCAGGCGGCCAGTTCAGGATTCTGGTGAGTCAGTTCAAGAGCTGCCTGTACGCTTTCGGGCGACAGATCCAGCGTGCTGCCTTCGGCATCTGTAAACGATGGGGCCTCCGCAAAAAGCGGTTCTGCTGCATCACCCTTAACTGAAGGGCGATACAATCGCAGTATTTTTTTGGCCTGTTCAATGTCCATCGTCGTTGTACAGCAGTCTTCTGGTTTTTCGTCTTGCCGCTTAATTATAAGAGGCGGAAGTGTGGCAATTTATTCAATTATTCTCCCCAATTTCGTTTCTGCAATCGGGCTCTTAACGCTTCCTTCGCGCGTGACAGCCTGGACATGACCGTGCCAATGGGGGTGTGTAGAATTTCGGCAATTTCCTTGTAACTGTGCTGATTGAGGTAAAAAAGGGATAAGATAGAGCGATACCCTTCGTCGAGTTCATTCAGGACTTCCAACACTTCATGCTGCTCCACAGTGCGCTGGGCGTCGGGGCTCTCCTGAGTAGTGGAAAGCGTCGCCTCCAATTCACTTTCCTCCATGCTGACCATGCGTTTGGCACTGGTGGAAAGGCGCAGGAACTCGCGGTACAGGGTGGTAAACAGCCAGCTCTTGCACTTTGAGGGATCGCGCAGGTCGCCGCCCTTTTCTGCAAAGATAGCGAAGGTTTGCTGCGTCAGATCGCTGGCATCGTCCGGATTGCGACTGAGGCTGTAGGCAAAGCGGAACAGATCCTTGTAGTGGAGATCCACAAGGTTCTGAAATTCGCTCTGATCCATCGGCATAAGGTCGGAATCTGATATAGAGGAAGCATGGCGGAATGAAATCGAAAAGGTGACTCTGACCTAAAATAAGTGTTTTTGGGGAGTTAATGGGGTGATTTTCATCTTCGGAGAGCATTTTTGGCGATTATTTGAGAAATGCATAAATCACGGGAATCGAATAAGTTAGAGGAGTTCTGGGGAACTCTTTTCGACCGCTTCCTAAAAATTCTCAAAAAACCTGTTGCCAATCTGATGATGTTCCGCTAGCAATAGAACTCCCGAGCGACACCTAGTGTTACTCGATCAGCCTCAAAAGGAGCCATAGCACAATTGGTTAGTGCGCCGCCCTGTCACGGCGGAGGTTGCGGGTTCGAGCCCCGTTGGCTCCGCATGAGGATTCTTCCTCATGCGGACGGTACCGAGAAAGTGAAGATTTCAGAAGTT
>JBGGNE010000364.1:0-3473 GCA_041287705.1 Methylacidiphilales bacterium | reverse complement strand
ATAAAAACTGGGCTCGATTTTGGGATGAGAGCAAGGCGCGATTGAGGGAGTGCATTAGAATAATGCATGACTAAAAGCGCAACGCTGCTATCGCCCAAAAGCGACCCAGGATTTGTACCAATTAACGCCTGCGATTGGTCTTACGTCTTGATAACCGGCAGGGCGTCGAAGTCGCGGCCCAGAACTGATTTGACGGGGACTTTCAGCGTGTTGGCCAGGACGGAGGCGTAGACGGTGCGGAAGTCGACCGTGTATTTGATGTCGCCCTTGTCCAGATCCTTGGTGGCCAGGCTGGGGTAGGTGCCGTGCAGACCGCTCTTGACGTGCGAGCCGAAGAGGAACATCGGGGCTGCGGCTCCGTGGTCCGTGCCGCCGCTGCCGTTTTCGGCAACGCGCCGGCCGAATTCGCTGAAGGTCAGCATGGTGACGCGATCGGCGTTGCCCTGTTCCTTCAGGTCGTCGTAGAACGCTTTGACGCCTTCGGAGAATTCCTTCAGCAGGCGCTCGTGGCTGTTCTTCTGGTTGGCGTGTGTGTCGAAACCGCCCATGCTGAGATAGTAGATGCGGGTAGTCATGCCGCCCGCGATAAGGCGGGAGATGAGGCGCAGGCTGTTGGCGATGTTGGTGCCGGGATACCTGGGATCCGTTTTGGGCTGATTCTGAAGCAGCTTGCGGATCTTGTCGGAGCTGACCTGCGCATCCATGGCGGTGCGCTCAATGAAGTCAAGCGGGGAGCCGGTGTGCGTCACTCGTCCGTTCAGGGTGCCGATGCTGCCGCCGGAGCTGGTTTCTTCTCCATCGGACATCGCCATTTCGCCCATGCCGCTGCGGTTCATCTTGCGGTAGGTTTTTTCCTCCATCTTCGCGTCTTCATCCTCGCCACCGGCCACAAAACGATACGCGCCGGGGTTATCCAGCGAGACGCCCTTGGGCACTTTGGCTGTCATGGCCTGGGGCATCTGACCGCCGATGTTGATACCCACGGCGGGGTCGGAACCAGAGCAGCAGTTATCGAAATAGCGACCGATCCATCCGTACTTCTCGGTCTTGTCGGCATCGCTGCCGGTGTGCCATATTTCCGTGCTGCGGAAGTGCGAGCGGTTGGGATTGGGGTAACCCACGCCGTTGACGAGCGCCACCAGGCCGGCATCGTACATCTCCTTCATAGCGGTCAGCGAAGGATTCAGGCCGATCGTGTCGTTGAGCTTAATGATCTGATCCTTCGCGACGCCTATCTTGGGGCGGGCGCGGTAGTAATCGTCGGAGCCGTAGGGAATGACCGTGTTGATGCCGTCATTGCCGCCTGCCAGCTGCATCACCACCAGGATTTGCGAATCCTTGCCGGTAGCCACCTGGGTGGCGCTGTCCGCCGCCTGGGCGTGGAGCGTGCTGAAGGTATTGGCGATAAAGTTCGGCACCGTCCAGCTAAGGGCGCCGCCGAGCAGCGTGGAGCGAAGGAAGGCGCGGCGAGTGGTGAAGGTATTCATGGCGGTGAAGCGGAGGGAGTTGGGGAAGGAAAGGAGGCGGAGGAGGCAAAGGGAAAAGAGAAGATCTGTTGCCGCAGTATGCGGCGGTGCTTACACGACCTGATAATCCGGCGTGCTCATGAGCAGGCGGATGGAATCGCGGACTTCGTTGGGGCCCAGTTCGTTCATGCCGTTCATATACTCGCGCAGGGCTCGGGCCCGTTCCGGCTTCAGCTCGCCCTGAAGGAAGCGTTTCTGCAACGCGGTAAAGAGCGATTCGCGGGTAGCCAGTTCCTTGCGGGTAAAGAGTCCATCCACCGCCGCGGGCTTGAAGATGTTACCGGCCTCCACGCCGAAGCGTTTTAGCAGACGCTTTACGTTGCCTCCTGATCCTTTGCCCTGGCCCTGAAGCTCCACCTCATTGCCTTCCACAATGGCACCGGCCATGTTGTAGCGATTGAGCAGATAGTTGGTGCTGATCCAGGCGATGCCGCCATCCCAGCCTTTCACGTTCGGCGGGGCAAAGAGATTCTGGCCCAGCTTGTTCAGGATAGCGGTAATAACGGGCGGCTCGGGCAGCTTCGTCTCCATCATTTTGACGGTGCCGACCAGCCACTGGACGGGGCTCTTGACCTGCTGACGCACGACGGCCGGCGAGTAAAAGTCCTCGCTCAGGAACATCGTCTTCAGGAAGGGCTGGAACGTCATGCCGTTATCCGCCAGGCACTTGGCGAGAGCCGTAACGGTCTCCTCGCTGGGATCCTGCGCGGCAAAGAACGACCAGATACGGGCGGCGATAAAGCGGGCCGCCTGCGGCTGCTTCACAATGCGGGAGATGACGTCTTCCCCCGTCAGCGGGCCGGTGATTCCCAGGAATTTCTTATCGCCGCTATCATGCTGAGCTGGCCGATCCATAAAGGTCTGGCGGTCGGGGCCAAGTGTCCAGCCGGTAAAGGCGCGGGCGCCATCGCGTACGTCATCCTCGGTATAATGACCTTCACCCAGGCTGAAGAGCTCCATGACTTCGCGCGAATAGTTTTCGTTCGGCTGAGTGCGCGTGCTCTTGGCGTTATCCAGCCAGACCAGCATGGCGGGATCCTGCGATACGGCGACCAGCATTTTGCGCCATGATCCTACGGCGTGCTTTCGGAAAGTCTCGTTCTGCTGATACATCAGGTAGGTGTTTTTCACCTTTTGGACGCTGGTGGCGAAGTGCCCGTGCCAGAACAGGGTCATCTTTTCCTGCAGAGGGCGCGGTCCATTGGCCATGCGGTCCAGCCACCAGGCGCGCAGGGAAATGAGGCGCTGAGCCTGTTCGCGACGCTCTTCCTGCATTTTCTTCTTCTTTTCCTCTTCCGGCAGCTTGCGGTATTCCCGCTGCTTTTCGGCCAGATCCGGATCCGGCTTTGCCCAGTCTGGCGGCGGCGGACTTGTATCGGCTATCTGGTCGTAGTCGACAAGAGAGGCGACGGCTGCATTAGGCCCGAGTTTGTACAGCTTTTCGATTTCGGCGGGGGAACCCCCGAACGCAGCGCGGTTCAGCAAGTGCGCGGCCGTATCGTAAGTCCAGCGGGAGACAGGAAGTGGACTGAGCATAACGAGATAAACCCTGTGGGGCGGATGAAGTTGCTAAAAATCTACGGTTACGCTATTGAAATTAAGCCACCTTTGTGCAGAAGTCTTAAGCGTATTCGGACCAAAACGGAGGAACAAATTGCAGGCCAGGATATTGCGTCAGCTGCGGTTCTGCCCGCAGTGTGAGAAACGATGGGCACCCTCCCTGATACCCA
The DNA here is from genome assembly GCA_041287705.1 of Methylacidiphilales bacterium. Lineage (GTDB taxonomy): Bacteria > Verrucomicrobiota > Verrucomicrobiia > Methylacidiphilales > UBA1321 > LW23. The sequence continues at coordinate 217 of JBGGNE010000364.1, read as the reverse complement.
GGTTGCCAACACTTATTATCCTCTGATGCAGACGATTGATCTACAAAAAAGTTGCGCGCGCCTCTGATTTTTTTGGCGTTTTCAATTCGCTGTATTCCCTTGTTTCATTCCCCCCGTTGCGGTCGTCGCGGCGTTGCGACCGTAGCGTTGAAAACGGAACACGTACCGCTACCCGTTGCCGTTTGGCGATACGGGAAACTATTTTAACGCTACGGTC
>JBGGNE010000363.1:0-7378 GCA_041287705.1 Methylacidiphilales bacterium | reverse complement strand
GGCCAGAGCCATGGCTTCATCCTGCCAGGGGGCCAGGCCAAACAGAGCGCCAATGCCGAGACGGCGAAATCCCGCCGCGTAGGCGCGCTCCGGGCAGGCGAGACGCCACAGGAAGTCCCGCTTGGGACCTGCAACGTGGAGCTCCCGGTAGGGCTCGGGCTGATAGGTCTCCTGGTACACGACGAGGCCTTCGGCACCGGCCTCCACCATGGGGATGTAATCCTCGGTTTCCATGGGGGCGACCTCCAGCGATATGCTGGGGATGAACGGACGCAGCCGGCGCACGCAGTCGGCCAGGTAGGTGGTGGAGACGAATTTGGGGTGTTCGCCTGCTACCAGCAGAATGTTGCGGAAGCCCTGATCCGCCAGATGTTGCGCCTCGGCGGCAACCTGATCCAGCGCCAGCGTGACGCGCAGAATGGGGTTGTCGCGAGAGAATCCGCAGTATTTGCAGACGTTAATGCACTCGTTGCTGAGATACAGCGGCGCAAAAAGCCGCATGGTGCGCCCGAAGTTCTGTCGTGTCAGAATCTGCGCCTGGCGCGCCATAGCCTCTATCTCCGCATTCGTCTTCGGCTCCAGCATCGCCGCAAACCGCGCCAGAGTGGCGGAGCGTCGAGAGGAGAGATGTGCCGCGGAAGAGAAGACGTCTGCAAATGTCATGGAAGGGTAATCTTACGCGCACGAGCTCCGCACCGCAAGCGACATCAAAGTTGCTTTGCAGCTTCACCGCCCGCAACCTGTTCCGTCGTTGTCTTGATGTGCTCCAGAACGCTCAGGTGAATCTTGTGGATGATAAAGTCAGTCCACAGGTGCCAGTAAGCGGAGGGCCACATGCGGTTGGTGTACCAGGTGGTGCCCTCCAGAAGTGTTTTGCCGCCGGGCAGCGGTTCCAGTCGCAGTTGGCCGCGCCGGCTCTGCAGGTAGCCGCTGAGGTGCGGTGCGTGAATGTGGCCGTAAGGTGTCAGTTCCTCCAGCGAAGGCGGCTGAGCGGTTACGTCGAAGGCCAGCAACCGCCCTTCCTCCCAGGCGGTGATGGGCTCGACAAATGCGCCTGTGGAGAAGATGCAGTGGCGAATGGCACCTGCGCCGTGCCCTTGAATTTCCGCACGGATCGGGTAGGCGATGCCGATCCGCAGCGTCCAGTGCCGCCCTTCGGGCGGGATAGGAGGAAAGGCGATGACGCAAGGCCACACGACTTCGGGCGGCGCGTTGACGATGACCGAGGTGGTGATTTTCACCAGGGCCGGCTGTGCATTGCCCGCGTACTCGGCGCCAATCAACACAGGCAGCGCGGCGGAAAGCAGCAGCAGCGCGGTCGGTGAAAGAGCGGTGCGTCTGCCCATAGGGTTGAGCGCTTTGGCCAGGCAACCACCCAGCAACGCCAGGATTACCACCAGCGGCAGCGCCATCAGCAGACAAATGAGACCTTCCGCAGCCAGAACCAGAAAGGCTATACCTATAAAAACAAGGGGCAACAGCGAGAGCGCTGCCACGTCACGCTGACCCATCGGCCCATGCCGGTTGTGCAGAGCTACGGATACAAAACCACACACAAACGGCACCGCCACAAAGAGGGCAAGACCATAACTGCCCAGGACTACCGTACTAAGAAAAGCCAGACAGGTGCCACCGACGCCGGTCACAAGGATAGACGCAATCGCGCTGGCCCCGGGGGAGTTCGGCACCCAGCGGTCCAGCCAGGATTTAGCGCTGTCTTCGCCTGGCTCCTGCTGCCGGGGAATGAGGCTGAAGACGATGAACGCAAGCCACTGCACCACAGGCACCAGAATCAGCAGCGCCCACGCTGGATAAGCCCCAATGGACCGCAACCGGCATACACTCAGCCAGAGCGCGATGGCCACAATCGGCACCCAGGTAAAACCGATAACTATCCATTCCTCCCCGGGTTTGGCCGGACCTGTCAGGTAATAGAAGAAGTACCAGTCCCGCCCCTTTGTGGAGGTGATGTAGTAGAAACGATCGGCATTGAACTTCAGCCCCAGCAGAACCACCAGCGGCCAGAAGTAGCTCCCCCGATCCAGTTTGCCCAACAAGCCTGGCCATCCGTCTGAGGCGGTCGCGGCTGCCGCACCGGTTTCCTGCGCTGGCGGTATGGGTAATGGAGTTTCGGGATTGCTCATAACAGGGAAGCTTTGAGAACCAGAACTCCTGTGTGCTACGTTCGGTGGTTGGCAGGTATCCAGGCGAGACTGCCACTATGCATGGAGATCTGATCAAGAACAACACACATTTGAATCTCAACCCTTCTCAACGAGCTTCAGGCGGCGCCGGGATGGCTTTGACCGCATAGAGCTGGAACAGGTTTTTCGCGTTCGCTGTGCACTTTATTTCCATGCTGATTGCCAAATGGGAAAGATCCGGGCTCCAACACATGGGGGAGGAGCCGTTGTCAAAATCCCTGTCTAACGGACCGGGCATGAAGCTAAACTGTATTCTCGGTGGCAGTGTGATCATCTGATGGGCCAGCAACGCACCGCTTTCGGTATTCCACCACATCATCAGCACGTGGGTGACATACGGATAGCCCTGGGCATTCAGATAAAACGCTGCCGCGAGGCGTTTACCGTCCGAGCTCCAGGTCAGGGCATGGTGCGTGCGCTCCGCCCGATAGGTATAATGAATGCCCCATCTGTCGACAGCATAACCTCTGAGCAGTTCCGGAGGGGCCGCCATGCTGCGCGTCACTTCGGTACTCACGTCAACATCCAATACATCAATACGGACAGGCACAGGATCGGTGTCGGCATCGGGAAGTGAAACCATGGCGAGAGCCTTCCCATCGGCACTCAGACTGCAGATAACGGGCGGCGATGTGATCTTGATGCTGCGTGGTCCGAGCGCCTTCTCCAGGTCTTGTATGTAGATATTGTTTTGTGGAATAGTGGTGCTGGGCCAGCCGCGTTTCTTTTGCTCAACCAGCAGGCATTTCCGCCGGCCTGGCTGCAGGCAGAGATGCGTGGTCCCGGACATATAGGTCATGTTGGTTCCCTCATACGTTTCCTCTACCGGGACAGGCATGGGGAAAGGGAAAGGTACCGTTGTGGTCGCCACGGCGGGGCCCGATGACAGAGGCTCATACTTTCGAAACGTCATTTTCGAAGCATCCATCATGGCCAGGTTATTATCGGGCATCCACATCGCCAGACCATGCACGTTGTCCTTGCTCTGACTGACCTCAAACCGGTCCACCTTTCCCCCCGTTGCCATACTGTAGATGCAGGTATGGGAATAGCTCAGCCCCGCCAGAAAATTGCTGTCCGGACTCCACGCCAGTTCTATAAGATTGCTGTCGTTGCCGGCGTCCAGAATATGCCTGACAACAGGGCGCTCTTTCTGGCAATCCAGCACGACAATCTTCTCCGCCCTGATGCTGAGTGCAAGCAGCCTGCTGTCGGAATTCCACGCCATGCTTTCGACAGGGATACTGGTGACATACGCCGTGGAAAAGAACACATACACCATCCACGAACTCACCAGCAGCATAACCCCCAGTATGGGAAGGACAATGCGCACCACCGGCCTGTCCAGCGCCCAGCGCAGAAAGAAGGGCAGCTTCTGAAATGACGGCTCCGCCGCAGCAACATTCACGGAACTGTGAGTGGAAGCAGAGGCCGCTGCGGGAGAGCGGATTTCGGAGGGAGTTTGCATGCCTTGCGATCGACGGCGCCTGAACTTCACCCTGCCAGATCCGCCTCTTTCACGCCATCTACAAGATTACCGCTCACCTCTATGGTGTGGTTGGAGAACATGGCGATTTCCTCATAAGAGAAGGTAAAGGAGCCGTCGTCCCAGACCCGGATGTGCTCCAGTTCGGGCCTTACCCGGCGCAGAAATTCATCAGCGGAAATCGGTCTGGGGTCGATCTCCTTCTGACGCCAGTTGCTATTGTACAGATCAAGGATTTTGTCCGTCAGGTGTTGCTCGACCTGCTCGGTCCAGATCCGTGGCGAACTCCACAGGACTGCGGCGGTTTCCAGGCAGGGGATAAGATCTTCCGGGGTGGAGATGTTCAGTGTCAGCTCCACGGGGGTGCCATTCCAACGCTTTTCGGTCTCGTAACTGCCGAAAATGCGGCACTGCACAAACGTGCCCATCTTATACATCTTGTCTTCGTAAAGCACGGGTTGCTGCAGTCGCTTTAGTTCACGCTTCAGCTCTTCGTCTTCCTTCAGCGGCACTTCGCGAATGATTTCGGTCAATAGTGCAGATGTCGGAGCGGGCTCGTCCATCGCGGGAATGCGGGCTCGTATGTGGTAGATGCGATCTCCCCGCAGGACGTCCATCAGCGCGCTCATCTCGTCGCTGGAGACGCCGTCCTTAAGGAACTCCAGATGCTGCGGCTGGACACTCTGGCCGGGAAAGCGCCAGCTAAGAAAGCCGCCCTGGAATCGGTCGCCCGACCCGCCCGCGGTGAAGTTTGATATGCCGATAATATCGCGGATTTCGCACTGGCGCAGTGTCGCGATGAGCTCTGCGTAGCGGCGCTCGCGTGCTGCCAGACGCTCCTCAAAGTTGACCATGGTTTGCTTCGGCATAAGGAAAGGCAATGCTCTTGCAGGCGACAATAGCCTGAGCGCAGCTCTTACAAAAAGAAAGCCCGAAGAAATATACCTGCCTGAATTAAATCATCATGGGAAATGGTCTTACGCCGTGCCGTTGCCGTAGGAGAGCTGCTGAGGGAGGCCGGTCAGCTCTTTCAAACGCGCCGCGATGGCATCCAGCTCGGGGTTGGAAAGGGCGGTGGCCCATGCTTCGGGCGTGGGACGCGCCACCGTGTAGAGCTGCAGACCGCGAATGCGGCCGCCCTTTGCCACAATGTCATTGACGCGACCCGCGTAGGCTTCGATTTCCTCCGCGCTGGGCGGCAGGCCATGCACGCGCAGGAAGAGAGACTGGATGTAGAGCGGGCACCACTGGGCTGTATCCGCGATATTCTTCAGCACGCGATCAAAAGGGACGCGCGAACGATTGACGAGCTGGTAGTAGGGCTCCGTGCCGGCATCCAGTTTGGCCCAGACTTCGTACGGCCCTTCCATCATGCGGCGCAGGCCGGCCTGAACGTTGGGGCGATTGAAGCACGTGCTGTCGGAGATGAGGACGAGCTTGGCTGCGGGCTCGTGTTTATCACGAAGGCGAAAGGTAAGATCCACAGCCTGTTCGAAAACAGCGCAGGTGGTGGGTTCTCCATCGCCGGAGAAGGCGATATCGTTGAGACGCCGCCATGCCGCAGGGGCGGAGGCAAAGGGCTCGCGCTCGAAGAGCTGTCCGGAGGCTCGGATCTCCAGCATGGCTTCCAGCTCGGCGCCAAGCACGGGCAGATCGACGAGCTTGACGCGGTAGGGGGTGCGGCGATCAACTTCGCAGTACACACAGTCGAAGTTGCAGGCTTTATCGGGGTTAAGGTTAACACCGATGGACACACCCTGAGAGCGCCGGGAGATGACGGGGTAGACGTAAAAGAATTCATCCCACGCGCGGCGGTGGTCCAGATGTGCGGTGAGAAGATCTGCGGTAGCCATAACGCTAAGTTACGATAGATTAACCGGCCAATCAACCAACCAGCGTGCCGTTGGATCCTTTAGACGCTGTTCCGGGCGGGAGATGCAATGCTGATGAGCGAGAGTGACGGGTTTAGCAGGCTCTTCCACTCTTGGTCTAATCATCTTCTGTGGGCTATGCTTAATGCATACCGTATCATAAGAGATAAGAGGACTGATTACATACGTGATTGTGGAAGGAAGAGCGAAGAGCGCAACTCAGGGAAGCTCAACGTCTGTTTCTGTAGTGGCGCGCTTGGCAGGCTTCAGGCTTAGCGGCATGGTAATGGCATAAAGCTCCGACATCGCCTCCTGATGCAGCTTGTCGTCGGAGTCGCTCATGCCGGACAGCAGATCGCCACTGAAATTATGGCCTGGGGTAAGCATCATGGCATCCAGCAGGAAACTGGCGGCGGGCTTTTCTGTGTTGATATTACCACCGGCATCCCGTGAATAGATAGTAATCGTGGAGCCGACGCTGTTCTTGTTATAGGCGAACTGCCGGTCCGATTCCATTGCGGGACAGATGTAGCGCATGGTCCACGCCTTCATTTTCTCCAGCGCCGCAGGATCGGTAATCTCGATCACCGCGTTCTGCGAGGAGTAATGCTCCGGGCGAAGACTAACAATCATTTTGGGGCTGTTGGTGATAAGTGACTTTGGGTCGAGCGAGGCGGGGTTCAGATGAAAATATGTGGCGGCGGGTACGGCGCTCCAGCCTTTGTTCATGTCCGCCGTGATGCGCTCACGCTGAACTTCGCGGTAGTACGCAGAGTTTTCGAAAGTGAAGACAAAGGTCAGGCCGACGACAATGAACATGATCATGCAGGCCAGAATCTGGAGCCCCCGTGGGACGGTCTGCCGCGTCTGTGGCATATTATTCATTGGTGCGGGAAGTGTAGTGGCTGCTGTGAGGTTCCGCAACTACAGCCTATGCTACACCCATTGGTATTGCTATGGGAAGATGCTTGCGGTATCCTACCGCACTTTCCACTTCTCTTCTCCTTCATATGCCTAAACGTGATCATCGCCTGGAATCCGCCATGGGATACCTGGAGCTGGGGATGGTAGAGGATGCGGAGCAGGAGCTGATTGCGCTGGAGCCAGGCCGCGCCGGAGAGCGCGAAGTGCTGATCCTGTGGCTGGAACTGTGGAGCGCCACGGCGCGCTGGAACAAAGCGGTGGAAGTGGCGCGCACACTGGCGCAGATGGAGCCGGATGAAGCCGACTGGCAGATCCGCCTGGCCTACTCGACACGCCGGGCGTTCTCCATTCTGGACGCCGAGAAGATCCTGCGCGAGGCCATGGAGCGTTTTCCCAAGGAATCGCTCATCGTCTATAACCTGGCCTGTTATGCGTGTCAACTGGGCCGCATGGACGAAGCCCGGCGCCTGCTGCGCAAAGCCTTTGAGATGAACCCCACGCACTATCGCGGTGCCCACGAGGACGATGATCTGAAACCTCTGAAAGCAGAATTCGCGCTTCTGCTCAGCGGCGGTGAAGGCATGGTGCCTTAGCCTAACAGAGACATCAAGGTAGCAGATATGGGGGGTGTTACCATGGAACGACTTTGCGTAAAGATGCGTACGCCAAGTGTTTCCTTGTAATATTCACTTTCTCTGTTTTCTACTTTTCTCTTTTATTCTAATAAAATCAAAAACGTCCTGGAGGAAGCTGTAAGACCATTCGCAGACGTTAATTGGTACAAAGACTGGGATCGATTTGGGGATGAGAGCAAGGCGCGATTGAGGGAGTGCATTAGAATAATGCATGACCGAAAGCGCAACGCTGCTATCGCCCAAAAGCGACCCAGGATT
>JBGGNE010000362.1:0-6302 GCA_041287705.1 Methylacidiphilales bacterium | reverse complement strand
AACTTCGGGCTCCGCATCGGCAGCCGCTCCGCGTGGGCCGCGCTTCAATCGCACATTGCTGGGGAGTGCACCCGCCGAGGCGCGCCGCCTGGAGCCGATGTTTCTGCTTCCACTCAGCTTTCCGGAGGGCGCTGATCGCCTTGGGGTGCAGGGCGGCATCCGGCTGATTCTGGAGGCGCGGGTGATGTCGCAGGCTACCACGGTGTCGGAGGAAGCATTCCAGCCATGGGATTCGGTCATGCGCGCCAACTCGCTGCCGGGTCGCGACACAATCTTCGCGATCACGGAGGACGACGAGGCGGTGCTGGCGGTTATCGAAAAAGCGGGCGATGGCGAGATCGCCGGCATCTGCCATATCGGCCGCGACCATCTGCACGCGCTGTTTTGCGCAATGGCCTCGCATCCGCGCGTCTGGATCGGCAAGAAAAGCCCGGTACGCATTCGGCGCTCCACAGCCAAGCCTGTCCTGAAGATGGAAACGGTGAGCGGTGGCGAACTGAAGCTGACGCTGAGCCAGGTGCCTGCCCCCGTTGGCCGCATGCTGGATCTGCCCGGCGGTCGCTGGACCTGGCGCGAAGGTTACCTGGACGAGCAGTGGCAACTGCCCGGGCCATACGCCACGCTGCTGAAGGCGCCGGTGCTGGTGCCGCGCGCGGGCATCGTCAACTTTCTGACGCGGGAGATGCCAGCGCTGTCGCGGCTGGTGGCGATGGAAGGCGCGGGCTCACTGGCTGGTCCGGGCGGCAGCGATCTGCAACTGGAGACGCGCACGCCGGAGATTCACGCGACGCTGGACGGCAGTCTGGTGGGGCTCAGTCTTCAGCTGGAAGCCGTATATGGCAATGGCCACCGCTACCTGCTGCGTCCTCGCGATGGCGACGGGCCGGTTCCATCACCGTCGTATGAGCCTGATGATGAAAGTTTTGCGACCAGGGTGAGTTCTGGTGCCGCCGGCAAAGACAAGCTACGGTTCTGGTGCCGCGATTACACGGTGGAGCGCACCGCGATTGGCGAGGCGCGCGCGGGTGGGTTTACCCCGGGCGATCGTAAGCCGGATGCCTGGTTCATCAGTGGCGAGCGCCAGGTGGGAACGTTTCTGGCCAATCACCTGCCGCGCTGGCGGCGGCGCTGGCGCGTGATCGAAGGCGCCCGCATGCAGGATCTTACGTCGCGGCTGGATTATATTGAGCCGGATATTACCCTCGTATCGGCTTCGGGTGCGGGCAGTGGGAGGGACATGACAGGTCCCGGTCGTGGCGCATCGCGTTCCGGTACAGGTTTTTCAGATGGTGGCGACAGCTTTGCGTCATCCGGCGAAGACTGGCTGGGTCTGGATATTAAACTGCGTTCCCGCAATGGCCGCTCCGATCTCTCCCCCGCTGATGTGCAGCGCTGGCTGCAGACGGGGCAAAGCCATCGCCGTGAGGAAGCGGGGCGCATTCTGCTCTTCCCCAATCAGGCGTGGGATCAAATGCAGCTTGTGCTGGCAGACTGTGATGTACGCCAGGATCCCGGCCGGCAGCGCGTACGCGCCCAGTTCGCGCCTTACCTCACCAATGCCCTGGAGGCGCAGGGCTGGGGTCTTAACCAGCGCTCCACATGGCGTCCGCCGGAGGAGAAGCCGGCTCTGGCGCTGGGTCAGCTTCCCGCCAGCCTTACGGAGATTCTGCGGCCGTATCAGTCGCAGGGCATCGCGTGGCTTAGCGGGCTGGCTCAGAACGGGTTGTGCGGTTTGCTGGCCGATGAAATGGGTCTTGGCAAAACGATCCAGATGCTTGCCTTTTTGCAGCAGCTGCTGAAGAAAGTAGGCGGCAACGCTTTGATCGTTTGCCCTACCAGCCTGGTGCACAACTGGCGGCAGGAGGCGGAACGCTTTACGCCCGGTCTGCGTGTGCTGGTACTCGAGGGTGCAGGGCGCTCGGCACTTTGGGGCGAGATCGATAGGGCGGATCTGATCGTCACATCTTACGCTCTGTTGCGTCGCGACATTGACCAGTACACGGGGCGAGAGTTCACCGCGGCGGTCCTGGATGAAGCTCAGCACATCAAAAACCGTTCCAGCCTTAACGCGCAGAGCGCTAAAGCTCTGCGGGCCCGCATGCGCTACGTCCTCACAGGTACGCCGCTGGAGAACAGCCTGCAGGATTTATGGTCGATCTTCGACTTTCTGCTGCCCAACTATCTGGGCACCGCCAAAGACTTTAAGGAACGCTACGAAGCGCCCATTACCAAAGATAAGGACGAGTCTGCGGCCCAGCGCCTGCGTCAGAGGCTGCGCCCGTTCTTTCTGCGCCGCACCAAGAAGGAGGTGGCGCTGCAGCTTCCGGATAAGCTGGAACAGGTGGCGTACTGCGAACTTACGGATGAACAGCGCGAAGTCTACCAGGCCATTCTGGAACAGGGCCGCCGCGAAGTCTTTGACGGATCCGGCAAGGTGGGACAGGGCAAGAACAAGCTGGCGATTCTGACTACACTGCTTCGTCTGCGCCAGGCGTGCTGCCATCTGGGATTGCTGCCGGGTTCCCAGCCTTTCGCTTCAGGGACAAAGAGTGTCCCTAAGACATCCCATGTCTCCGAATCAAAGAAGACTGCGGCCAAAGGAAAGGCCCCGGCCTCCGAGCCAGACGTGACATCCGCAGAGCCGACTATAGAGCCGGAATGGAAAGAGCCTTCCGGCAAGATGGATCACTTTCTGGAGCTGCTGGATGAAGCGATTGACGGCGGACACCGCATCCTGGTCTTCAGCCAGTTTGTGAAGCTGCTGCATCTTGTTCGAGCCGAACTGGATAAGCGCAACGTCACCTACTGCTATCTGGATGGCGCCACGCAAAATCGCATGGATGAAGTGAAGCGCTTCCAGACGACGGCGGATATCCCTGTGTTCCTGATCAGCCTGAAGGCGGGTGGCGTCGGTCTTAACCTGACGGCGGCCGATACCGTCGTGCTGTTTGATCCATGGTGGAATCCTGCCGTGGAAGACCAGGCAATGGCGCGCGCACACCGAATCGGGCAGCACCGTGTGGTCAACGCTTACAAAATGATTGCGCGCGGTACGGTGGAGGAGAAAATACTGAAGCTGCAGGAGAAGAAGCAGGCTCTCTTTGCCAGCAGCCTGGCTACGGAAGAGCTTTTTGTGGAGTCGCTGTCGTGGGATGAGGTGAAAGATCTCTTTGCCTGACCGCGAATGAAACGTAAGCGCCATGGCGCACTCTCATTCGCCTTTTCATTTATTTCTGTCCCGCACCGCTCTGCCATGACGACGTTATTTCACCAGCTATTCTCCGAGGATGCCATCTACAGTTGCATTATTGAGGATGACGGGCGCGTGGCCTACGCCTACCTGATGGAAGGCAAAGAGATGATCGGCAACCTGTGGCTCTACAATCAGGAAGCCACGCCCGCAGTGGATGCGTGGCGCGAAGATCGCGGCACTCTGCCTTACCTCAACTCTGCGCGCTATGTCGACGCCCAGCTCATGTTGAAGCCGCTGGAGACGCCGGGCGAGGTTGAGGTGGTGTGGGAATACCGGCCCAACGGGCGGCTGCACATGCTGCATCTTATTCTGCGCGGCACTCATTACGGCGTGCTGGCGCCGCATGTTAAACCGGGCTGGACAGTCGCCGCCTCGCAGGATGGCCCGCTGGCCCAGCACTTGGCAGGGAACTGAGTTTGCGCGTCTTTATACCACCCATGCCGCACTATTGTCTGATTGATTATTTCTGCACAAAAATAATGCATGGAGTTGCTCTTTCGGTATGTTGAGAAGCGGAGACAGTGCGCCAGGGCGGGATTGCTGGCGAAGGCGACGGCGAATGTCGCGAAAAGGACGCTGTTTTCCCGTATTTTTCTGTAAAATATCCGACATAAAGCCTTTCCTCTCAATCGATTTTCCGCTAAAACCATCCCCGACATGAAACTCTACCGTGTTCGTGATATCCATCATCAGGTGCGCATTGCCACATCAGACAATGGCGAAGATTTCTTCTCGCTCAAAGGCAACGTATTTTATGGGGAACAAATCATCACGAATGAAAGGATTGAGACACTATCCATCCTGTCTCCCCTGGACCCGGTCGGCATTCCGGCGGTCTATTGCGTAGGGCTGAATTACCGCAAGCATGCAGAGGAAACGGGCGCTAAGATTCCGAAGTTTCCCGTCATTTTCATGAAGGCATCCACCGCCGTTCAGGATCCCGGCCTGCCCATTCAGCTGCCGCGCTTTCTGCGCAGCGAGCGCGTGGATATCGAGGCGGAACTCGCCATCGTCATCGGCTCCATCTGCAAGAACGTGAAGAAAGAGGAAGCTCTGAGCTACGTGCTGGGCTATACGGCCGCAAACGACGTGAGCGCCCGCGACTGGCAAAAAGATTTTGGCGGTAGCCAATGGTGCCGCGGCAAGACCTTTGATACGTTCTGCCCGCTGGGGCCCGCGCTGGTAACGCCGGACGAGTTTAATCCGGACAATCTGGCCATTTCGTCCCGCATTAACGGCGAGGAATGGCAGTCTGGCAGCACGTCCGACATGATTTTCTCGATTTCCGAGATCATCTCCTTCCTCAGCGGAAGCACAACGCTGATGCCCGGCACGGTCATTCTGACCGGTACGCCGCACGGTGTCGGCATGGCCCGCACCCCGCCCGTCCACCTGAAGCCCGGCGATGTGGTTGAAGTGGAGATCGAAGGTATCGGCATCCTGAAAAATCCCGTGACCGAAGAAGCCGCGTAACGTCAGGCAGGCAGGCGGCGTGGTGCGGTCCAGCGGACTACTTATCTTATGAAGCCAGGCATAGACATATGAGTGATACTGTCTATGCTCTCTGGAACATCGTATCGTTTCCTGTTCTGTTGCTTACGGTGGCAGTCATTCCCGCACTCTTATGCGTGCTTGTGTTTAAAGCATCATCGGGAGTCAGGCAGCGATGGTTGCGTGTATGTTGCGCACTCCTTGTTTTGTGCATTAGCCTTCCCCTGACCAGCGTATCGCTCATCTACGGATGGATGGATATGGAAGGCCGTGCCGGCGAGGAATATTATCGGCGCAATCCGGAGCCTGCCCTGGAAAGTGATGGCTTTCCCCGAGGCGAGAATGATGGTCTTGCCATACTGGTCATCAGTCACTTTCTGGCATTATGCTCGCATCTGAGCTTTTTTGGCGCGACCATTCTGATCATGGCATCCCCCGGCATTCAGGAGAGCGCACTGGCACTGGTGACTCCCTATCCGCCAGCCAGGTCGGCAGAGTCTGAAGTGCCTGCCGCGAAACTTGGAGTGAAGGAATGCATCGTCGCCTGTATATGCATACCGTTCAGACTACTGTATACAATATACTGGCGACTTCAGGATCGTATTGAAGGAAGGGATTGATTCATCAGTCACTAAGGCTGATTTTTCATATATCTGCTAACTTCCTATGATAATGGTTGGTCAGGTATCTTGACCATGTAGTTTAGCAGACTATGACCTCTAAGATCCCACTTTACGGGGGCGTGGGAAGAGCCTTCAATTCCATAATGATCATCCCTAATCGTTTTATCGTGATTTCGCTTACTAAATAATTTTTTAATATCTGCTTTTGCACCTTGCAATTGCACAGGGGTTGATCTCGTTGCAATCATATGAAGGTAGGCAACCCAATATTTTTCCTGTCCGCGAAGTTGCAATTCTTTTACCTGATATTCTTTACCTTGTACTAAAGCGTTCATTCCCCGAGTATATTCCCTCCAAAATGGAGTACTTGAATCGGCAACATCTTGCCTCGCAGCAAACTTTACAAAAGCTTCACCTGTGGTGAATTCTCCTAAACACCATGCAGCATGAGCAAAAACTATGTAATTATAATTATTTGAAATGACGGAAGAGGGTAATCGCTCTTCTGCAACCTCATTGCCAAGAAAGTGCAATACTTCAAAATATCTCTGAAGCACGCTCAGGAAATCATTGATTATTAGCCATTCTTTTCCGCTTTCTGGATCATTTTCGTTAGTTAAAGAAATTTCCAAGTAAGTGGTCAGAGCTGATGACAAACACGTGTAAACTCGAACTTGATTTCCTTTGATTTGCCAGGCATCTGCTGATTTTAGTGATGAATGCACTGCTATAATTGTTTTCATATAGAATATGCCAGAGGTTGTTGAACCAGAAGAAAAGAAGTCCCCTGTCATGAACCAGTAGAGCAGTAGCGGCGGACGCCGAAGTCCCAGATGCGCAGGGCGACGAGAAGGAACAGGGGGCCGGCAAGGGGAGCCAGCCAGATGTGAAGAATGCCATACCCCATTTGCTGGTTCTTGCCCAGCAGGCCGAGG
>JBGGNE010000361.1:0-3206 GCA_041287705.1 Methylacidiphilales bacterium | reverse complement strand
GAAAACGCCCTGAACGCGTCTGCTCCAAAGCCGATGCCGGCTCATGGCCGGGGCTCCGGCATGCCGCGCATCACCTCGCCCCTCGCACGCCGCACCGTCATTCCCTCGACGCTCGACGCCCGGCTGCAGCGTATTGTGGATCAGCGCATCGCGGAATCTCTGCGCCGTGGCGAAACCCTCGGCCTCAAGAATGCCGCCGCCATCCTCGTCGACTGGCGCACCATGGAAGTGCGGGCCAGCGCCGGTTCCGCCGACTTCTTCAACGTCGAGATTCAGGGACAGATTGATGGCACCCGCATGATGCGTTCGCCAGGATCCGCGCTGAAACCCTTCATTTATGCGCTGGCTCTGGATGCGGGCCTGATCCATCCCCTCACCCTGCTCAATGACGCCCCGGCCAGCTTCACCGGCTACAATCCGGAGAACTTCGACCGCGATTTCTGCGGTCCCATCCATGCCCGCGACGCCCTTACCCAGAGCCGCAACGTCCCTGCGGTGGAGCTCGAAGCCCGCCTTGTCCGTCTTCGCGATGAAGCTGAGGCACAGGCCCGTGCCGCCGCCGCCCCATCTGATAATGCCTCAGCCATGTCCACTGCAACATCCCGCGGCCCCGCTCGTCCGTCACGTATCCCCTTTACTGCGACGCACGTCAGTTCCGGCAAGCGTAATAGTCTGGCCGGCGCCGCTACCGACATCTCTGCTCCATACCGCTTTCCGTTCTCCACTTCAGCTTCGGCCTCAGCGGCCGAGCGCCCGCGCACGCTCTATGAGCTCCTTCGCACGGCCCAGGTCGCCGGGCTCAAACCCGAACTCCATTACGGCCTTGCCATCGCACTTGGCGCCGAGGAAGTCAGCATTCGCGACATGGCGCGCCTCTACGGGATGATGGCCGGTGGCGGCCTGCTTCGCGAACTCAAAGACCGCACCGATCTGCCCCAGACACTGCCCAACCACGCCCCTCGCACGCTGTCTCCCGAAGCATGCTTCCTCACGCTGGACATGCTTGCAACCGCCAAGCCGCCTGATTCCGCCCAGAGCTTTGCCCCCCGTGGCGCGGAAGATCCCCGTGCCATTGCATGGAAGACCGGCACCTCCTTCTCCTTTCGCGACGCCTGGACTGCCGGTGTGTTCGACAACTACGTCCTTATCGTCTGGGTAGGCAACTTCGACTCCAGGCAGAACTCCGCCCTGGCGGGACGCGTTGCCGCGGCGCCCCTCTTCTTTTCTATCATTGATGGCGTTCGAACCTCCGGCATAGACAAATACATTCCGCCTCCAGTCAGCGTACTGCCACCGGCATCCGATTCCACAGGAGGGACAAGCGACGTCTCCGAGACAGCTCATGTCCCTCAACAAGCAGCGCTTTCATTACCTGCAGGCCCCGCGACACCCACTGCTGCGGCCTCACAAGGCTCTCCCGGTTCCCCCATCCATGACTGGCACAGCCCCGAGGGGCTCAATCTGACACGAGTACCGCTGTGCGCCGTTTCCGGGGACATTGCGTGCCCTCACTGCCCTCGCACTGTTCAAGGCTGGTTTGTCCCCGGCCTCTCCCCCATTTCGGCATGTACCGTGCACCAGCTCGTCTGGATCGATCCCGCCACCGGTCTTCGCGTGCCCGCGGCCGATTCCGTGCCCGGCGCCAGGCAGCATGTCATTGAAGTGTGGGCAAGCGACGTGCGCCAGCTCTTTGCCCGTGCCGGTATGCCGCGCCGCGATGCACCTCCGTGGGCTCCCGGCTTCGAGCCTAAAGCTGGGGAAACCAGCGCTGCGGCAGCAGCCATTGCCATCGTCTCACCGCAGCCCGGCCTTCAGTATCGCATGATCACCGGCGGCACCCCGCCTCGCGTTCCTCTTCAGGCAGCTTCCTCAGGCAACACCCGCCGTATCGACTGGTTTAAGGGCACCGAGCCCCTGGGCAGCTCGCGCCCCGACGAAGTTCTCCTCTGGACCGCCCCGCCCGGTCTCCATGAAATCACCGCAGTTACCGACGACGGAGCCGTTTCCTCGGTCTCCATTACCGTCAGTGTCGCTTCTCCCTGATCCTGGTTTCCGCTGCGAAATGGTCTCAGTCGTCTGCCGTTCCGCCCGCCGCCACTACCATCCAAAACAACGGGGAAATAGCTTCCTTGTTGCTTGCGAAAAATCAAATGCCGTTTATGCTTTTATAGCATTGATTACAATAGCGGCAATATGCAGATGTAGACGAACTCCAATTTTTGAGCTATAGGTTTGTCTTAAGCTTTACAGCTCGTTCCACATCGTATTTCGTTCATGCTCAATTCCATTTTTTGCTCAGCCACGGCAACGTACTGAGCGCTAAATCTCAGGTCGCGCACATACGGTTCGGTCGCCAATCTTCCTGTAGAAATCCCTCACATTTATATAACTACCGGCCGATCTGAATAGAGGGAATTTGCGTCGAGTCCCCCTGTCCCCGCACTCTTAAGAATTAAAGACTGCTCCGCCACCTGCCACCAGAAGACCAGGCATCCATCCATCTTTACTTCCTTCCTTCCTCACCCGTTTCTCCTATGGCAACGCCCCAGACTCCGCAGACCTCCGGCACACCCGGATCTTCCGGCACCCATATCCCGGCCAGCAGCCTCGACCCGGAGAAGCAGGTCGTCAATTTGCTCATGATTGACGACGACGACAATCTGGGCGAGTTCCTGAGTCGCCTGCTGACCCGCGCCGGCTACAACGTCACGACAGCACAGACCGGCCATCGCGGCCTGGAGCTGGCCCAGCAGGGCGTGTACGATCTTGCCCTGCTCGATATCGAGCTTCCGGACATGACCGGGTACGAAATCTGCCGCCAGTTGAAGCTGCTGCCGGGCTGGCGCGACGTGCCGGTGATGATGCTGAGCGGCAACCGCAGCACGCGGGCCAAGGAACAGGGATTCGCCCTGGGCATCGCAGACTATCTCTCCAAACCCTTCAGCGTTACCGAACTCCGCGCCCGCATCAATGTGCATCTGCAGAACAAGCTGTGGCATGACCGGATGAATCACGAGAACCTTGAGGTGCGCCGCGAAGCACAGTCTGTGCTGCAAGAAATCCGCGAACGCTTCGTGGCAATGTCCGAGAGCAGCTTCGATCTCATTTGCGAGATTGATGAAGCTGGGCTCATCACTTTCGCCAGCCCCTCCAGCACCAGCATGCTGGGCCTTTCCCCGGCCCAGCTTATCAATACCCGCGCCATA
>JBGGNE010000360.1:0-5613 GCA_041287705.1 Methylacidiphilales bacterium | reverse complement strand
ACGCATCCGGCGCTCTTTATCACGCAGTACGCCATGGCGGAAATGATGTTGGCGCGAGGCTGGCGTCCCGATGCCGTCCTTGGCTACAGCCTGGGCGAATTTGTGGCAGCTGCCGTCACTGAAGTCATGACGCCCCGGCAGGCGCTTGGCGCCGTCATGCGCAGCGCGCGCATTCTGAAGGAAAAGGGGCCTGCCGGTACCATGGCGGCTATTCTCACAAGGCCGGATATCTTCGAGGCCGAGCAGGAACTCTTCGCGCCATGCGTACTGGCGGCCTCCAATACGGCGCGGCACTTTGTTATCAGCGGACCGGCTGCCGATATTGAGTGGATCCGACTCGCCCTCAAGGCGCGTAGCATCCAGCTAATCCCGCTGCCCATCAGCTATCCCTTCCATTCGCCGTACATGGAAGTGGTTCGTACAGAATTTCTGGCGATATTGCAGGACATACGTATGCGGAAACCTCGCGTGCCATTCTACTCATGCCAGCAGGCCGCGCGGGTAGGGGAGTTTGGATCTGATTTTTTCTGGAATGTGACACTGGATCCCGTAGATTTTCGAGGCGCTCTGGCGGCTGCCGAGCGGGATGGTCCCTGGACTTACCTCGATCTTGGACCATCAGGAACACTCTGTAGTTTTGCCCGGCAGAATCTTTTGGCTCCTTCCAAAACTCCCGGTGCGGAACGTTCTCGGTCCGAAGCCATTACGATTCTGAGCCCTTTTGGTCAGGACCTGCTGGGATTGGCTGCGGCTGAGAAGCACCTGGGAGCAGTCGGTTCTACTGCGTGATTGTCACCGGGAATTAGCCGGTTATCGTCCCAAAAGAAGAGATTTGGTGGGGTAACGGACAGAAAGTTGATTTCTGTAGCTTGATACGCGCGTATTTTTAGGTAAGATCCGGCATCGGGATGTATTTCCGCCCTGCTGCATGCGTTTTTCCAGCACCAATCCTCCTCTCCCCACCATGATCAGCGGGAGGATTTGCCCGATTTTTAGCTTTAGAACTGTTTCTCTTTTTATATTGTTTACGTTTGTGCTGGGTAGCGCGGGCGCTCTGGCTCAGCCTAAAGACAAAGAAAAGGAGAAGGACAGGGAGAAAGAGCCTGCCAAACCACCCGCACCGCCGGCTCCAACGTCGCTGATGACCGGCAGGGTTACCTTCAAACTGCCGAAGGAATGGGTTGTCCAGCGCCCCGTTAAACAAGGCATCGCCGATGGTTATCAGCTTGGTGTCCCGGGCAAAGAATTTGAGGGGACAAAGCACACTGCGAACGCCGCGATCATCGCGGAAGAGCAGGAACTTCTGGTCAGCGCATCCGATTTCAGCGAATGGAAGCTCAAGCGCTTTACCGGCGAGCGACTTGGCGCTGTGGACGAAGGACCGAACTGGCGCACCGTGCTTTCCAAAGATCTCGTTGATGGAACCACCTACATCATCGTCGATCGCTTTGGTGTTAAAGGCAAGCTGGTGGCCTATCTGCGCCTTGCTTTCCCCATTGTAAAGAACAACGCCACCTGGGAGCGAAAGTTGGTGAGCGACTACAACACGATGATGAAGAGCTGGGAAATAGAGGGAGACTCTAACGTCCGCTGCGAATTGGTTCGTGACGAAGGCAAGTTTCGCCTGGAGGAAACCAAAGAAGCGTCTCCTGATCGCAGGCCCAAACCGCGCCGTCGCGCCAAGTAATCCTGGCTCCGCCAGAAAAAGCGTGTAGGACGCGCTTCATTTGACTGTCAAATGAAATAGTCTCGCAGTTATTTCCCAAATTGTTGATGCAGGCCTATGGAGGCGATACAAACGGGGATCCATGCCTACACGTTTTCCTGTTGCCGAGAGCACTTCTGCCACTGATTCATTCGATAAATTTGAGGGTGACATTACCGAAAATCCCGGTTCTATGGTGGATCCCCACACAGGTACTTCACCTCAGATGAATCACTTCTCACAATCGCTCTCCTCGGCCAACTGGACTTTCTCTGAAGCAGACGCCGCCAACGCTGCATGGCTTAAGGCCACCATACCCGGCTGCGTTCATCAAGATCTGCTTGCGCATAACGCCATACCGGATCCTTTTTACGGACGTAACGAGCTGGACGTACAATGGATCGAAGAGCGCGACTGGCTCTACCGCGCTGAATTCACCCCCGCTGCTGAGCTGTTTGAGCAGGAGGAAGTTGACCTCGTCTTCGGCGGCCTGGACACCGTGGCGGACGTCAAACTCAACGGTGTGCATATCCTGCATTCCGAGAATATGTTTCACTCTCACCGCATCGGGGTGAAGAATCTGCTGAAGGCCGGCGAAACCAACCTGCTGGAGATCACCTTCGGCAGTGCGATGAAGTATATCCGCGAAATGCGCCCCGGCTTTAAAGCTCCGGAATTCAATGATCCCGTAGGCGGCTCCACGAAGATCCGGAAAATGCAGTGCAACTTTGGGTGGGACTGGGGCCCGCGCCTTGTCACCTGCGGCGTCTGGCTGCCCGCTACGTTGCAGGGCTGGAGCGTTAATCGCCTGGAAACCGTGGCCGTAAAGCAGCACCACGCCACGCCCGGCTCCGGGCCTGTTTCGCTCACTCTTTCCCCCGCGCTTACTCGTGAGAATAAGGCCGCCCGTTACCGTGCTACTCTCTCACTCAAAGGCGAAGCGGTCTCCTCGTTCGAGGGCACGCTATCACCCACCGGTGAGCTGACACTGAACGTAGCGCAGCCGCAGCTCTGGTGGCCAGCCGGCCAGGGTGCTCAGCCTCTTTATGATCTGGAAGTCTCCTTGCTAGGCGAAGGCAACGCCGCCCCGGCAGTCTCCACATGGAAGCAGCGCATAGGTCTGCGCACCATCGTGCTGGATCGCGATGCGGATGAGTTTACCGATGTAACGGGCGGTCCTGACGGCCAGACGCTGACGCGGTTCGGTCTTCGGGTCAATGGCCGCCTGGTGTTTGCGAAGGGCGCCAACTGGATTCCTGCGCACTCATTTGTTGCCGGTCTGTCCTTCAACGACTATGAGCCGCTTCTGCAGGCCATGATCGATGCCAACATGAATCTGATTCGCCTCTGGGGCGGAGGTATTTATGAGCACGATGTCTTCTATGATATCTGCGACGAAAAGGGCTTGCTGGTATGGAACGACTTCATGTTTGCCTGCACGCACTCGCCCGGCGACGCCGATTATGTTACTTCCGTCCGCCGCGAGGCTACCGAACAGGTGACGCGTATTCGCCACCACGCCTCGCTGGCGCTCTGGTGCGGCAATAACGAGGTGACGGCGCTCAATCAGAAGTTCTATCGCGACAACCCGGAGGCCGCGAAAGAATATCTTGCCATCTTTATCGAGACGCTGCCCGCCGTCCTGCGCGAGACGGATCCGGTGACGTCCTACATTCATTCCTCGCCCTGCTATCCGCTGCCCGGCTTTGAGGCCGAAACCCGCCAGGCAACGCTGGATGAGCATGACTGGAAAGTGTGGCATTCCCTCGCGCCCGTCTCTCATTACGAGACCACCCGGCATCGCTTCTGCAGCGAGTTCGGCATGCAGAGCTACCCTTCCCAGGAAATCGCAGAGACGTTCTGCCCCGCCGACGAGCTCAACGTCTTCTCTCCCACCTTTGAGGTTCACCAGAAGAACTCCGGCGGCAATCAGACAATCTTCAACTACGCGTCGCGCCTCTACAAGTTTCCGAAGGATTACCGCGCTGTCGCCTATCAGTCCCAGCTCAACCAGGCCTACTGCATGAAGACCGCCGTCGAGCACTTCCGGCGTCAGTCTCCGCAGTGCCTGGGCGCAGTTTACTGGCAGGTAAATGATTGCTGGCCCGTTGCGTCGTGGTCCGGCCTGGAGTTCGGCGGCAAGTGGAAGGCGCTGCATCACGAGGCCCGCCGCTTTTTCGCCCCGGCGCTGGTCAGCTTCCATCACCTCGGCGAAGAGAAACGCGGCATTGGCAATTACATCAGGAACACGCGCGGCGCCGTGGAAGTCTACGCGCTTTATGACGGCCCTACGGATCTCGTCGTCACGCTCCGCTGGAAGCTGATCCGCCTGGACGGAACGGAAATCCAGAGCGACTCGGCAAGCGTCGAACTGCAGCAGGGCCGCAGCCTCCTTTGGAAGACGCTGGATTTCAGCACCGTGCTGGATAAAGAAGGTCGTCAGAACGTCGTACTGATAGCCGATCTGCTGGATACGACCGGCACGCAGATCCTTGCCTCGAACACCACGTACTTCGATGCCCCGCGCTTCCTGAAGCTGCAGACTGATCCCATTCAAACCGAATGGCAGCCCGCTGCCCACGAAGTTTCTTCTTCAGTCGTGAAGCTGAAGCTGAAGTCGAAGACGCTGCATTATCGCGTCTGTCTGGAGCTGGAAGGCTGCGGTGTCTGGTGGTCCGACAACTACTTTGATCTTCTGCCCAATGAGGACAAGTGGATTGAGGTACGCTTTCCGAAGGTCTGTGCGCCCGCAGATCTGGAGAAGCTGCAGGTATATTCGCTGATTCACAGCTATTAATACTGCTGGCTGCGCCTGCCCTTAGCGAAAATCGCTGCAGGCAGGCGCTGAAAGGGCGTGTGAACTATTTGCTGGCAATGTGTTCAATTTCTCAAACACATGGATTTATTCCGGAGATTGACTACGCCATGAAACACGCGCCTCTCTGCGCAGCCTTTGGTGCTTGCTTTGCTCTGACTACCACTTCACTCCTGGCGCAGTCCCAGCAAATCAATTGGTTAAGCCTGGGGCGTTCGAGTATCTGAAGGCGCTGTTGAAGCGTCAAACTCCGATGCCTGCCCTTCCGGATCCACCACGATATCCAGCTCAGGAACTTCGCCGGTAGTGATGACTTCGCGGATGAGCAGAGGCGTTCCTTCCGCTACGTCGATGTCGAAGAGTCTGCGGGCCAGGGGATTGACCAGCCACGCCTCGATCTGATTGCCGATGCCGCGCCCGCCGTTGGAGAGATCGGCCAGACACAGCGCACCCAGCACGGCTGCAGCATCCTCCGAAATGCGGACACGTACGCGCTGGCGCTCTTCCAGGCGCTGGAGCACATTCATCACCATCTTCTCAAAGATGCGCGCGCCGACTTCGAGGCGAATGAAATCGAAAACCACAATGTTTTCACCGATGCGGTTCAGAATTTCAGGGCGATTCAGTTGAGTCTTAAAGAACGCGTCGATCTCCAGCCGCACTTTCTTCTCCACCAGATCATACGGGTCGGAGGGCAGGACATTTGGCACACGCTCACCGTCCGGTGATGCTTTGAAGATGCCCAGGTTACTCGTAAACACGATAACCGCTTCGCTGAAATAGACGCGTTCGCCGCGCCCGCTGGTCATCACACCGTCGTCCAGCATTTGCAGGAATTTGTCCAGGATACGCGGGTGCGCCTTCTCAATTTCATCGAACAGCACGACCGAAAACGGCTTCTCGCGAATGGCGTTTGTCAGCTCGCCGCCGGCGTCATAGCCCACATAGCCGGGGGGAGAGCCAATCAGGCGCTGGTCCGAGTGCGGCTGTGAGAACTCGCTCATGTCAAAGCGAATGTACGCGCGCGCATCGCCGAACAGCAGTTCGGTCAGTGCCTTCGCCAGTTCCGTTTTACCCACACCGGTGGGCCCGG
>JBGGNE010000359.1:0-16336 GCA_041287705.1 Methylacidiphilales bacterium | reverse complement strand
AGCCAGCCGACTGTCAGGAATCGGAATCCCTCAAACTACTTTGCCGGCAAAGTAGAGAAGCTTTGAGGGCCTGGGTTGAAGTCGAAGGTCGAGAAAGAGGTGATTCCGGCCGGGCGCTGGACGTTGCCAGACTGGTAAGAGATAGAGAAGGTGCCACCTGTGGAGGAAACGATGGTACGTTCCAGGATCTCTTCAGAGGTGTCGAATGCGCTGTTGAGCTGAGAGGGATCAAGCCTGGGGAGGGCGAATATGGGAGAAACGGGGGGCAGGGCGGGAGGTTCGGGATCCGTTGGTGTCGTGGGATCTGTAGGATCTGTAGGATCTGTAGGGTCTGTCGGATCTACAACGGCAGCACCGAGCTTGTAATTGATGCCAATAGCGAGCGCGCCGGAATCGCCGTACCAGATGTCTGTCCTGCTGGGCAGGTAGGAGAGATTGCCAAGTGTGGCGTTTTCTGGCCTCACGGCAAAGATCTGCGCCCCGGTGGCAGAGATCGTTCCCCGATTTGTGAAGTACGAGTCGGCGCCTGCGTTGGGGCGTGTGGTGTTGATGTTATCCGTAAGGACAAACAGCGTTTTGGCGGCGGACTTGGTGCCGGTGTTGAAAATGACGCTGCGACCGGCGGCGATGTTGGTCTGGGCGAATGCTGCCACGGTGGTGGTGCTGTCGACACCGAAGCCGGTGTTGATGACCACATCAGCAGCCGTAGAGGACGGGCGGAAGAAGAGCGACGGATTGACCAGGGCAGTGCCGGGAATTCCGAGGATGCCCCAGATGCCATTGAAACCGGCGACGATGTTGAGCTCGGCCAGGCCGGTTGTGTCGCTGATGGGTGCGTTGATGGTGACGCCGCGCCTGCTGAGCAGGTTAAGTGAACCGGGGCTGTAGTTCTGAATCTCAGCGCCTACGGTCAGGTCCGTGCCGCTTACCAGGGTGAAGTTGCCGCCGCGAGTGATGAAGTTAATGTTGTTGGCGAAGTCACCCGTGATGGTGCTGCCAGTCGCGGTGCCGGAGCTGTTATCCAGTGTATTGGTGATCAAAAGCACTTCAGCCATGCTGGCCCCGCTGGGGAGGCCAAGGTGCCCCAGCCACGCCGGGGCTACGGAGCCGACAAGGGACGTTTCACCGCCCACGCGGACCACAATCTGGCCCTGAATGCCGACGGGAGCAAAGGCGGAAGTGGCGAGGCCATGCCCGATGACAGCCGGAGAGTAGACATTCCCCCCGCTCTGCAGGTAGAGATCCCGGGCGACTGTGACGCTGATATTGCCTTTGGTAACCCCACTCGGGCTGGCAGCGTGGCCAATATTGGCCTGGGCGTGGATTTCGTCGCCGCCTCGAAGGGTGGCATCGCCTGTCGTGACGGTAATGTCGCCAGTGGTTTCACCTACAAAGCCCGGTCCGACAAAGAGGACGCCGAGATTGTTGTGGCCAATCCGTACGTAGCCGCCATAGGAAGTGTTGGATGCGGTCAGCTCCAATACGGAGTTGCTGCGTGTGCCAGCGACAGAGATGTTTCCCGCAACGGAATTAATATTACCCGAATGGCCCACATTGGCAAAGTTCCTATTTACCACGGCACCAGTTGGTACACTTGCCAGGAAGTAACTCCCGAAGCTAACACCAACGTTGCCGGTGATGGAATTGCCAGTTGAATTCAAGCTGCTGGAAAACTGGTGGCCGATCTGTGCGAAAGCCTCGCTTGCGGGACCGCCCTGTAGAAAGAAGCTCTGGGAGCCTCCACTCACCGCGATGGTGATGTTGCCGGACGCCTGGCCAAGCAAATGTGCCCCTAAGCCTCCGTGGCCGATCTGAGCGTACGCATAGTCCAGGGTGCCAGCGTCTATTCTCACCTGTGCCCCGGTGGCGATTGAGGAAATGGAGATGTCGCCCGAAACGTTGCCGCCAAGCACATTCGTGCTGTTGTACTGGTAGGCGCCATGACCAATCTGCGCATAGGCCAGATTGGACTCCGCATGAAGGTCGCTAACATTGGTCAACGTGATGGCGCCGAAGATACCTGTGGACTGGCTGTTAGTGCCGCCGTGACCGATCAGAGTAAAGCCGCGCTGGACATTATTGCCGGCAATCAGGTTCACAGCCATCCCTGTGGCAAAACCATTTATCGTAATAGTACCGGCTATTGTGCCGCCAATATTATGGTCGGTGTTGAAGAGGTAACCGCCATGGCCGATCTGAGCGCTGGAAGCATTGCCGGTCAGATTAAGTTTCTTCACGTTTGTCAGCAGAATATCCGCCCCACTCAGCGTCTGGGCCTGGCTGGCATAGCCGCCATTGCCAATCTGCGCAAAGCTGCGCGTCGCATCGGTGCCGCCCACCAGCACTACATCCGTTCCGGTGGCGGTCAACCCGTTTATCGAGATGTTTCCGATGATAACGCCGGAGAGGTTGCCGTCATAATTAAAGAGCCAGCCGCCGTTGCCCACCATGGTGTAGTCTACGGCAGAAGTAAGGTTGAGATTGGTGACGTTGTTCAGTGTGATATCCGCACTAGTGATGGACAGGGCCTGAGCCTGATGACCGCCATTGCCGATCTGCGCGAAGGAGTTAATTCCGCTGCCGGATCTCAGGTCCACCGTCATACCTGCACTGGCCTGACCGCTTATAATAATGTTGCCGGAGATAACTGAGGAAGGGAGGTTTCTGACCCTGTTCATCTGGTAGCCGCCATGGCCAACCATGGCGTAGTTGAATGCGCCACCGGTAATGCCCAGGCTCCGGAGATTGCTCAGGCGGATATTGGAGCCCAGAATGGACTGGGTCTGGCTCTGGTAACCGCCGTGCCCTATCTGCGCATAGCCGAAATTATTCGTATTGCCGCCC
This sequence comes from Methylacidiphilales bacterium, assembly GCA_041287705.1. Classification (GTDB taxonomy): domain Bacteria; phylum Verrucomicrobiota; class Verrucomicrobiia; order Methylacidiphilales; family UBA1321; genus LW23. Next base: position 13,492 of record JBGGNE010000359.1, on the reverse strand, counting down.
GTTAATGTCACGCTTGCCACTGTTGAGATTGCGCGACCGTCGATCGTGATGTCGCCCGCCAGGGTGCCCAGGATATTATTAGTCGTATTGAAGTAATAGCCTCCATGGCCTACGTGAGCGTAGGAGATGCGGGAGAGGATATTAAGGGAATTGACACCCGTCAGCGTAATATCTGCTGAGGTAATCGTCCCAGCCTGGGAGTTGTAGCCGCCATGGCCAATCTGCCCGTATCCGTCCACGGTGAGATTACCGTCCGAGACGTTGACCGCCATGCCTGAACCAGCATGACCATTGATAGTGATGTTACCCGCAATCGTGCCCGAGACATTACCGTCGAGATTGAAGCGTGCTCCTCCATGACCAATCTGGGCGTACCTTTCACCTCCGTTCACCGTAAGGAGCCCGACATTCGTCATGCTAATGTTGGCACCGGTGATGGAAAGCGCCTGGGCGGTGTAGCCGCCATGACCAATCTGGGAATAGACAACTGTATTGGCCCCACCGCCCGTCAGAGTTACGGCCATGCCAGTGGAGATGCCGCTGATCGAAATGTTACCTGAGAGCGTGCCGTCAATATCGCGGGTTGTATTGTAAAGACTACCGCCATGCCCGATCTGCGTATAGCCCGCGCTGCCTGCTGTCAGCCCCATAGTATGGACGTTTGTCAGGGAAATAGCGGCAGTGGAGATGGAAGCAGCCTGGCCTTCGCGTCCGCCATGGCCTATCTGTGCATAGGCCTGGTCGGCTGTATTTCCACCCGCCAGCGTCACCGACGTTCCTGTGGAAGCAAGGCCATTGATGGTAATCGTGCCCGCCAGCGTTCCCAGAATGTTGTTGACGTAGTTGTACTGATAGCCGCCATGGCCAAGCTGCGCGTAGTTCGCGTTTCCGCGAAGCAAGACAGAAGCCACATTATCCAGCAGTATATTTCCCGTAATCGATTGCGCCTGTCCGTATCCACCGCCATGGCCTATCTGCGCTTCCCCTCGGGAATTAGCAATCGAACCCGCCATCATCCGAACGTTCATGCCGGTGGACGTGCCTGTAATGGAAATGTTTCCACCAATGCCGTTTGTCACCTGGGATAAATGACCGCCATTGCCAATCTGTACATAGCCGCGGGAACCCGCGTTAAGATTGAGATCAGAAACGCCGGAAATCAAAATGCTCGAAGTCTGGATCGTGCGAGCCCGTGCACCAAACCCGCCATGGCCAATCTGGCTGTACCCATTGGCATTGCCGCCGCCCGAAAGGGAGATTTGGTAACTTCCGCTGGAGACGCCCGAAAGAGTGATAAGACCCTGGATGGCCCCCGCCGGATCCAGTTGCTCGAACTCAACGCCGCCGTGGCCTATCTGCGTATAACCCGTGCTGCCAGCAGACTGGGTGGTGATGCCGGCCAGAGTGGCGGTGCTGTACAACAGATTGGTCAGCGTAATATCCCCCGACACAGAGCGGGCATCCGCCAGCCTCCCTCCATGGCCGATCTGGGCGAAAGTGTCGAAATACGTCGGCCCGCCACCATTCAGGGCGACGGACATACCCGAACTCGCACCCAATATGGTGATGTCACCCGCGATCGGAGGCAGACTGGCAAGAGAGACCCCCGCATTATTGCTGTCACCGCCGTGCCCTATAAGCGCGTATGCCCGGCCTCCGCCAGTAAGGGTTAGAATCTGGAGGCCAGAGATGGAAATGTTGCCGGAGAGGGTATTGCCGGTCGCCAGCCTGCCGCCGTTGCCGATCTGGGCGTAGCTGCCGGCCACATTTCCCGCGATCAAATTCATTTCAGTACTCGGACCGGTCCAACTGGAGATGCCGATGTTGCCGCTGATCGGTCCTGCAAACTGGGGGCCGCCATGGCCAATCTGGCTATGGGATTGAGAGGTTGTACTTCCCAGCGTTAGGAATCGCAGATCGTTAATCGTAATATCGCCCGTGATGCCTGTGGCTGTAGCATTAGGGCCGCCATGGCCAACCATCGCGTAAGAATTAGCCACGTCCCCGCCTCTGACAGACATGTTCAGCCCGCCAGAATTGGGAACAGAAATGGTGATATTGCCTGACGTAGTGCCCATGCTGATGCCAGGACCGCCATGCCCTATATGAGCATAGGAGCCATTGGCTGGCCCGGCCTGCACATTTACAATATCTTTTGCCAGAATGTTGATGTTTCCCGTGGCATTGGGCCCACGATAGCCTACCTGGGAATAGGCATTGATAATAAAATCGCTGGCAAGAAGCTGCACGCTATATCCAGCAATGTTGACGTCTCCCTTAAAGCTGCTGACATTGACGGAATTGCTACTGGTCGTAAGGTTAAAATAGACAACGCCACTGCCGGTTGATCCATAGTTTGCAGTGTTCGACGTGATCTGCGAAAAGTTCTGCCCGATGTTGGAGAGATCACCGGACCACCCGGCTATCATATTAATCGAGGCATCGTTTGAGCCGGAAAGTGTGCCGGAATAGGTATTCCTTACATCTGCAGCCACAAGGATATAATTATGCGCCAGAAGCGTCAGGCTGTGAGGGCTGTTCCAGACAATGTCGCCCCGTACAGTGATGGTGCCTCCCTGGGGCGCTGTATTCCCCGACGACGTCTGAATCACCACATTGTTGTTCAGTAGCAGGCCTGTGCCGGCATTCGTCAGCACCCCAACATTAAGCACCGACGAGCCATCTGTACCATTCCCGAAGATGTTGCCGGGAGTGGTAAAATCTATATCGTCGTTCGGGGCGCTGGCGATGTAGATATCATTCGGATCCAGCAGCAGAGTGCCACCTGCTGTGTTCACGGTGCCGTTAAAGTTAAGATAGCCCTTGGAACTCACTTCCACAAAGCCGCCCGTGCCGGGAAGCGGCGTTCCATCCGAGTTGACCGCACCCCTCGCGGAGATGTCGCCACGGAAAGAGGTGGCCACATCACTCCACACTACTGCAGTCCCGCCCGTTCCGCCTGCAGAGCCCGTGCCGCCATCCACGTTGATGGTGGAGCCCTTCTCGACCACCGTGGTCTTCGCGTTGGCAATCGTCGCATCTATCCCCTGAAAACCGCCGCCAATGTTGACCGTTCCGCCGTTGCCCTGATAGGAGGATCCACTCGCGTCGATAACACTGGTGGTCGCCAGGTTAACATGTTCACCCGTCACCACGATGCTGCCGCCGTTCCTGCCAGGCGCCTTTGCTTTGGCAATCAGCTTGCCAGAGTTGCGAACCGTGCCCGACGCCTTGCTGTTGCTGCTTCCATTAACCGATGCCACGTCACTGCCCTCGGCCTTCAGCACAATGCGGCCGCCGCTTTTATCCACACCCGTCGCGCGAATGACACCGCTGTTGTTGACCGCCAGAGCGTATTCATTGCCGCCAGCCGCACGAAGTTCGGCTGCCGTCGCGCGAATCGTCCCGGTATTCGCCACGGAACCCGAGCCGCTGCGGATAAACACGCGCTGCCCGTCTGTACCGCTCGGCTTCAGCAATACTTCCGTGCCGCCTGCCAGATTCACGGAGCCTTTCTTCGCGGAAATCCTGCCATTGTTTTCCACTTCCCGTGCGATAAGCGTCACATCCCCGTCCGTCGCCTTTATCTTGCCGAAGTTCTGCACTCTGGCCGTGGAGTTGCCCCTAAACGTCATGTCGCCGCCCACCATAAACTCGTTGTTGGAGACGTCATGCGTACTCGCCGTAAAGCCAGCCGTGTTCACGCGCCCCGTCTTGCCCACCACCACACCGTTCTTGTTGACCAGATACACCTGGCCATTGGCGTTCAGGTTGCCATTAATCTGCGAAGCACTGCCTCCCGTAACCCGATTCAGCACCGCCGACTTGTTACCCGGTTGAACAAAGGTGGTCGTCTTACCCTGATCGATGGAAAAGCTGTTCCAGTTAATAACCGCGCGGTCACTCCCCTGCGTCACCGTAACCCCGGACGGCCCCGTAGAAATAGAAGCCGAACCTGTCTGCACGCTTCCCCCCGCAGGATTCGCCTGCACTATCCCCAGATGCATCGGCAATGCCATCCACATAACGCACCACGCGACGAGAAAGGAAGAGCACAAGCGGTGACGAAAGAAAGTTAAAGGGTACAGCATAGACCTCAAAATTTGATCTGACCCAACGCCATAGAAAACAGCGAAGTATCCGAGCACAGACCGTAAAAAGTAGGACGGCCTCCGACAAATTGCCAGCATGTTTGCGTAGATATTGGTTTATTCTTCTGATATTTAAGAAACTGGCCTTCCTCCTTAAGCAGCACAAATGCCACCTTATATAGAGAGATTAAGCATCAGGCCGGAGAACCGCTGGGCGCCAAAGCTGTGCGTACAGATCAGATTCTTTGCCTGCAACCCAGAGCACGTGACGCACTACAAAACAAGGGCTCAGTCTCTCAATGAAAGACTGAGCCCAAGGCTAAAAGTAATCTGTCTCGCAGGCAGTTCCGCTTAGCGGCTGGCGCCGACTTCGTGGCCGACGGGGACGCTGCTGTTCACCGTGCGCGAAATCTCGGTGAGCTTCTTGTTCGTCTCACCCTCTTCATCCAGAGTCATTTGCAGCAGGTTCGCTGCTTCAGTATGACCCATCATCTCGGCGTATGTGCGAACGGTGCCGTAGCCGGCCATCTCATAATGCTCCACCCGTTGCGCGGCGGCGATCAGTGCGGCGTCACGCACTTCTTCGCTGGCATCTTCAGAAATGGCTTCCTGACCCTCGGCGATCAATCCTTTCATGGCCGCACAGGTTTTGCCTTCAGGACTTTCGTCAAACGACTTGAAGATCTGCTCCAGACGCATCGCATGTACCTTGGTCTGCTCGAAGTGCTGCTCGAATCCACGTTTCAGACTCAGAGCGCTTGCAGCCTTGGCCATTTCTGGAATTGCAGTGATTAGTTGAGTCTCGGCGCTGTAAAGATCGCGAAGCTGATCGAGCCAGAGTTCATGAAGCGTCGTGACCTTGCCTTTGCCTAAATTAAATATGTTCATAACTCCAGATTCATATGCAGAAATGATGCCAGATTTTTTCAAACGTCATTTAATATATTGATAGTTAAGTACATGGGATACATTTCCACACGCGCCTCTCAAGCCCTCCATTGCAATCAGCAAAACGTCTAACGCAAAATGCCGTCAATTTCCGTATGTTCTTTCAAATGAGTCCAACCTCACCACATCAGTCTGCTAAGTCAGCAGCGTATCGACAGGCTGAAGAAGCGGTGGCAGGTCGGGATCGCAGGTTATTCTCGATTAGGCGATTGATGGCATACAGCGGCAGATTGTTTGGCCGTAGCTCACCTGAATGTAAAGCTGCTGATCGCTTACGGCGCCGACCGCACAGCACGGACCGGCTCCGGCTGCACGGCTTCTGATCTCACCCGCAAAATCGGATGGGCGGAGCTGGCTGACTCGATTCTGCAATAACCAGTGCCGCCAGATATTCTCCGCTAATAGCGGTTTACTTTCCCAAACTCCGCAGCCTTGCCCGGCCTGGCAACCACCGCGCGGGCAGTGTTGACAGGTACGTCAAAGCGAACGTACTTGCCTGTAGCATCCGAGGTCTCCTCAGCGGCTACGGGTTTGCCGTCCACCTGCACCTCAAATCCAGACCATTCGGCGGGAACATAGGCCTGCACGGTCACCTTACCGGTAACCTTGGCTTTGCGGAACTCGAAGACATATCCATCACGCCGCACGTGGGCCAGGTGGAGCTCCGCCTCGGCGGGATTCGCTACGATCTTCACAATGACGGCTGATGGCTCATCCTTGCCCGCCTTTGTGCTGGGGGAAGGAGCAGGGCCGCCCTCACCTTCAATGGTTACAAAGGGCGACGCGGGCAGGCCCTCGCTGTTAAAGAGCGTTTCGTGCGGATTGACGTTGCAGGCGTAGCTCACTGACTTCGGCTCCGATACAGCCGCGTTAGTGCACTCAATTGTCGATCCATCCGCCACCTTGACGTCTGCCCAGTACGCCTTACCCGCTGCATCGGTAATGATGATTCCGCTGATTCCGTTAAGGCTTGGTTCATACCTGATTCCCTTGCCCACGTTCTCCAGTCTGACGACTATTTTGCTGCCCTCGATGCGGCTTTCCTTCAGCCGCGGGCAGTTATAAACAAAGTTCTGACCATAAACTCGGGTGAGTGCGCCAAGCGCCATGCGACGACCAGCCTCAGCTTTCATGGTAAAGTGGGTGTTCTCATTGCCCAGATCATAAAACTCCACAAAGTCCGCAAGCTTATCGCCCGGGAAGAACTCGAGTGCCTTGCGAATCTGCACATTTGTAATGGAGCGATAGAAGCTGTCCGTCCGTGGCTCCAGTGGAGGCTGTCCCCCGGAGTTCTTGCTCAGCGTTCCCCAGAGCACTGGAAAATCATGCCCAAACAGCGCTCGCCACTGGTGAAACATCGCCGCCAGCCGCTTGCCGTAAGGACCGCTGGGGCCCCCCTCGCCCTGATGCCAGATGACTCCACGAAAAGCATAGGGTGCCAGCGGAGCAATGCGCGTGTTATACAGCGCTGTGGGGAAGTTAAAGAATACCAGCCCTTTGCCCGGCCATGGCGCTTTGGTATCCGCCCGCCAGGCATCCTCGGCCGCCTTGAATTCCGCAAATGACTTGTAGGGACTGGATGCCGACCGGCCTTTGCCGCTCGAAAGTGCCGCTTCAGAACTTGCAAGGAACTCTGTATAGTAGTTAGCGCTCTTCCCGGGGAAGCTTTCCAGAGTTTCACGGGACATCCAAGCCGCCTGGTTGGTCCCGGGCACCGCCACCCGAATAATCGCAACCGGCACGCCAACGCCATCGCGCAGTACGCGGGCAAAGTATTGCGGCAGCGCGAAGTCTTTGCCGGCGGGTACCGTCTCTGGCATGACCATCCACATATCCTTACCGCGATCCGCCGGATCCGTGTCGGGCAGCGGCTCCAGCGAGGAGCCCCAGCCATAGGCCCGCATGCGAATTTCTGGCATTCCAGTCCTGGGCACATAGTGAGGGTAGACGCCCGAATCGAGATCCGGCCCTCCCGCCACCATGTTGGATTGCCCGGCAACCAGCCATACTTCGCCAACCAGCACATTCTTCACAGCGACCGTTGCGCCGCCCGATTTCACCACCAGCTCGCGCGGCTCCGTGCTCGCTTCCATCGGCTTCAGCACGGCCTTCCAGTAGCCTTTCGCATCTGCGATCGCCTCGGCAGTCTGGCCGCCAAAACTGACTTCCACCTTTGCACCGGCATCTGCCCATCCCCATACGGGTACGGGCATCTGTCTCTGCAGCACGGTGCCTTCGCTAAAGATATCCGCCAGCCGCGCTGTCTCCGCACAGGCAGCCGCACCTCCACCAAGAACGTAAAGCACGCAGAGAACCAGACTGAGCGCCAAACCTCGCAAGCCGCGATGATCACACATGTGATCATGATGCAAAATCAAAGGCTGCCGCACAACCATAAAATCGTCAATGCATGAAAATGCGCCGGCAGGCTCAAGCCATTTTAAGGTGCACGAGGGTGCAAATGCAGGTGCATGCCCCTTAGGGTGCAAGGGTGCAACTGCCTATATATGGCAGTGCACCTTGCATGCACCCTAATGAACCCGGACGGGTGCAAACGCAAAAATGCACTCACCTTCTTTTGGGTCGGGAACTTTCAATCGAATGTGGGTTTTGGAAACTGTACTCGCTCTGCCTGAAGCTGCTCAGGGTGCACAAGGTGCAAGCAGGTGCACAAGGTGCAAATGCATGGGCAAATCAAAGCGAGTGATTTCGGACAGCACCTCCGCAATGAAGCCACCACGGGAGATTTCGCTGATGACATCCTGCGACAATCTTGCTGGGTACGCGAGGTGCGAACGGTGCGCGCGTGGCAGGGCGCTGCATTGGACCTCCTCTCCCGGCACAACCGTCAATCGAGGGACGCACCCGGCGCTTCCTGTTTTTGCACCTTGTGCACCCACTTGCACCTTGTGCACCCACTTGCACCCTTTGCACCTTGTGCACCCTGCACCTGCTATTCATTGTTTCGTATTGCCTGCTTCCTCGAAATGCAAAGAATCGCCACGAATTGCATACGTCTTTGTAGACGATTTGACCCCGCATTCAGGCTAAAGCGCACAGCAGGAGGAGACCCGCGGCAGGCCATGACTGTCGGCCTGCTTCGGATCCCCTTCCCTGGCTCTTGTGTAAAGAACTCTGCGAGATGCTCTTAGTTCTCTACCAGCTTGGCGCGTCCCCAGCCGCCGCGATCCTTGGAGTTCTTGGCGGTGCCGTTCCAGGCGAGCTGTTCTTTGCGGTATTCGCCATCGTCGCTGTTGTCGATCAGGACGTCGAAGACCAGTTCCAGGCCGGGTCTGGGTTCAATGCCCAGCAGCTTCCAGGGCACCGCGGCCTGAACGACATAACCGTCGGCAGTCACATCCTTTACAGAGTAGGACTGAATCTGATCGGACTCCTCCGCGTGATCCACCACGTGGTGCTTGCTGGGGTCGGTGCCTCCCAGAAGAATCTGGCGATCGTTGAAGACCATGTTGCCCTGCGAAGTGAGATCTGTGCCGATGAAAAGCTCCACGCAATCTGCTCCCCAGAGCACCGCGGGCGATTTGTCGCTCTTCATTGGCGTGGGATCTTTCACCTGAATCAGGAAGTAGAGGTTCTTCTCATCCCAGCAGAGTCGGAAGTCACCTCGCAATGCGGGGTTGGGCGTGCCGATGACCACGCGCGTAGAGTCCAGCGGCTCGGCAGGACGGCCGGGCCAGTTCGTCGTGGTGCCATCCATCTTAAGGCCCGGCAGCGATCTGGGGATAGTGACCGTGCGCGTCGTGCGGCCACCGGCCTGACCGGTAAAGCGGGGATCATTAAATGCGAACGCCTTCTCCTTGCCCAACATCACATCATAGATGCGTTCATTGGATGTCTTTGCCGCGGCCACAAGCTGCGCATAGGGGCGGTCCGTCACGTCAACAAAGCCCGTGTTTGCGCCTTCGCCGTGGAAACCTTCGAAGAAGCGGCCGGTGATGGATTGATCCGTGTATATAAACCACTGGGAACCGACCACAAAGGGCAGAGCGGCGCTTTGCTCAATGTAGTTACGATACGCCTTGCCGCGCACTTCCTGGTCTTCTACGTTATTACCGCCATTAAGGCCGTGATCGCGCGTGCTGTAGTACCATTCGCTAAAGATCATCGGCTTCTTGCCGCTCCACTCATAGGCGCGGGTCAGGAAACCCTTTTCGATTTCGAACGTGTAGTAGTTGATGCTGACAACATCCGTGTACTTACCGCTGATTTTCACCGCCAGTTCGTTGTTCGTTGTTCCCGGCGTCAGACGGCTGCCGATGATGAGGTGGTTGGGATCATGTTTGCGAAATACCCGCTCTACCATAGAGAAGTAGGCTTCCAGGTATTGCTCATAAAACGCCTTCATGTCAGCCGCCCCAGCATCTGTACGTACAAACAGAGGCTCCTCTTTCAGATCATCAAAGCTGGCAAACGGCTTGGCGGGATTCCACGCTTTGTTGAATGCGGCAATATCCTTGTACTTCTCTTTCAATACGTCCACAAGACGCGCCTTGGCTGCTACTTTGCTGGCTTTGTAGGAAGGGATCAGCTTCGGCAGCAGCTCAAAATGTTGCTCATTGCCCAGAAAGTAGCCGATCAACAGCGGATCTTTGGAGCGCGAGGCAACTCCGCCCGCGAAGCGCTTGTCCAGGGCTTCTTCCGTGCCGGGATAGAAGGGATCGAGAACGGATGCCGCGCCGATCTTGTCCGGCAGATGCTGAACGCCATTGCCCGGGCCCAGCGGCAGAAAGCTCACCGTGGGAATATTGGCCGACTTCATGGCTTCCGTGTTGCTGGAGAAAGCACCGATGCTGTTGAAGCCCCATGAACGCATGCGCTGCACGGCCTGGGCGGTCCAGTCTTCCATGGTAAACGGCTTGCCGTTCTTGCGTATCCAGTTGGCGATGTAAAACGAAAAGATGCCCCAGTCGGGCTTGCTCTCGCGCCATGCGCTGGTGAATTCCGTGTCGGACTTATCCGGCAGCCATGCGTAGATGTTTTCGCGACCCTTTACGGTAGTAAAGTCGTCAGTGCTGGCAATGCCGCAGATGGCAAGCTGGAAATAGACGTTTCCATCGGGTGTCACCATCACGTGCCGGTCGTTCACTTTATCCAGACGAAAGAAGCCCGTGGCCCTGAGCTTGTACTTCTCGCCACTGCCCGCCAGGCCGCCAAAGCGATCAAGAGCGGCGTTCGGCTTTGCCATTGCCAGTTCGGCCCGTTCCTTTTCACCGTCGGCCTTCAGTTCCTCGTCGGTGGTCACTTTGCCGGGATAATCCTTGCGCGTGCTCTGCCCATAGCGATCAACGCGAAGGTTGGCCGAGGGCGTCTTAGCCCTGGCGGGCGTCGCTGCCGTTTTCCTGGCGGCAGGTGCGGGAGAAGCGGACGCGCCGGCTTCTTCCATGGGGCCGAATTCAAAGGCGAACTCGGTCTTTCCCTGCAGGTTATCCAGCCCCATATGAACTATGTGCCCGAAGATATTCCAGTTCCACAGGCGGTTATCCTGAAGCTGTTGAAAGGAGCCGGGAATCAGCTTCATGGTGAAGCCTGCGCCGGAGGGATCCACCAGCGTAAACGTCTCGGCCCAGCCCTGATCCAGGAACTGCTTGTCCTTCGCCTCGGGAAAAGGCTTCAGCGCCTTCTTGCCAAGAGCGAACTGGCCGCCACTGGCGTAAGAGATTGGGACCATCGTCGTAAAGATGAAGCCTTTGGCTTCGGCGGGCAGATTGCTGAAGCTGCCGTTTACCCGCTTCTTATCCACCTTCAGGGTCACCTCGGCGCCGCTCGGGTACTTCGCCGTAAGCACTTCATCCTTCACTTCCACCACCGGCTTTTCCCCCGTGAAATCGCCCTTCTTGCCAAGATTGAGGTTCGGAACGCCAAGAGTGAATTTGCCGGCGCCGCCCGCATCAATGTCTACGCCTTTATCGGAAAGAGAAAGGCCGGTGACATCCGCACGACAGACCACAGGGCCGAGTAGCAACAGACACAAAAGCGGTAACAGCGACGCCCGAACAAATGGGCGTGGAGAACGACTTGGAATGGATCTCATGGACAAAAGCCTATTTTATCATATGATAATAATCAACGCTTTTATTGCCAACATCGCGATTTTGTTTTTTACACCACGCTCTGTATCCGGTGGATATGGTGATGCAAAAGCCGATTCTGCCAATGCTTTCTACCAAGTCCAAAGTTTAGCAATTGCTAAACAAGAGATTGGAGTATGCCAGCCGAATCAGTTGAGTTCCCGCCCCGGATGCTGTACGGTATGCAACGCCATGGCCTCTAAATACATGCAGATCATGCTGACGCCGGCAGTCCAGGCCGCCCAGGACCGCTACTTCGGCAATCATCAGGTCGTGAAAGACGCGCCGGAGGTCGATCTCTTCACCAGCGACGAAGTGGATTTCATCACGTCCCGCGACAGTTTTTATCTCTCCACGGTGACGGAAGATGGCTGGCCGTACATGCAGCACCGGGGCGGGCCCGGGGGCTTCCTTAAAGTGCTTGGGCCTAACCAGATTGGCTTCGCGGATTTTCATGGAAACCGGCAACTGCTCAGCACGGGCAATCTGGAAAAGAGCGACCGAATTGCGCTCTTTCTGATGGACTACCCCAGCCGTAATCGGCTGAAGCTGTTGGGTCACGCCAAGGTTCTCGATGCGCGCGAAAACAAGGAGCTTGCGGCAGAACTTGCTCCAGAGAAGCTCCTCAACAGAGTAGAGCGGCTCTTTCTCATACAGGTCATCTCTTACGACTGGAACTGCCAGCAGTACATTACCCCTCGCTTTACGGGCGCGCAGATAGCGGAGCACGTCGCGCCGCTCAAAGCACGTATCGCCGAGCTGGAGACACAACTGGCTCAGAAGCAGCAGTCCTGACTCCGAATTGGTATTGCCTCCACTCCGCACGCAACTGACCTCTCCCTTGCCGCCACGCTCAACAGCGGCATTTCCCGAAAGCTCTGCATGCGACTGTGCCAGATTATTGCGCAGGATCTGGATCCTTCGACAGATCACTGGTGAAGAACTGCGTCTGGAAAGCATCTGCGTTGCGCGTGCATCTGCATCGGTACGGGTGCAAATTTAGAGTGCTGCGCCACTTTGGTTAATGTTTGCATGTACGCTGGTGTATTCCTGAATCTATGATCCCCGCCTATGGAGCCGCACCCGAAGCCCACCAGCTTCATCCGCACCGTCCTGGGAGATATCGCACCCTCCGAACTCGGCGTATGCTACGCGCACGAGCACATCATCATTGATCCCGGCAGCATGACGGAGCAGGAGCCCGACTTCCTGATCGATTCCGTGGATCACGCTGTGCAGGATCTTGCGCAGTTTAAGGCGGACGGTGGCAGCGCCATGATAGATTGCATGCCGACCGGCGGCCGCAATCCCGCCAAGCTGGCCGAAGTTTCGCGCCGCACCGGGGTGCATATCGTATGCCCCACAGGTTTGCACCTCAGCCGCTACTACCCCGAAGGTCACTGGGGCGGCACGCTGAGCGAAGCGGAACTGGCCGAAATCTTCGTCGCTGAAATCGAGCGCGGGATCATGGAGCCGTCTGGAACCGGGGCGGAGGAGGGCGCGAATCAACCGCAGCCGTTGTGCCGCGCCGGCCTGATCAAGATTGCCTCTGGATTGAACGCGCTCAACGGTCAGGAACGGCGTCTGTTCCGCGCCGCCGCTTTGGCTCAGCGGCGCACGGGTTGCCCCATTCTGACGCATACGGAGCAGGGCACCGCAGCGTTGGAGCAGATAGAGTGTCTTCTCTCCAGCGGAGCCAGGTCTGGCCATATCATCCTGTCGCATACTGACCGCAAGCCCGATCTTGCTTACCACCGTGAGATCCTGCAAACCGGCGTTAGTGTGGAGTACGACAGCGCGTTTCGCTGGAAGACAGATCACGACGGACCAAACCCGACTCTCCATCTGGTTCTGGCGCTGGCGACGGAGTTTCCCCGACAAATCATGCTGGGCATGGATGCCGCCCGCCGCTCCTACAAGGTAAGCTATGGCGGATCCCCCGGCATGAGCTACCTGCTAACAACGTTTCGGCAGCGACTGCTGGCTGCAGGGCTGGGTCTGGAACTCTGGAATCGCATCATGATTGCCAACCCGGCCTCCGCGTTTGCCTTTGGGGTGGGATCGGATTCCAGCCCATCACTGCTTTGATGGCCAGATGTTGTAACCATAGCGCCGCCCGCTCACTTCACTCTCGCCCCAAATAAAAAAGTGCGGGGAGCGCCCTAAATAGACGTTCCCCGCACCTGAATTGTTCAGACGCTCATGCGCGTCAGTTACGCTCTGTTAGGAACGGCTCGGCACTGCGGCTTCCGAAGAGCTTGCAATATCCTGGGCGCCGACCTGCTCCAGAACCTGTTTTGCCATCTTGATCTGCTCGTTGCTGGTGGTGTGTACCGAGAGCAGAATCTGACCCTCGCGGATTTT
>JBGGNE010000358.1:0-5930 GCA_041287705.1 Methylacidiphilales bacterium | reverse complement strand
ACGATTTACGACTCCACTTTCCAGGAAAACACGGCCGGTACTACCGGCGGCGGAATTCACAATGACCGCACTCTCGTCGTGGGCAATAGCACGTTCGATTCCAACACTGCAACCACCTCCGGTGGCGGGGGTATTGCCGGCACTGCCTCCGGAAGCAGTATCAGCATCCGCAACTCCACCTTTACGCTCAACGAGGCCGCAGGCGGCGGTGGGCTCTATGCGAGCGCCGTCACGCTTATCATCAGCGGCTCCACCTTTACGTCTAACGAGGCAACAGGCCCAGGCGGCGGAATCCTGGCAGTCAGGGGAACGACCACCATCACCGACACACTATTCCTGACCAATAAGTCGACAGGGTCCCTCGGCATCGGCGGTGCCATGTATCTGCAAAATCCCTCGCTCTCGATCGATGGCTGCACGCTGGATGGCAACACCGCACAAACAGGAGGCGGAGGCATCTATTTCGACGGCAGCAGTGGAAACGTTTTGATCACCAACACCCTGTTTACCGAAAATATATCGGCCAGAGGAGGAGGAATTGAAAAGAGCGGCTCCATCGCCACGAAGGTCGCCGGTTCAACCTTCTATGGCAACAAGGCGACAACGAATATCGGTGGCGGTATTGTTAACAGGAGCACCGGATTGTTTACCGTTGAGAATTGTACCTTCGAGGCGAATACGGCAGGAAGGGAAGGCGGCGGAATCGACAGCGCCGGCACGATGTTGATTACGGGCAGCCTCTTTCTTAAGAATAAGTCTGACATCAACTACAATGGCGGTGGAATCAACCTCGAATCCGGCACCATTTCCATCTACAACTCCACTTTTACAGAAAACGAGGCGCGCGATGGCGGTGCTATTTGTGGTTTTGGCACACTTAATCTCATCAGTTGCACCATAGTTGGAAACATTGCGGAACGCGGTGGCGGACTTCGAGTCGAGGGGGGAAGTACGAGTGTCCGCAACTCCATTATCGCGCTCAATACGGGAGTATCCGGTCCGGACATCTCGATTGGAGGCGGTTCTGTCGCTAACTATGGGTATAATCTGATAGGATCCGGCGACGTCTCAGCCTTCACCACTGTGCCCGACGCCACCACCACGGTGGGCGTGACCGCCACCATGCTGAACTTGGCGCCTCTGGGCTGGTACGGCGGACCGACGCGGACCATCGCGCTGATGAACGGGAGCGCAGCGCTGAATACAGGAGACAGCACCCTGGCCATAGCCCCCATCATCCCGGAAGTCGCCCTCGACCAGCGCGGCAGGACGCGCTCCGGCCTCTTCGTTGGAGGCCAGGTGGATATCGGCGCGTTTGAGGCACATACAGATGGCGGCGAGTATGTCGTGACCCAGACGGCGGACTACAATCCGACCGCGATGACCACTGCCAGCGGCGGCAGCCTCCGCTTCGCCCTCAACGGAGATCTGGCGGAAAAGCCGAACAGGATCACCTTCAATATCTCGAAATTGGACGGCGGCTACGATCCCGCGACTGGCGTCTGGAGCATCTTGACCACTTTCGGCCAGTTTGAGCCCAACAGATCCATGGAAATTGACGGCAGCACCCAGCCAGGTTACGCCCCGGGCAGCGGTCGCCCCCTCATTATGCTGGATGGCCGGGCCACCACCCGCAACATCGTGATGCGCGTGGGCACGACGGTGACGCTTAATGCGCTGGGCTTTACCAATGCTGCGGGCGGGGCCGGCGTTCTAAATGACCGTGCCACTCTTACCATCAGCAATTCCCTGATAACCAAGAACACTAGCGGCAATGGAGCCGGTATCTATCATGTAGGTGGAACTCTGAATATTATCGATTCCATCATATCAGAAAATAAAGCTGTTAGCGTTGTTACTTCTGGCGGAGGCATTTTTATTCAAGCTGGAACTGTCAACATTTCCGGTTCGCTGATTCTGGGGAATACTGCGGGTAATGAAGGCGGCGGTATTTATATACGTGCGGGAACATTGGATATCACCAATTCTACTATCGCCACAAATGCATCATCCTATGGCGGTGCAGCCATTCATACCTATGATAGTGCGGTTACCACGATTCATATCACAGGATCCACCATTTCTGGAAATATCGCTGCTGCTGGATATGCGGCAGTCGTATCTAGAAATGGCGTCATCAATCTAAAGAACTCCATCATCGCCAATACCACGGGCGGCAGCGATACACAGTCTGCAGGCGGTACCTTTGCTGACCAGGGGTACAACATTGTGGAAAGCATCGGCAATGTAACCGGATTCGGCTCGCCCGGCAGCGGCACCATCACCGGTCTGGATCCCGGCCTCTCCGCGCTGGGCTGGTACGGCGGGCCGACGCAGACCTTCGGTCTGCTGCCAGGCAGCTTTGCGCTGGATAAGATTCCCACCAGCAATTACACGGCAGGCAGTACCGACCAGCGCGGCGTCACGCGCGGGCAGGGGCCAGGCGGCTTTGCCGATATCGGCGCTTTTGAGAGCCGCGCTGCGTACCTTGTCACCAACACCGCAGACTACTCTCCCGCCGCCGTCACCCACGTGGACGGCACCCTGCGCCTCGGCCTCGCCATCAACGCCGCCGGGCTGGATGAAGGCCGGATCATCAAGTTCAACATCGCCAACACGGACAAAGGCTATAACCCCATCACCGGCCAGTGGACCATTACCGCTGCGACCGGCACCACCGGCTTCGGCATCACAAAAGCGCTGGAGATTGACGGCACAAGCCAGGCCACCTTCACCGGCTCCGCGACCACCGATCCCCTCATCGTTATCAACGCCAACCAGCTCGGCTCCGCCTTCCGCATCAACCCCGGCACAGGCATTGATGTCGCCCTTAAGACGCTGGACATCACCAACGGCAACGGCTCCATGTTCGGCAGCACTTATGGCGGCGGAATTTTCCTCGATAGAGGGGATCTTACACTTACTGATTCCAGAGTATATAACAACGGCAACGGTGTGACCAAAGTCACTTTCGGCGGTGGTATCTTCGTCAACGTAGGAACCACGCTCACCATGCGCGGCACCACCGTCTCCAACAACACGGCAAGCGCCCACGGCGGCGGCATCTACATCGAGGGGCTCGTACCGGTTACCATCACCAATTCAGCCACCAACCGCTCCGCCATTACCGACAACGCCACGCTCAATCAGGACGGAGGAGGAATTTACAACGTCGGCATCCTGGACATCACCAACACCCTCATCGCCCGCAACATCGCCGGCCGCAACGGCGGTGGCATCGCAAACATCTTCCGCAGCCTTACTCTTACCGATTCGATCGTGCAGGGCAACACAGCATTGGGTTCGACAGCCCTGGGCGGCGGCATCTATAACAATACCAGCGGCCTGGGCGGCACGATTCTGACCATTACCGGGTCCACCATCGCGACCAATACATCCGCCGGCGGCGGCGGTGTCGCCAGCATTCTCGGGATCGCCACCATCAGCAACACCACGATTGCCTCCAACACGGCAACGAACGCTACCTATGGCGGTGGAGGCATTCTCCTTGGCGGCGGAGCGTCACTGACGATCAACACCGGCTCCGTGCTGGGGGCCAACAAAGCCGCAGGCCCTGGCGGTGCCATTGTCGTCAGAAATACCGCCACTCTCAACCTCAACAACGTTACTGCGGCCGGCAACACCTCGGATTCAGGAGGCGGCGTTGAACTGCACGCCACTACCACCGGCAACATCAACAACTCCACCTTCGTGGGAAACACCTCCACCAATGGCGGCGGCGGTATCGCGAATTTCGGGACCCTCACTCTCGACAAATCCACCCTGATCGGCAACGTCGCCATAGTGCAGGGCGGCGGCGTTTACACCAACGGGACTTCCACCACCGTAACCAACTCCACGTTTGCCGCCAATTCTTCGGATCAAGGCGGCGGCTGGTATCACGCAGGCGGCACGGTCACGCTCACCAACTCCACCTTCTCCAAAAATGCGGCCGGCCTTGGCGGCGGCATCTATGTGTTTGGCAACAACTTAAGCCTGGGCAACACCATTGTGGCCGGCAACAACGCCGACGACATCAACGGGCCCCTTGATGCCATCGATCTCGGCTACAATCTGCTCGGCTACGTGAACACGCCCTCCTTCACCAAAATGGCCACCACCACCGTGGACGTGGCTGATCCCATGCTGGCGTCCCTCGGCTACTACGGCAACCCTAACCTTACCCAGACCATGGCTCTGCTTCCCGGCAGCCTGGCGCTGAACAAGGGCAACCCCGGCCTGGCGGGCACCACCGATCAGCGCGGAGTTAACCGAACGGGCGGCGTTCCGGACGTCGGCCTGCCCGACATTGGTGCCTACGAAAGCCGTGGCTTCACCTACACCATCACCGGCGGCAACAGCCAGACCACCCAGCTCGGCACCACCTTTGCCCAGGCGCTTGAGGTCACCGTCACCTCCAACGATCCCGGTCTTACCAACCTCACAGGCGGAAGCATCACCCTCACCCTTCCCACCACCGGCGCTACTGCAACGGGAGTGCTTGCCCAGCCCATCACCTTCGCTGCCGGCGCCAATACGGCCACCTTTACCCTTACTGCCGCCGGTGGTATTGGCACCTATAGCGCCGAAGTGAGCAACGTCCCGTCATCGGCGCTCTTCTTCACGCTTACCAACACCACCATCCCCATCTTCGTCCTTATCAATCCCGGCCAAGGCAAGACGTACGGGCAGGCAGATCCCGGCCTGTTCGGTTACACCCTTACCGACATGGGCGGCTCCACCATCTCCCTCAGCCTCAACGGCGCGATCGAGCGCCAGGCTGGGGAAAACGCTGGTAATTATCTCTTCGATATAAGTCAGCTCATCGCCCTCAATACCAACTACGACATCCAGTCCTCGACCATCATCACGGGCGCCGGTGCCAACCCTGTCTTCACCATCAGTCCCGCCCTGCTTACCATTACCGCCACCCGCGCCTCCGGCACTTCCGGGCAGCCCTTCCCCACGCTGGGCGGTACTATCACCGGATTCCAGTTTGCGGATACGGCGAGTCTCGTCAGCGGCCTGACCTACACTACGCCCGCCACAATAGATTCACCCGCAGGTACTTACCTCATCACGCCCGGCTCGGCAACCGCCCGCAACTACGTCTTCCGCTACAATCCCGCCGTCCTCTCGCTCGCCGCCGCAGCCCTGCCGCCTCCGCTGCCGCCGCCCCCTGCAATAAGCGTCACCCTCAACATTCCCTTCTTCGACACCGCCGCGTTCAACGCCACCCTCGGCCGCAACAACGAGTCGCTAGAGGATCTCCTGAACACGCCGTACAACGAAGGTTTCACCGTCACCTACGAAGGCAAATACCCTTACCCCGGCAACATCCTCCATCTCTATAGCGGCGATATCCGCTATTGAGATGGAGGATGGTAACGCGAAGGTCTCATATAAGTCTCAAGGGCGCCAACTTGCTGTGGGTGCCACCGGGCCTGCCCTCCTACAAATGGGAGGACGCCTTTGCAGACACGGAGGGACTCTCGAAAACGCTGGTATTCTCCTCTTGGATTATAGTTCCGCGCATGATCGCGACCCCTTCTCGCTTAATACTTTTAAGCAAGTTTGAACTCATGCGGAGCCAACAATTACATGCAGCTCGGTAACGTTCGCACCACTTCCTCGCAACAGCTATACAATGTCGAGGGCGAGAAGCGAGATGTCGTCGCGGGGGGATCGAGTGGCGGACGGATTCGAGGACGGCGTGGACTTGGTCGGCGAGGCTTTGTTTAGAGAGTATTGTGGCGGCAATCCGCTCCTTTTCGTATTGATCACCGGCTTCGTTGGCGGCTTCGGAGACGCCGTCGGAATAGATGAAGAAGCGGTCTCCCACCTCCATCATCAGTTCCTGTTCTTCGTACGCGGCGTGCTCGAACATGCCGAGCTGCATGTAGGCATCGCCGATCATCGTCGCGGTGCGG
>JBGGNE010000357.1:0-4782 GCA_041287705.1 Methylacidiphilales bacterium | reverse complement strand
GAAATCCTGAAGTGCCGGCCGCCATTCGCAAGATTGTGGAGCAGATTCACACGCGCCTGCCCCATACGAAGGTGCTTCTTCTCGGCATTTTTCCCCACGGTGCAACGCCCGATCAGACTCCGTGGACAGCATCTGCGCGGGCGCACATTGTAGCCGTTAATAAGGAGATCGCCGGGCTGGATGACGGCAGCCGCACACGCTTCCTGGATATCGGTGGCAAATTCCTGCAGCCTGACGGATCAATCAGCAAAGAAGTGATGCCGGACGGATTGCATCCTGCTGGTCCCGGGTATCAGATCTGGGCCGATGCCATGCAGCCTCTTCTTCTGGAAATGCTGGGAGCGCAAAAGGAGTCGTAACCGATCTTGCGGCGTTGTGCGCTGCCTGATCACCTAAAAACGCACTCGCCGCAAGCAGATCGGCCATGTATGGTGCGCCGGTGACGACAATGTTTTCCTTCATCACCAGCTTTGGTTTCGGCTCTGCCCCGTTGCTGCCTGTTGCGCAGGCGGCATCCGGCGTCATGCCCTGGATGTCCACGAACTCCTTCCTCTGGAGCGCCCTGACGATCGGCGTCTTCTTCCTGTGCCGTCAGGTTTTTCTTAATGCGCACAAGAACTCTCTGCTGCATCCTGTGCTGTGGGCTACCATCATCATGGTAACGGTGGTTGAGCTTACCAGCCACGGCTACGCGGAGTACAAGGCCGAGACTGAATGGCTGAAGTGGCTCCTCGGCCCCGCGGTCGTCTCACTTGCTGTGCCGATCTTCCACCTGCGCAACACCATTCGTGCTCAGGCGGTTCCGCTGGCCATTGTCGTCATCACCGCGGTCTTCTTCAGCATGCTTAGCGTATATGGCATGCTCACCCTGTTTTCGCTTGATCCCGGCATTGTTAAGGCGCTGAGCCTCAAGTCCATTACCGCGCCTGTCGCCTACCGCATTGCCCAGGATCTTCCCGATGTCCGAGCTTACGCGGATATAACCGGCATCGGCGTCATGTTCGCGGGAATCATGGGTGCCGTGCTTGGGCCGATGGTGCTGAAATACGCCGGCGTCACCGACGCGCGCGCCGTAGGGCTGGCGCTCGGCTGCACCTCGCACGGCGTTGGTACGGCGCGTGCGCTGGAACTCGGCGGAACCTACGGAGCATTCGCCAGCATGGGCATGTCCTGCTCCGCTATCACCGCCGCGATTGTATGCCCGCTGATGCTGAAATACGTGCTCTAATTTTGCCGAAGTCAGCGGGACATCCCCAGAAGGGGCGTCTGCGCACGTTATCCGCGGGCGATCAGATCGTAGTCAGTCGTGCCGCGAACGTTTACGTCGATGAAGCTGCCTACGGGCAGGGAGGTGTCGACCAGAACGCGTCCGTCGATGTCCGGGGCGTCGGCGTAGCTGCGCGCCACGCCGGGGCGATCCACCAGCACGCGCACGGTCTGGCCCAGAAAGCCTTTGCTCACGCTGCGGGCCACTTCCTTCTGCAGCTTCATGGCGCGCTCCCAGCGGCTTTGCTTGGTGCGGTGATGCAGGTGACCTTCCATCTTCGCCGCGCGAGAACCCTCTTCCTGGCTGTACTTGAAGACGCCCATGCGCTCAAAGCGGGTGTCGCGGATGAAATCCATCAGAATATCGAAATCTTCCTCCGTCTCGCCAGGGAAGCCTACGATAAACGTGGTACGCAGGGCCAGATCGGGAATCCCCGCGCGCATGCGGGCGATCAGATCCACGATGTGCTGGCGCGAGGTTTCCCGGCGCATCAGGTTCAGCATGTTATCGCTGATATGCTGCAACGGCATGTCGATATAGCGCACCACCTTCGGGCAGGCTGCGATTGTCTCGATCAGCTCATCGCTCCAGTGTGCGGGGTGCGTGTAGAGCAGGCGAATCCAGAAATCGCCTTCAATGGCGTTCAGCTCTTTAATCAGCGTGCACAGCGAATCGCCGCGTGAGGAATCCACCAGCTGGCGGGGGCCAGTCTTGCCTTCCCACGTATCCATACCGAAGTAGGTGGTATCCTGCGAAATCAGATTCAGCTCCTTCACGCCTTCTGCGATCAACTGGCGCGCCTCGCGCACCACGCTCTCCACGGTGCGGCTGCGGTGCTTGCCGCGCATACGGGGGATGACGCAGAACGAGCAGGGGTGATTGCAGCCTTCGGCAATCTTCACATACGCCATGTGGCTGGGCGTCAGACGAAAGCGCGGTGTGTCGTAATCCGGAATATAGACCGGCTTTTCCGTAACATAATTGACCGAGCCCGAAGCGCCAGCAACACCCGCGGGGCGAGTACCGGGAAGGGGCAGGGGAGCATTGCCAACCGTGGGAGCCAGGTTAACCCAGGGGCGCTCCGTTACTCCAGCGTCGCCGAAGACAGGAGTTGTGACTGGAGTCGAAGGTTGCGCTGTCGCTTTGGCGGCCTTTTTTGCGGCGCTTTCCGGTCCAAGCACTTCCGAAATAATAGGTGCAATCTTCGTGATCTGATCCAGGCCGATAAAGGCATCGACTTCCGGCAGAGACTGCTGCAGCTCCGAAGCAAAACGCTGCGCCATGCATCCCGCGACAATCAGCTTCTGACCCTTGCGTGTCTTCTTCAGGCCGCGGTCTTCATTGGCCTTCAGGATCGCCTCGATGCTTTCTGCCTTGGCCGCATCGATGAAGAAGCAGGTATTGACGATAAGGACGTCAGCCTTGCTTGCTTCCGGGGTAAGACCCATGCCGGCCTGCTGCAGGTGCCCGGCCATGATTTCAGAGTCAATGAGGTTCTTGGCGCAGCCCAGGGAAATAAGTCCGACTTTAATCATGGCAATGGAGGGTTCAGCGGCGGCTGAAACGAGGCGGGGAGCAATAGCAGTCAGCGAGCTCGAGAGCAGGTTGGGAATGAACAGACGGTAACGAAAAAATTCCCACGCTAAAGGCTGGCCGCTGACAAGGAATGCGAGAGCAAGGCCAAACTGCAATCCGAGGGAAAATATCGGGCGAAGGGGAATGTTAGCGCATGGGGAAATGGATGCAAGCGAAAATTGATAACGATAAATTCAAATCTTCCCTCTCTGTCCGCAACGATGGGGAAGGAACGAACGTTGAAAATGTCCTGCAAGATTCCTGGATGCAACGCGTTTTAAATTCACATGTAACTAATAACTGGCTACTGTCATGCTTAAACAGGTCGGTATATGTAATCAGACCATTTCGCAGTCCGGGCTCATGCAATACATCACGCCCCATTTCATGCCTTTTGCGAATCCACCTCGTAAACTGGCCATATCCGAATAAAAATTTCTCACAATAATAGCATGAATACAAAACATTCCCGGTGTGATGTTTACACCTTCAGAGGGGTGCGACACCAGCAAGAAGTTTCCACAATATATGAAAGCGGAGCGGTTCCTGCTTACAGTCACAATAGGATCACATGGAGATTTTCTTCGCAGTATTCTTAATTAACAAAAACTCCACACATTCACGTCGTATAGACTAACGCCTTGCGACGTTTTCGGAATAATCCCCCGGGAAGCAGTCTGCAAGTATGCTCCCATCATCGCAGCTTCTTTATCTTCAGGTACTTCCATGAATATTCTAGTAACAGGCGGCACGGGTTTCCTCGGGCGACATCTCGTATGGCGCTTTTGCAGGGAAGGCGCGCACGTCGTGTTTACGGGGCGCAATAAAGCGCAGGCGCAGGAAATTCTACACCAGGTGGATGCAATGCGCGAAAATGCCGATGAGGGCAGCACGCCCGTGGGCCACGCTACATTCATGGAATTTCACCACGGAGCCCCCGGTGCGCAGGACGCTCTGGACCGCGCCGCGCATGGCATGGATGCGATTGTGCACAACGCCGCGTTTACCGCCCCGTGGGGTCGCTCTGAGGAGTTTATCTCGGCAAACGTGACGTCTACCGAAGAAGTGATTCACGCGTGCAAAGCGCATGAAGTCCCTCGCATGGTGCATCTCTCGACGCCCAGCCTCTATTTCGATTACCACGACAGCCTGGATATCCACGAAAGCGATCCGCTGCCGGAGCCGGTGAGCCATTACGCGATCACCAAGGCAACCGCGGAACGTATGGTACAGGAGGCCGGACTGCCCGAAGCGGTGATTCTCCGTCCGCGCGCCATTTATGGCCCGTGGGATAACGCCTTGCTGCCCAGGCTTATACGCGCCATGCAGACCGGGCCGCTGCCGATGATGCGCGGCGGGAGGGCTTTGCTGGATCTCACCTATATCGATAACGTGGTGGATGCGGTTGTTCTGGCAGTGCGCCGTCCCTTCGAGCTCATGACGCGCTCGGTGGGATGCACGACGCCGGTCTACAATATTTCGAATGGCGAGCCCATTTCTGTGCGTGAGCTTTACCACACTATTTCTGAAGAATTCGGCCTGAGGCTGAAAACTCTGGAGCTGCCTTATGTGGTGGCGGACATGCTGGCGCGTCTGGCGGAACTGGCGGCCAATACGCTTTCGCATCGGGAGCCCAGGCTGACACGTTACACGCTGGGAGTGCTCTCCTTCTCGCAGACCCTGAATCTGGATCGCGCTCGCGCCGAGCTCGGGTACTCACCCAAAGTCTCGCTGCGCGAAGGCATCCGCGCCACCGCGCGCTGGTGGAAAGCAGCTCAGTCCCGGGCGCTGGCACGCGCCGAGAAGGATGGTTCCTCGTCCTCCGAACAGCAAGACGGGGCCGCGGCCGTTCATGTTGTACTGCAGTCTGCTAGAGAAGCCGTGCGAGTAAGGGCTTAAAGAGGAGATTCAGGACCATTACGCATCGTTATTTGGGAGGA
>JBGGNE010000356.1:0-3814 GCA_041287705.1 Methylacidiphilales bacterium | reverse complement strand
GCAGCGTTGCGCTTTCGGTCATGCATTATTCTAATGCACTTCCTCAATCGCGCCTTGCTCTCATCCCCAAATCGATCCCAGTCTTTGTACCAATTAACGTCTGCGAATGGTCTTATTTGAATTATCCCGACAGGAATGAGGAGAAACGCCCTACTCCTGTTCCCCTCCCCCGTTGCGGTCGTCGCGCCGTAGCGGCCCGTTGCGTTAGTAACGAATCGATATGGCGGCCTGGCATCGTGCAGCACACCACAAAATATTTTTATCGAAACGGTCTCAATGACGCGACGACCGCAACGGGGTAGGTCCGATGAAGACGACTAAGAAAGCAACCCAAATCCGCCCGTGTTACGTTACGTCTGTGTGTTTTAGCTTGGTTTTGGCGTCGGCTTCTTCCACGCTCTGGTGAAGTTTGCGCCAGTGCACGCGCGAGGCGACCTTGGCGGCTTTCTCTTCGCGGCTCTTCTGGGCTTCGATTTCGCTGCGCAGCTTCTGGTACCCGGCAAAGCGGCCCTCACTCAGCTTGCCTGCGGTACGGGCGGCCTGAACGGCACAACCGGGCTCCTTCTCATGACGGCAGTTGGTAAACTTGCATTTCAGGGCGATTTCCTCCACGTCCGTGAAGGCCTGGGCGATGCCTTCCTCGCCATCCCACATATGGAGCTCGCGCAGACCGGGCGTGTCGATAACCATGCCGCCGCCGGGCAGGACAAAAAGATGTCGCGACGTTGTCGTGTGGCGCCCGCGATCGTCCGTACCGCGAATATCGCGCACCACCTGCCGATCCTCACCCAGCAGGCGATTGACCAGGGTGCTTTTGCCGGCGCCGCTTGAGCCCAGAAGCGCCACGGTCTGACCCGCGGCCAGCCATGGCTTCAGCTTCTCCACGCCGCGCCCTTTCAGCGCGCTGATAGGGATGACCGGCGCTTCGCCCGCCGTTTTGCGCACCAGCTTGGCAATGGCCGCCACTTCGTCGCAGATATCCGTTTTGTTGAGAATGACGACGGGGGCAGCGCCGCTCTGCATGACGAGCGTAAGGTAGCGCTCCAGCCGGCGGGCATTCAGGTCGCGATTCAGGGATGTGACGATGAAAACCGTGTTAAGATTGGCGGCCAGCAGTTGCTCTTCAGTTTCATCACCGGCGGCCTGACGAGAGAACTTGCTGAGGCGCGGCAGCACGCTGTGCAGGGTGGCGCGCTTCTCGCCGGGGCGAACGCTATAGGTTACCCAGTCGCCTACGGCGGGGAAATCGATCCGCTGGGCCGCTTCATGGCGCAGCTTGCCCGCAATACGGGCCAGGGTTTCTTTCTCGCCATCATGCAGCGTGTAATAACCGCGCAGTTCCTCCACCACACGAGCGATGAGGTGTTTCTGGGCTTCCAGCCCTTCCAGTTGCTGCGCAGCCAGTTGCGCAAATTGGTCATTCCAGCCCAGCAGGGCCAGGCGGCTGAAATCGGGAGCAGGCGGCATAAAATCGAGAAAGCGGACAGCCGGGGAAATAATCGTTCCGGGAAATGGTACCAGCCATCCCACCATACCGCAGGCGCTACCGTTGTCCAAGCTCTCTTTTTGCGACTGACCAGCAAGATTTGACCGAACCAAAGAAGCCTTCAAAGCATCTCATTCCACGTTGTATGTGGTACACAACCGCAACGGCGGATTGCATTGAATTTTAAAGTTCAGAAACGCAGTAAACGAAAAAGGCAAGAAGCTCGGCTCTTTTCGTTCTATCCAGAGGTGAAGTGTGTTATGTTGGACGGCGTTAACTCCGCGCCGCCAACCGCTACCGCTTTGCCCGCCTGTATGTCTTATGCCTGCCCCCTCCACAGCACGCCGGCCGATTCCGGACATTGCCCAATATAAAGCGGGCGTGCGCGGCGGAAAGATCTTTGACCCGGAATGCCTGGCGTGCGTCCCGAAAATGGGCAAGGTGACGCGAGCTCCCATTCATTATGCGGGGGCCTTCGCCGTGGCGTTTCCGCTGCTCGACGCCACGACAGGGGAATGCCGGTTCGCGGTGCGCTTCTGGATCCAGCGGGTGCCAGGCGATACCCTTCAGCGCTATCGTTGCCTGGAAATCTTTCTGGATGAGCTCCCCCGACTGCGGCGGCATTTTGCCGGATTCCGCTACTTTGCGGAGGGCATTGGGATTCTCATGTCCAACCAGATGGAGACCTACCCAATGCTGCGCATGGAGTGGGTGGAAGGACTCTCGCCCAGGCAACTGGTGGAAGGCGCGCTGCAACTGCCGGATCCCGCGCGTCGCCGGGCACGGCTAACCCAGGGGGCGCGGGCCTGGCAGGAGATGCTGCAGGCACTGCAATCCGTCGGCGCCTCCCACGGGGATCTTTGGAACGATAATATACGGTTTGTAGAGGAAGGCGCGGGTATGCGCTGCGTGCTGCTGGATTACGACAGCATTTTTGTGCCGGGGCTGGTACATCCGCCCAAAATTACGGGGAGCGTGAGCGGCTACCGCAATCCGAACGACAGATCCGTAACGGCGGGTGCAGGCTCCGATATCGAGTTGGAGACGGTGGAATCCACCGCCGCCGATGACTACTTTAGCGGGTTTGCGATGCTCCTCTCCCTGGAAGCACTGGCCTGGTGCCCGGAACTGTGGGATCGCTTTGGCGGCAAGGAAAGCGGCGAGAATGAGTTTCTCTTCCGTGAATCCGACTTTGTAAATCCGGACTCCAGCGCTTTGTTTACGGAGCTGACATCACCGGCAGCTTCGGCTTCGTCTACAGAGGGCGCGCGTGTGAAACAGATGGCCGAAATGCTTCGCGATATCTGTCGCAAGAAGCTGAAATCCCAGCAACTGGCGCCGCTGGCGAAGATGATACCAACTGCTGCTGCGCCTACAGGTGCGGCTGCGGGAGCTGTATCCGCAGGTTCGTCTGCCTCCGCATCTGCCGCGGCTGCATCTGCTTCTACGCCGGTTTCCAAAAGAGTTTTGCCCGCTCAGAAACCGGCCGCAGCTGCACCTTCGCCATCACCTGCTCCTGCTCAGCAGCGGCAAGCACATCCGCAATCTCAACCTCAGCCGAAGGCATCGCCCTATACGCATCCGCAGGCGCAGGCAGCGGCTCCTCAGCGACAGCCGTCGAGGAATCCAACACCGACACCCCCGCCCCAGCCCGCCCAGACAAGTCAGGGCGACAGCCTGGCTGCCATAGCCAGACTGATTGAGCAGCAGTTGCACAATACCGGCTACAAGCAGGTCTTTCTCTTCCAGCGCAATGGCGACTGGATCCTGGTAGGCCACGTCAAAAGCACCGAGGACAAGCAGCATGCGCTGGAACTCTGCCACCTCAACGGCCTGAAGGTGCGGGACGAACTGCTGGTCGATAAAGGCTCGAAAGGCGGAGCGGGTCGCCTGTTGTTGCTGGCGTTTCTTGCCATGGTCCTCCTGGGTATTGGCGGGATTCTCCTGGCGGCCATGCTGGGCCACATTCCCTCTTCACTCAATCCGTTCGGTCAGGTGAAGGAGAATGCGCAGACATCCGTCTCGCAGCCAAAGCCGCCCGTCATACCGCAGAATCCTCGGACGCCTTCCTCCAATACCACGCCCCCGGCACCGCCTCTGGGTCCATGGCGCCCGTCATCGTCAACCACTCCGCCACCAGCTCCAGAGCCTACCCGCCAGGAAACTCCTCAACCGGCACCGGCGCCCTCAACAGCCAACACGCCGCCTCCCGTTGCGGAGACTCCCAGCCCGGAGCCGGAGATCGCGCAGCAGGAGCCTCCCAAAACGGATCCGCCAGCACCGCCGCCGATAACGCCTCCGTCGGCAATGGATAACATCCCGCAAAAG
>JBGGNE010000355.1:0-14286 GCA_041287705.1 Methylacidiphilales bacterium | reverse complement strand
GCCGGTGCTCACGATACGGCGGAAGGAGGGAGTGACAGTTAAGTTTGCATGGAGCGGGGACGGGGTGTCGGGTGAGGCGGGGGGCAGGGAAAGGTCGGCGAGGGCTGCGTCAATCTGGGTGTACTGGGTGTCGTCGGCGGTGAAGGGGAGGTGATCGGAGCCATTGCGTTTTTCAACGAACTGCGTTGCCCGGGCGTAAGGGATTTCGCATAATGCGGCAATGAGGTCGGGGGTTGCTTCGTTGAGGTCCAGTTGGCCGGATCCCCAGATGGTGAAGGCATTGGCCCAGGCTGGATTTGCTCTGCGAACGGGCTCCATTTCCGGCAGCATCGCCAGGTCTCCCACAGTGGCGAATGGGCGCGTCATCATGCGCTGCGGAGCGTCGGATGTCGGAGCGTCGCTGGTTGGGGGAGGTGGTATGAGCGGGGCATCGGCCGGGTGGGTCCACTCGTAAAGGGCTTCCGTGGCTTGTTTCGCTTCGTCCTCGCGAACGCCCCATAATCGGAAGAGGCGCTGGAGCACTTCGGCTTTATCGGATTTCAACAGCGTGTTGATGTTGAGGCGGGCGGATTCGCTGCGTAGTTCAACATGAATCGTTTCGCCAGGGTAGAGTGTTTGATCCAGGGCAGGGTCGCCATTCGAGACAGAGGGGAGCATGGCGATGGAGATGCCGCTTTCGGCAAGTTGCTGGCATCGAAACTGGCCTGAGCGAAAGGAGGTTTCCTCAAGTTCCTGGTTAACCAGTGCGATGTGCTGAACAACGGCGAAGGAGAGCAGGGCGATACAGAGGAGGACGAGGAGAAGCGCGGAGCCACGTTGTGCACGGTAAGCCTTTGGCAACTGCAGTCCTGGTTTAATACAATGGCGAACGTGCATGGCTATCGAACGGGGGAAGCGGATCCGCCCTGAACCGCGATCCAGAAATGGAGGCGGAGGGGTTCCTCGGGTTTCTCGCTCAGGGTTAAGCTCAGTTCAATTTGTGCAGGGCGGTTGGGCGCTCTCCATGTGTCTTTCCACTCCGTCGTATTTACCGGAAGAAATCTCCAGCGGATGTCGCTCAGTTTATCCAGCAGCGGAAGCGGCTTTGCCCACGAGGGGCTGCAGGCGAAGAGAGTTATCGTCCCGTCTGCCTGTGGGCTGGCAACGAGAAAGTGGCTGGCTTCCGACTTTTCAGCCTCGGGCACAGACTGTTGCTGCTGCACTGCTCTTCTGGATTCCCTGGCGGCTTTGGGGTTGAGCATAGCCCCCTGTGCCACCTGCCAGGAAAAAAACTGAGCAACGCCGGCGATGAGCAGGGGAGGGCCGTGGGTGTTTCCGTCGCGCAGCAGGTCGAGAGATCCGCCGCCGAAAAGGCTGTGTATCTGCGCTGCTTCTTCGCTACTGAGCGATTTTAGCGACGATGACTGGGGAAGTTTGCGGAAGCTGCCACGCAGAAGTTCAATGCATGCTTCCACGTGCTGGGTTCGTCGTATATTGACAGCGGAATCGTTCATCGACATGAACGAGGTGTTTAGAATAGTGAAGAGAGCGACTGTGACTATAGTCAAAAGCGCAAGAGACACCATGATTTCCAGAAGGGTAAAAGCAGCTTCCTGCTTCCGGCATCTTCGCTGGGGCAATGGGTTCATGGCTGTTTCCTGAAGCCTGGCGGCGTGGCGGGCAGGTACACTTCCGCAAAGTCAGTGGTGACGCCTGAGCTGCTATCCCAGGTTGCCGTGATGCGCACGGACATAAGCCCCGAAATCTGCTGGCCTTTGCTGTTGCGTACGCTGAACGGGCGGATTTCCCTTTGAAAAGTGACGCCGCGGACATCAGATTCCAAAATCTTTATCTGGGGTTCAATAACATCCAGACGCGCGTCTGCCAGGTGATTTTGGAGGGAAGTCCGGATTCGGGAGAAAATCCGTGCATCTGCGGATGCATGCATCGTGGATAGCATGCATCTTGTCAGGGTGATGCCGGCGATGCTCAGGATGGCGAGCGCCAGGACCATTTCAAGGAGACTGAACCCGCGGCCCTTGCCTCTAAGAGAGGAATTTCTGATCCCATAAAGCAGGTGGATGGCGTACCGCATATTTCCTCACAATTCCCGCGTCAATCCATGTAGGAAGCTTCTTCCGTGGCGAATGCCGTCATGGGATTAAAGCTTAGCTGGATCCAGGAGGTATCCCGGGCAATTTGAATACGTAGGGGAGAAGTCGTTCCATCAGGCCAGAAGATCCATTGAAATCCTTTGGCCTCAATCCATTTGTTATCATTTTCCGGTGAGATGGAGCACGTTATGTTGCCTGGAGTAATATGAATTCGCTCAGGATCCGGCCTGACTTCGGGCGAGTTGGTGTTTGCGGCATTCCAGCTAACAGGTGCACTCTGTATCTGCCAGCCAGTCTGGGTGAAAGTGACGATTTCGGCCCGCTGCGACTGCATGGCGTAGCGACGGGCAAGACGCGCGACTGCCTCCACGTCCCTTACTTCCCGCAGCAGAGCTTCCTGCCGCAGAATGCTGTACCCCGCCGGAAGAGTTAGTCCACCGATAATAAGTATGATAAACAGAACGGCACAAACTTCGATAAGAGTATAGCCGCCGTTCGTGCGAGTGCGACGCCGGCCTGCGCTCACCCTGAGGTATCGCATTTGTTTACCAGTTCTTGATGTCATCAGCGGTACCATCCACACCGTCCGCCCCCATCGAATAAATGTCGGGTTTGGAGCGGTTGTGTTCGCCGGGAAAACGATAGCGGTAGGGCCGTTTCCACGGGTCATTGAGACCTTCGGCATTATAGCAGGCGGACCAGCGGCCTGGAACCGGCTCGACGGTGGGACGATTAACCAGCGCCTGAAGCCCCTGCTCGGTGGTGGGGTACGTTCCTGCCTTGATCTGATACTGAAGCAAAGCCGACTCGAGATTGCTGATGGTGACTCCGGCGGCAACCTCTTTCCCTGTGTCCAGGGTTCCCACCATCTGATAAATGCCGGCGCTGAGCAGTACGGCAATGATGGCGAGAACTACCATGATTTCGACGAGCGTGTAACCGCCACGAGAACGCCGGCGACGATGGTGAAAGGATTGACAACGGGCACGCATAAAAGGTGGAGGTGATTGATTGTGCTACACGCTGAGGCTAATGCAAGATTTAGCGGATACAAGCAGGAATTATGGAGAGAGCATCTCTAAACTACGCAGTTTCAGACCTGAAATTGCAGAGTAAATGCTTCCGCTCCCACTCCAGATCCCTGCTTAAACGCGGCAGGAATGGCGGAACGCGGTGCCATAGTCCAGACGCAGCGGGCTTTAAGGGCCATTCCCGTTTTACGGCAGGGGGTTACCAGCTAAAAGGTCGGCCTCCGTTATCATTCTGGTAACCTGTGCCACGGAAGGACGCTCACTGATGCCGAGACTGGAACGCTCTGCAGTTCCAGTCCACTAATATCCGGCATGGGGAGGCGGCCGGAACGCATGATCCCGCGCCTTTGGACGATTAGCGCCATCCGCGGGTATGGCCTTCCAAACTATTTAACCACTATAAAGACTGTTGTACCTTGGGAGACAACAGAGCGGTAATAGACTCCACCAACATAATAGCACTGGTAGCCACCGTAGTAAACACGCTGATAACCAGGGGGGACGGACGTGTAGTATCCCTGAGGATATGACGAATTATAGCGCACTGTTGTTGTTTTTACATAGGTGCCTGAACCCTGATAGTTGTTGCCGTTGCCATTATTCACTACAGCTCCAGTGTTGCCATTGGGTCCCTTTGCCGCAGCGCCGTTAGGGCCAACATAGGCTTTGCCGCCGTTGGAAGTATTGTAGGTTGTGCTGCCGTTGGCGTTTTTGCGGGCGGTGGCTGTGGTGCCGTTGTCTGTCTTGACAGCGGAATTGCCATTCGCTCCTCTGGCTGCAACGCCGTTGGGACCAACGTAGGCGCTGCCACCCCGGGAGGTGGTGTATTTGGTACCCCGTTCTGCATGACCAACGCTTGCGCTCAAGAGCAGAGTGAAAGAGGTAATAACCGCGAGAAGGCTCGATTGGGTTATGCCGGGAGAGAAACGCAGAAAAGTACTGCCTGGTGTTTTCATAGAAATGGGCCATTCATGGAGGTTGATCTCCATGAATGCAAAGTAGCAGACAAAGTTAATGCATGCCAATAGTACTTAGAGGCATGCCGATTACTTTCACGAAAGATGCGTCCCGCAGGGCGAATGTCCTAAGGTACGATATCAAAAGACTTCTCTTTATTGCAGCATGGGGGTGATACCTCACCGCCAGTCGTCGTTGTCTCGGGACTTCATCGTGGCGGTGGCTGGCTGTCTGCACCGGGTTTCAAGGCGTGAAGTATGCTGCGCACCCCGGCAGCACGCAGGCCGCTCAGGTGATCGCCGGACAGATGTCCTGGCGAGTCAGATTCACGCGGGACGCAGCACGTGCCGCGCAAATTCACTGAAGATGGGCGCATAATAGATACGGTCCCGCTCCGGGTGATACTGCGTGCCCAGCACGAATTTCTGTCCGGTGTGGCGAACCTGCTCAATAATGTCGTCCGTGGCTGACCACGCTTCGACTTCCAGGCCCCAGGCCAGACGGTCCAGCGCCTGGTGATGGCTGCTGTTGACGCGGGGAAAGGTGTAGTTTACGTCAGACTTCCAGCGCAGCGGCTGCGCGTTTTCGTCGCGGGGGCCGGTGTGGCCGGGGATATCCAGGATCAGCGTGCCGCCCAGGGCTACGTTCAGCACCTGCACGCCGCGGCAAATCGCCAGGATCGGCAGATTGCGCTCGAACGCGGCCATTACGGCGGGGAATTCCCAGGCATCGCGGTCCATTTCGGGGTCCTGAATCAGCGAGGGGTCCGGTATCGGCTGGCGGGGACGGAGAAACAGCTCGGAAATATCGCATCCACCGGTGAGGAGGAGTCCGTCGGCGTCGGCTACGTCCACATCGCTCATCGTGCGTGCGTTGCGCAGTTCCAGGCCGGGGAGCAGTTGCGCCCATGGCAGGAAATAGCGGTCGTCGCTCTCCCGCATCCAGGTGGCGATGACTTTACGCTTTTCCGTCGCCGGGGGCGATCCGGAGGTGTGCGTTTTTAGTGTTGATGAACTTCCGCTTTTGTTTTCCACAGCTTGATTATGGCGTGTAACGAACAGGACTCACTCAAAAAATGACGATTACGGGCAGGAATCTTGAACAGAAATCAGAAAATATCTTTCATCTGAAGTTTTCAGGAGCCTCCTCTGTACAAAAAACAAGCGGTGCCTGGAGAGAGGCACCGCTTGCAACCTGGGAGATAACCAAACCGAAACCTAATGAAAGTCTATATAGAGTAAGACCGGGCTGCGCGAAAAACGTTCAAAGGGAAATGCAGAAAAAATGAAAAAGCTCCGGAAAAAGAAAATTTCCGAGAGAGGAACCGGGAAATGATGAGAAATAAAAAAATGAACGCCTCGAAATTCGCTGGTTGTTTTGAATATGCCGGCCTAAAAAGAAGGGCCGGCTCCGGCAGGGGGCAGGGAATGGACCTGTCTCTGTAAAAGGGCTTTGTTTCGCGAGATGTTCACGTAAAAAGTGCGATAGGCCCTTTCAGAACTTCGACAGGGAAAAGTGGGAAACGTTCAAAAAGAATTCAAAAATCTCTGAATCTTTCTCAAAAAAGCATTGACCAAATGTTAGAAAAACGTAACGTGGCGAGAGTTGCTGCGGAGAGGTAGGTCCCGAGCCCTCTGAGAAGAGTAAGGCAAGAACCCAGACCTCAATGCGGTAAAACCTGGAGAAGAGGTTTCACCTCGCTGCTCTCCGCAAACAACAACTGGAGATAAACCAACATGAAGAAATTCCTCAAAGGGCTCTGCATCGTAGCGCTCTCGGCCTCCGTGGCAGTCGCGGGTCCCGCCGAATCCGCCCCGACCAGCAAAGACGCCAAAGATCTTAAGAAGATCGTTGAAGACAACGGTATCTACGTTGAGACCGCCCAGAAGGGTGTTGTGCTCAGCGGTTACGTTGACACGTCCTACACCTATCAGTTCGGCAGCACTGCCGGCCCGAACGGTGCTGGTTTCGGCAACCCCGTCACTGAGGCCGCTGGCCGTCAGTTCGACACGAAGAACAACGATTTCAACATCAACGCTTTCAAGCTGACGCTCGAAAAGGCGCTGTCCGACAAGAACGAATGGTCTGCCGGTTTCCGCGCTGACCTGATGTTCGGTGAAGATGCCTCCATCCTGGCCGCAACTGACCCTGCCACCACCCCTGGCGGCGACCTGTTCCTCGAACAGGCCTATGTGTCCCTGCGCGTTCCAGTTGGCAACGGTCTTGATTTCAAGATCGGTAAATTCGTCACCCTGCTCGGCTACGAAATCATCGAGTCCCCGGGTAACCTGAACTTCAGCCGCGGCTTCCTGTTCACGAACGCGATCCCCCTCACCCACACGGGTATCCTGATGTCCTACAAGTTCAACGACATCGTGGACGCTCAGTTCGGTGTAGTAAACGGCTGGAACAATTCTGACAAGACCCCTGCTCAGGACTTCCCCGCTATTACCGGTCGCCTCGCGATCAACGCCCCCGGCGGCAACGCCACCCTGGCCACGTCTTTCATCTATTCTGCTAACGGTGACAACACCGGCGTTGCTGGCAACGGCAACCAGTTTGTGATCGACGTATGGGGCCAGTGGTACCCGACGTTCGTGGCTGACAAGAAGCTTCTGTTCGCACTGAACGGTGACTACGGCTACGCTGATCAGAGCCCTTTCGACGGCGTGAATGGCACCTCTCAGTGGTATGGCGTCGCTGCTTATGCGAAGTATCAGTTCACCCCCGTGTTTAGCCTCGCTTCCCGCGGTGAGTGGATGCACACTGATGACGGCCAGAAGTTCGGTCTCCCCGGCCTCGGCACCGATGTCTGGAGCTACACCCTCACGGCTGGCTTCAACATCTGGGAAAACGTCCTGACGCGTGTTGAATATCGCTACGATCGTGGCGAAGCTGACACCATCAACGGCTTCGATCAGCACCAGATCGCTGTGAACGTTGTTTACAGCTTCTAATCTGAGTCTCTGACTTAAGATAAGATCTGAAAAGCATTCAAAACCCCGGAGCCTGTTGGTTCCGGGGTTTTCTTTTGTCGATTTTGAGGTGCTGATTTTGCCACATGGCAAGAGAGCGCTGCTTTGTAAGAAAGCAGCCAGGGAATGCGCAACATATCCCGCGCGACTGCGCGATTTATGAAAAATGCGTTATCGGTAGTTACTTTGTTGCTGGCCCTGACCCTCAGCCTTGTTTCCCGGGCTGAAAGTGCTGAAAAGCGTGGGTGCCGCCTGATTGTGGATGCGGCGACGGGAAAGGTGATTGTCCGCGAAGGCCCCTGCAATGTCCGTTACAGTCCGTGTTCGACGTTCAAGGTTCCGCTCGCCGTGATGGGTTTCGATTCCGGCATTCTGAAAAATGAGCACGAGCCTGCCTGGGAATATCTGGCGGAATATAATTCTTCCCGGGAAGAAGAACGCGCCTCAACAGATCCCACGTCATGGGAGAAAGTTTCGGTTGTCTGGTACTCGCAAAAACTGACGCGCGAGCTTGGCTTCAGGTCGTTACGAAAATATGTCGAGCAATTCGGCTATGGAAACCGCGATGTATCCGGTGATCCAGGAAAAGACAACGGCCTCACTGAATCATGGCTGATGTCGTCCCTGGGAATTTCGGCGGAAGAGCAGGTGAGCTTTGTGCAAAAGTTTCTGGCCCGCAAACTGGGTGTTTCCGACAAAGCGTACGAGCTGACAGAAAAGATTCTCCCCGAGTTCAAGGCGGAGGATGGCTGGACGGTAACGGGTAAAACCGGCAGCGGATTCCAGCGGAAAGCAGACGGAACTCTGGATCGAAAAATGCACGTCGGCTGGTTCATCGGCTGGGCCACCAAAGGAAATCGACGGGTGATTTTTGCCGAAGTGCTTGTCGATGACACCCCGAGCGATTCGTACGGCGGCCCTCGCAGCCGGGAAATCTTTCTCGGCGCCTTGCCCGATATTATGAAAGTTCAGTCTGCATCTCCCGTTCCAGCACGGTAAGAGACGTGAGCTTCAGGAGTGAATCTGGTTGGATATCTCAATGAGATTTAGATCTGGATCCCGGACATAGACGGAACGGATCGGCCTCTGAGCTCCTGTGCGGGTGACTGGGCCCTCAATTACTGGAACCCTATTCTGCGCAAGATGCGCGATTACCTCCTGAAGCGGGGTCCGTGTCAGAAAGCAGAGATCCGCCGAGCCGGGCAGGGGATGTTGAGCTTTCGGTTCAAATTCTTTGCACGCCTCATGCAGATTGATTTTCTGGATGCCGAACGAAAGCGCCTTGCGTCCAGAGCCAAATGTTTCTTCCTTCATGCCCAGCACTCTGGTGTAGAAATCGACGGTCACGGCAATGTCGCGGACTGTCAGGACAAGATGATCGAGGCTATGGATATTCATTTGGAGAGAGATATGGTGTTGGCACAAGAGCACAACGGCACTACATCGAATATACACGATCTTATGTTTTTAATCGTACCCTGTGTTTTTCTTCTCGACCTTCTCGCTTTGCGGCGCCAATCTATCGTCCTCATGAAACCGCTTTTCCTCTGCGCGTTGATGTTGCCCCTGGTGGCAACGGCTTCTTTTGGCGACAGCGCTGTTCCGGCTGCCACGCCGGTTAAGCCATCCGCCAAACCGGCGGCAAAAAGCACCGTAACAACCGCTGCGCCCCGGACGCAGAAATCATTTTCGATGGATTCCAAAGAAATCCAGAAAATGGTGGAGGATAATTCGATCAAGCTGAATTCCACTCCAGGCAACGGCGGCATTCGCATGAGCGGTTATCTGGATGCGAGTTTTACAGCGCGCGTACGTTAGAGCGCTTCTCCTCTGATTCATCTGCTTTTGGGCGGACGCGGCCTTCAACCTCTATGCGTGTGGCGCGCTTTCCGCTTCCGCATTGACAGGGGCGGGTGTGGGGGCCGGGGATTGCATCTGAATGCTTTCGCGGACGGAGTCTTCGAACCGGCGGATACAGGCGCAGGCGTAGTCGGCGATATCCAGTTCGGGGGACTTCATCAGAGGCGTCAGGTCCATGGCGTATTCGGCCAGATCCATGAAATCGACGGAGTGGCTGTCCATGTAGGTGGCATTGGCTTTCTTGCGGCCCATGGTGGCGGAATCGTAGCGCTTGCCGCCGCCGATCTGCGAGTCATAGACGCCCATCAGTTTTTGCAGAAGCACACCGTTGCTGGTAATGTTAAATGTCACCTTTTCCTTGTCGGGCATCCAGTCCAGGCTGCGCCAGACTTCGCATCCGTAGACTTTTCTCGGGCGCATTTCCTCCGGCAATTCTCGCAGGGCCTGAATGACCCGCAGGGTTACCGCAACGTGGGTGGCGTGCTTGTCGGTGGGGTTGTGGGTGTAGACGATGTCCGGCCGCGTAATCATCAGAATATTGCGGATATCGCGGACTGCTCCCAGTTGCTGCGGATTCTTGAGTTCGCTGCTGAGATATCCAAGCTGCGCCACGAAGGAGTAGCCGCCGATTGCCGCCGCGGCGCGCTGCTCGTTCTTGCGAATCTCGATCATCTCCAGGTCGGAGTACTCGCCGTAGCCGCCTGTGCGGGCACTGCCGCGGCCATCCGTAAGGATAACGCCGCCAAACCACTGCGCGGGGTTGTTGTGACAGGCCAGGATGCCTGCCGCGCACATGAACTCCAGGTCATCCTGGTGAGCGCCTATCCCGAGGTGAGACGTACGGGAGAGAGCGGCGCCAAAGCTGGTGATTTTACCACTGTCGGGAATATAGATATCCGCGCGGTCGGGACGATTCAGTTGTAGCATGCGTTACCTGGAGTTTTAGATCTTATTTCGAAACGGAAGCAGACTCATACTTGTCCCACATCTCCAGGCAGGCAGGCAGGACTATGGCGGGCGGTACCCCATGCATACAGGCGAAATCCAGGGGGCACTCGCGAAGGAAACACGGACTGCACGGCACATGCCGGCGAAAGATTTGGGTGCGCGGCCCCAGAGGACCCGTGCGGGACGGCTCGGTTGAGCCGAAAATGGCGGCGGTGGGCGCCCCGAGAGCGGAGGCCAGGTGCATGGCGCCGCTGTCGTTGCACAATACAAGCCGGGCGCGGTGCAGAATGACGAGGAGCTCCTGGAGCGTAGTCTGCCCCGTGCGATTGATCGCGTGCGGCAGCAGCTTCATGAGTTCCTGAGCTACGGCCACGTCTTTGGCGGCGCCGAAGATCTCGACGCGCGCGCCGCGTTTCTCGTGAAGAGCCTGGGCCACCTCGGCATAGTACTCGACCGGCCAGCGCTTGGCGGGGCCGTACTCAGCGCCTGGGCAAAGAGCCAGCACGGGCGCGTCGCCGGGCTCTTTATCCTTAAAGCCAAGGGGAACGACGGGCTGCAGCGGGGGGAATTCGGAGTTATCCCAGCTGCCGATCGATCGGATCAGGTCGATGTAATAATATTGCTGGTGGCTGCGGGCAGGGGAGTATTCGGGAGTTCGTACCGATTTGCTCAGCAGCCAGCTTCGCAGAGAGCGGCCGTAACCGATAACGCTGGGAATCCCCGCCAGACGCGCTTCGGCGGCGGAGCGCAGGGAATTGGGAAGCAGCACGGCGCATGCAAAGCGCTGCGTGCGCAGGCGCGCGGCAGTGGCCCAGAGATGGCGCGGCTGATCCAGTTCCAGCACATGGTCCACCCATGGGCACGCGCGCCATAGGTCTGCTATTTTGGCGGGCGTGGCGACGGTGAGGGGGGAGGGGCCCAGCAGTTCCTTCAGATTGCGTACTGCGGGCAGAGCCATGACGGCGTCGCCCAGCCAGTTGGGGCTGCGCACTACCAGGGGCGACCGCACCAGCATGGGGCGGGATTGGCTGGGGATGATCTGGAGACTGAAAGGCGTGCTTGTCATGGAAGGCGAGCGGCACCGGGACTCGCGGCTTCATCCGCGTCGTCGCCGTCATCCTCCCCGGCGGCGTTACTCGGAAGTGCCACGGCCTGAACCGCATAGGGCACATACAAAAGGGAAAGTGCGAAGGCCAGCGTACTGATGAGCCCAATTTGCCGCATCGGAATATTCAGCAGAATAGCCACCGTCTGGATGACCATGAAGCTAAGCATGGCGGGCACCATGGCTACAATTGTAACGCGCAGCAGCGGCTGGTAGTAGAGGCCGCGCTTCAGCAGGTTGCTGACAAAAACGGCCAGAAAGGAAAGGAGAATGGCGCGGAAGATGTAATCAAAGTAATAGGCGATGCCGCCCAGCGGATAGAGCGCCACCTTCCAGCCATTGGCCATGGTGTAGGTGACCTGCTCTACAATGCTGGGGGTAACGGAAATCTCGCGCTGCTGCGTGAACGTCAGGATGTACTCGGAAATATCCTTCAGCGGAATATGGCGAACGTCGTTCTCCGTCTGAAGGCGCGCTTCTTCCTTCGTCACGACGAGATCGGCGTTTCTCTTTACTTTTTCGTCGGCGCGACCTTCGGGATCGATGACCGCGGTGAATTCGCCGTCGACACCCGTAATGACATAGGGGCCGGGACCTTCCGCGATAAGCTGGCCATCGCGCAGAACAAGGCCGGGCGGGATCTGTTTTAAAATAGCCGGCAGATACTCTGCTATTGCAGCGTCTACATTGCGTGCACTCTGGATCGTGATAGGAATCCAGCTAAGCGCGCACAGGGGCAGCAGGAAGAGAAAGCCAGAGCCGGTCCACTTCCACGCCACCTCATTGTAGAGATCGCGGGAATAAAAGGCCCTGGCCAGAATGGAAAGGTAACGGATAAGAAACATCAGGCACCTCTGATAGATCAGCCCGGGCTGCGTTGGCGAGATGAAAATGGCGGAGACAAGGCGCCGGCAAGTGGTGTACTATACGGGATAGTGGATGCGGAAGCAATGCCCTAATGACGATCGTGGCGAATTGATTTTGCGTCCGCCTTTTGCTTCTGTTCGATTTTTTCGTGAACATTTTCCCCGGTTTTCGTCGATCCGAGCCGTTTATGATGCCTGATAACGTTACAACTATCCCTTCTGCCGCTCCCTGGGAGCTGGCTTTGCCGGATCTGTCTCAATGCGCTCTGGTACTGGCCGGCCATGGCTCCACGCTGAACGCGGACAGCAGCGCGCCGACCTATCAGCATTCCGACACTCTGCGCGCCCGCGGCATTTTTGCGGAGATTCACGAATGTTTCTGGAAAGAGGAGCCGAACTTTCGCAACGTGCTGCGCGAGGTGGAATCGAAGCGCATTTATATCGTGCCGAATTTCATCAGCAGCGGCTATTTCACCGAGCAGGTGATTCCGCGGGAATTCGGCCTGACGGGACCGGTGACGCGAGCAGGGGACGGGCGCGAAATCTTTTACTGCCAGGCGGTCGGGCTGCAT
Source organism: Methylacidiphilales bacterium (assembly GCA_041287705.1). Classification (GTDB taxonomy): domain Bacteria; phylum Verrucomicrobiota; class Verrucomicrobiia; order Methylacidiphilales; family UBA1321; genus LW23. The sequence continues at coordinate 1,879 of JBGGNE010000355.1, read as the reverse complement.
CCCTCCATGACGGAGGTGCTGCTGGCACGGGCGCGCAGCGTGGTGGCGGCAAGTGTCGCGGCCCGTGGTCCGGGCAATGAGATTGAAGATCCCGCACGCACCTGCGCGCTCTTTATCTGCGGACACGGCACCTCGTTAAATGATAACTCCCTGAAGATTGTGCACGAGCAGGCGGATATTATCCGGGCAATGGGCGTTTATGCGGAGTGCCATGCATGCGCGATGGAGCAGAAGCCGCTGGTGGCCGACTGGCGCGCGCTGACCTCGCTGCCCAACGTGGTGGTGGTGCCGTTTTTTATTTCCGACGGCCTGCATTCTTACGAAGATATTCCCGTGCTGCTGGGAACCCGTGAGCAGGGCGGCCTGCCTTACACTCAGGCGGATAATCCCTGGACGGAAGGCGACCGCCGCCTGTGGTACGCCAACGCCATAGGCACGGAGCCGCTGGTGGCCGATGTCATCCTGGCGCAGATTTCACATTTTCACGCGGACCATGCCGACTACTTCAACGGAACCGATGCCGACGCCCACAACGACGACGCCTACACTCACGCTCACGCACGACCTGAATCCCACGCAGCATCTGCAGCGCTGGCTTGAGGCTTCCGCTTCTTCCCGTTCCGGCGTTAGTGCGTGGCGTATCGGGCAGGTAGTGATTGTTCAGGTTCCAGCCGGACATGAGCAAAATGTGACGGATTCAGATGCACGCACGGAAGGGCAACGCTTTGTGCTGATGCATGAAGTGGACTGGTCCCCCGCTGTCTCTTCGTATCCGTTTCCGCATTTGCGGCGGCTGTCCGGCATGGAGGAATTCCGCGAACTGCTGCGCTGGAGCGAAGATGGTAAATTCCGTCCGCTGCGCGCTGCGCCTAACCTGCGTGCCGGGTGGGTGCTTGGCCCTCTGGACTTTGCGCAACTGATCGTGGCGCTGCGTTTTCTGTATCCGGGCGCGGTGGCGGACTGGGCGTTGCAATGCCAGGGCTCGCTGAAGGTGACTCCGTACGAGGAATCTGCAGGTCGCCAGACCGGGCGATTTTCCGTCGTGCGCAAGCTGGGATCCGAGCGTCTGGCGGAGCTTTTGCAGGATTGCTGCGCATCCGGCTGCTCCCGGACTCCGCTCTGGAGTCCGTTTCGTGAGTCCGGCGCGGGTACGGAAACGGAAGCTCAGTTGTCGTCGTCGGGAACTGCAAGCGATCTGCCTCGGATTCCCCTGCTTTGCGCCGAAGCCTGCAACTATTTCATCTCCAAGGCCCGTGAAAAGATCCTGGGGCGTGTGGATTGAGATGAATGTGCGGCAGGATGCGACTCCGCTTTTGGTGATTATTAACCTGCTTATCGCGAGTGTTTCTCCAGCCATGCTTTGGATTCGGAGATAATGTCCAAATCGATCGCACGGATAGCGTCGTATCCATACTTTCCGAAATAAGGCTTCGGATGAAAACTTCGCTCGCCACCGGCACTCTCGTCCAGCCCCGGCTGCGAGCCGATCTGTGCGTTGGGTACTTCGAATACGACGTCATCAAAGGCATAAAGTAATCCCACAAGGCTATCCAATCCGTATTTATCGCCAACATATTCAATGCACGGCGTCATTGACCCTGAAGGCTCCAGGACATAATTACTAAGGAGTCTCCGGAAAATAAACTGTGCAACTTAAGTCGCCGATTTTGAGATGAGAGCAAGGCGGAATGAAGGGAGTGCATTAAACTAATGCTAGACCGGAATTCCAACGCTGCTCTCGCTCAAAAGCGGAGGCTCAAGTTGTGCAGGTTATTTTCCGGAGACTCCTAAGTAACGAACGCCTTTTCGGGGTTCAATTTCCCTTTGAGCAATTCGTTGGAGCTCAAAAGCAACGAGTAGCTTGACCGCTTCCTCCATT
>JBGGNE010000354.1:0-12437 GCA_041287705.1 Methylacidiphilales bacterium | reverse complement strand
ACAAATCCTGGGTCGCTTTTGGGCGATAGCAGCGTTGCGCTTTCGGTCATGCATTATTCTAATGCACTCCCTCAATCGCGCCTTGCTCTCATCCCCAAATCGATCCCGGTCTTTGTACCAATTAACGTCTGCGAATGGTCTAACCTCACCGCAATCAGCAACCGCTTCTCATGCACGAAAAAGGCAGCCACTCGCGAAGAGGGCTGCCTTTTTGATAGTCGAATCGAAATCTGCCGTGGCCGGATTAGTTGGTCGGCATGTTAGGCATTGCGGGCATCTTCTCTTCGGTGTAATCCGCGGGGAGTTCGAAGAGAGCGGCGGGCTGGGGGCCTGCTTTGAAGTTGGAGAAATCGACGGTTACCTTGGCGGCATCCATTACCATGCGCGTGGGGTAGCTGGTGGCGGGATCAATCCAGTAAAAGAACGTGCTGGGAACGCCGCTGGCATTGCTTTCCAGCTTATACTTGGTGGCCTTGACGCCATTGGCTTCTTCCGGTCCAAGCTTGGTCCATACGCCGGGGGGGAACATGCTGGCGGTGGGGCTGGCGCTGGCGTTGTAGGGCAGGGAGATGTACTTCTTCTCATCTTCCTTCAGCGTGTACATCTTCTGGGTATCGCCGCGCACCAGAATGCCGGATTTGCCCTGGGGCATGTTCATCGTGCCGCGCATCTTTTCACCATCCATGGCGATCTTCATGGAGGTCTTCATATCGGGCATCGCTTCCATGGACATGACGCAATCCACGGAGAACTGCTTCGGCATATCAAAGGGAGGCTTGCTCCCGGGTTCCTGGGCAAACAGGCTGGTACATGCTGTTGCCAGGAGCAACAGAACAGTGGCAAGAGAGAATTTCATTCTCTTGTAAAGTCTGTCGCATTTCTGTGTTATAACAAGCCAAAATTGCCTTTCTATGGCAAAGCGTTGTCTACACAGATTCAATTATGGGGTCATCCTGATTGCTCTTCTTATCTACAGGTGTGTAATCTTTAGGTACTTCAAATAGCTCCGATGAGGGCCGATCGGCCTTATAGTCGCTGCATTCATACTCTGCCTTTGCCCCCGGCATGTTGATTTCAATGCGCATAAACATCTTTGTGGCGGGGTCCACCCAGTAGACGTGCGTCACAACAGCCTTGCCGGGTTCTCCTGTATCCAGTTGATAGCGCCGCATCATCTTCCCGGCCAGTTCCGCCGGTTTCAGCGTGGACCATTTGCCGGGAGGATACTCAGCCATGAAGGGGTTATACTTCTTATTGTAGATGACTTCCTTGTACTCTCTGGTAGCCTCTTTAAGTGCGTAAGTTTTGTTTATATCCGGCCTGTGTATTAATGTGACGGCAGCTCCAGCTGTAATGGTTTCCGTCCGGAATCTGGTTCCATCAACATACATTCGCGAAGGTAGCCCGGATTTTCTGGTAACGCCGTTCAGTTTCTGAATAAAGACGATGGAGTACTGCGTGGGAATTCTGAAAGGAGGTTCGCTTGCGCCGTTTTGTGCAAAGGCTGCATGCGTTACCATGAACATGGCGGCTACCGCAGCGATGGCATAAAGGAATGTGGATATCAGTTTCATTCTCTACCCATAAGAGTGTGAATTGCCTGTATAAAACTCAAGCCATTTCGCCCTGATTGACGCTTTGTCTCGCACGACAACTGCGGAGTCTACATTTTGCGCTCGCAAATTAGCCTCGGCTCGAATATGACTGTGCGCTTAGAAGGAAAATATCTGCCTTTCCGCCGCCCACTCATTTCATGAATCTGGTCCAACCGAGCCGCTCCAGCCTGCACGATTCCGAACACTTCGCACGATCCTCCATGAATAAAGATCAGATAAAGGCCGAAGCTCTCATTGAAGCCTTGCCTTATATTCAGCGCTTTCGCGGCCAGACGATGGTCATCAAGTATGGCGGTGCGGCCATGGACAACGAAGAAATCGTAGAGCGCGTGCTTCGCGACATCGTATTCCTTGAGGCCGTGGGCATTAACCCCGTGCTGGTTCACGGTGGCGGGAAAGCCATTACCCGCGCCATGAAGGAGCGCGGGGTCTCGGCGCAGTTTATCGATGGTCTCCGCGTGACCGATCTGGCTTCGATTGATCTGATCAACCAGACGCTGAGCAACGAGATCAACCCTTCCATCGTCCAGAACATTCGCGCAGCAGGCGGTAAAGCGCAGGGCTTTAACGGTAAAGATATCCTGAAGGCGAAGAAAATGCGCTATTTTCAGGCGAAGACTTCGCAGGAAGTGGATCTGGGATTTGTCGGCGACATTACCGGCGTGAATACGGCGCCGCTCCTGGACTCCATCGCGCGTGAGGAAATGCCGGTGATTTCACCGCTGGGCTGCGATGAAGAAGGCAATATCTACAACATCAATGCCGATGTGGCCGCCGGCGAGATTGCCCAGGCACTCGGTGCGTTCAAGATTATTTATCTTTCTGACGTCAACGGCGTCATGCGTGATCCCCGCCAGGTGGATTCGACCATTTCACATCTCACCATTACGCAGATCAACAAGCTGAAGCGCGAAGGCATCATTGATGGCGGCATGATACCGAAGGTTGACAGCGCTATCGAAGCACTGGAAAGCGGCGTAAAGAAGGTACACTTTCTGGATGGACGCATCCCTCATTCCCTGCTGCTGGAAATCTTTACAGATGCAGGTATCGGTACGGAAATCACGAAGGATTAGTGCTCTGTCCGCTGACCGCTCGCCGGTTGTATTCGCTGTTTAGTTACGGATTGCTGTGTTCATACATCCGTAACTAAAGAACGCCGCGTTACGTCGCCTCACCTGCTGCAGCACGCTCCGACGCCGTGACGTTGACGGACGCAACTTTGATACGGCGCCAGGCTGCGTCGTGGAAAGTGCGGCCTTCTTTGGAAAATTCCTGCTCAAAGTCGGTGGGCGGGAGAGGCTCCAGCTCAGATTCCGCCAGACGGGCAAAGTTGTGCTCTTTCTCCATGACGGCCAGGGCATGCTGAAAGTAATCAGCATGATCGGTGCGGAACCGGAACACGCCGCCGACTTTCAGGGCTTCCGCAACGTGCTGCATGAAGGGGTGCTGCACAATACGGCGCGTCCAGTGGCGCCGCTTTGGCCACGGATCGGGAAAGAGGATGTAGAGAGTCGTTATGGATTCGGCGGGAAAAAGATAGTGGACCGTGAATCCCGCCTCCAGGCGCAGTACCTTCAGGTTGGGGATATGGTTATACTCGGCGGCGCGGGCAATTTTGCGGGCGCGGCCCAGAAGGCGCTCCACGGCCAGGAAATTGGTGTCGGGATGGCGTTTGGCCATTTCTGCGGCGAACCCACCATCGCCCGCACCCAGATCAACAACGACGGGGCGATCATTGCCAAAGACGTTGTACCACTCGATTCGCGTGTCCAGATTGGCGGGATTGATCCACGGCCCGACAGCTACGGGATGCATGACACGCTGAGGCGTGGCCGAGGCAACAGGCGCCGTGGGGGTGGATGCGGACTCCGCATCGGAGGCGGGGGATGGCGCGGCGTCAACGGGCCGCGGTGCATCGGGTGTTTGCTGATCCTGACTCATTTGGCCCTCCCAAACGTGTAAAGACGGACGGAACGCGTGCCCTGGATGCTCCGGTGGACGCGGATCATCCGGCAATGGCAGGTCGCCGCGGGCGCCAGGCTGTGCGTATGCGGGCGTGGGGAGGATGCGACGTGTGGAGTGGCCGGGAAGGGCATGGCTGGAGGGGATGAAGGGTTGAGCCGCGTCTTGAGTTCAACCCTGCCCCATCCGGTCGGGCGACAGGAGGCGTTGCCGCACCATGCCCTGCGCAGATTTCAGATTGCCGCAACATTGCAGATCGCGCGTCAGAGCAGCGCGAGAGGTTATTTCGCGCTGCGCCCGGCAGCAGATTGATCTGTCTTATGGAATGTAACCAGCGGGAGGCCGGTTACACGTTGTGGTATTTGATATGCGCAAGCCAGTGCAGAATGCCCTTCTGGACGTGCAGGCGGTTTTCCGCCTGGTCCATAATGTCGTCGATGCGTTCCTCCAGCAACTGCTCCGAAATCTCCTTGTCCCGATAAGCGGGCAGGCAGTGAAGCACGATGGCTCCGGGTGCCGCCTTCTTAAGCAGGGCATGGTTGATCTGGTAGCCGCTGAAAGACTTTATTCGATCCGCTGCTTCAGCTTCCTTGCCCATGGAGACCCAGACGTCGGTGTACAGCAGGTCAGCATTATAGGCCGCTTCCTCGGGGGAGCGGACATGCGTGACGTGCGAGTTCCTGACGGGGCACTCGAAGCCTTCCGGCGCTGCAATCCAAAGGTGAAATTTGAATTGCTCCGCCGCATAGGCCCAGCTCACGGCCACGTTACACGCGCCATCGCCAATAAAGGCGACTTTGCGGCCCGCGATCGACCCGCACTTTTCCTCAAAGGTAAAGATATCGGTGAGGATCTGGCACGGATGCTCGTCGTCCGTCAGCGCATTGATCGTCGGGATGCCCGAGTAGTGGGCGAAGTCGTCCACATCCTTCTGTGCGAAGGTGCGGATAACGGCGCCGTGGATCATGCGGCCGAGGACGCGCGCGGTGTCTTTAATGGGCTCGCCGCGGCCAAGCTGGATGTCCTGAGCACTCAGGAACATGCTGGTACCGCCGAGCTCGCGGATACCCACTTCAAAGGAAACGCGCGTACGGGTGGAGGATTTGCTGAAGATCAGCGCCCATGTCTGGCCCTCGAGAGGTTTCGCCGGTGGCGTGGCGCGGTGCTGCTTGTACAGCTTTGCCTCTTGGAAGATGGCATGCGCCGCGGTCACAGGGAAATCCCGGAGGCCGAGGAGATGGAACGGGGTTGATTTCAAGGCCATGGTTTTTATAGTAAAAAACGTAAAATGCCAAGCGCTTCTTGTGCTTCCCGCTCATTTATATTCAGCGGAGGCAGCAAACGTATGGCGGTTTCCCCCGAAGGGATGACGAGAAGGCCCTTTTCCCGCAGAGCCGGGACGACCTGTGCTGTGGTACGATTCTTCAGTTCGAGTCCCAGAAGACCACCGAAGCCGCGCACCTCGCTGAATACGTTCCCCATCAGGTCGCGATCGTTCAGGATGCAGGCTTTCAGCCCGTCTCCGATGCGGCGGATGCTGGCGGCAAGTCCTTCGCTTTCAATGGTATCCATGACGGCGAGGGCAACGGCGCAGGCGAGGGGCGTGCCGCCGTAGGTCGTGCCGTGAGTGCCGGGCTGGAAGAGATTGGCAATGCGATCGCTGAGCCATACCGCGCCGATCGGGAAGCCGCCGCCGAGGCTCTTGGCCATGCTGATACCGTCGGCATAGAACTCCGAGGCGCGCGGATGACCTTCCAGGATACGATGGTAACCCAGGAAGCAGCCGGTGCGGAACATGCCGCACTGAACGGCGTCCATCACCAGCAGAATGTTATGCTTGTTGCAAAGATCGCGCAGGCCGAGCAGATAATCGGCGGATACGGGGTGAATACCGCTCTCTCCCTGAATGGATTCGATCAGCACCGCGGCGGTTTTGTCCGAAATGGCTGCTTCGATCGCCGCGAGATCGTGGAAGGGGACGTGCCTGAAGCCGTCGATGATCGGCTCGAATCCCTTCTTGATCTTGTCCTGACCCGTGGCGGCGATGCCGGCCACCGTGCGCCCGTGGAACGAGTTGTTGGCGGTGATGACCTCGAAACGCGTGCCAGTGGCTGGAGGCGTGCCAGTTTCGGCGAGCGGTTGGGTATTGCCGAACTTGCGAGCGGCCTTATACAGCATCTCATTGGCTTCGGCGCCGCTGTTGCAGAAGAAGACCTTACCGGCGCCAGCCGCCGCGGGGGCAGCCACGTTCTTTACCAGCTTCTCGGCAAGTTTGCCCTGCCAGGGATGATAGTACAGGTTGGAGACGTGAATGAGGGTCTGCGCCTGCTCCGTGAGCGCTTTCACCATGGCGGGGTGCGCGTGGCCGAGCGAGCTGACCGCGATGCCGCCGCCGAAATCCAGGTATCGCTTGCCGTTCTCATCCCAGGCGTAACTGCCTTTGCCTCGCACCAGCACGATAGATCGCGCGTAGGAGGGCACGACGTATTGCTCGTAGGTCGCGATGACAGAGCTTGTTGCGGGGGGCGTGGGGGCCGTGGTGAGTGAGGACGCGTCTGCTGCAGGCGCACTCTCACTGGCAGGGGAGGGGGAGAGAGTCGGCATGGAAGGAAACGGCTGACGTTTTAAGGCTACGTTGTTAGTGAAGAGACAGGGGAGCTAAATCAGGAAAATGAGGAACACGCTTATGCGATCGTCTTTTGCAAAAAAATGGGCTGGGTGAAGGAGCTTTAAAAAGACAGACGAACGAAATAGCGAAGGGTTAACGATTGCGGAATTTGAGCAATAGTCAATCCGCCATTTGCAAAAAAATAGTGACAACGCTGAGCAGATCGAACCGAAAGAAGCGTCACGATGCCTTAATGCGATAGTGACGCAGGATATGGCTTAGACTATAGAAGGTTTTGTATTCGGAACGACTACTGACCCACATTGATACAAGCTTTTCCACCATAAGGATAGAGCGTTGCGAAAGCTTGACCAGGATCGCCAGCATCTCAATTGCATCCGGATCTTCCATTGAATCGGCGCCAAAGTATTTGGTGAAAGCGTATATTTCGCGGTCTTCCGTTGCCACGCACTTGTAAGGGCTGAACACCGGGATCTGGCAGATGGTGAAACCACGCCTTCTCTCTCGACAGTAGCGACTTAAGATATTGTCGCCGTCCCGTATGGGCGTACCGTTAGCCCAGGTTGTGTTCATCCATGGCTCCCAGCATTCGAGAGGCTGATGGCGCTGTATAATGGGTGTGACTATCTTTTCCCACAGTGCTTCGCATTGAAGATACTCTTCCTCGCATGCGAGGAACCTGGGGTAGAGATAGCGGCTCATAAACGGGCGGTGGTCAAAGCATAAAAAGAAAAAGGCGCGACACTATGAATGTCGCGCCTGGAAGCCCGTCCGATTAGGGCGGATCTGGGACACAGCTGGGAAGATGTTTGCTTATGGGTTCTTTGCCCGTGCAACGCCGACCTTGCCGTGTTTGACTGCGACGTAAGTCTTTCCGCCTTTGGCGGTAACCGCGAAGAACGTACCGCGTGCGGCGGCGACGCCCTGAGCGGTCTGTACTCGGAAGTCGGCAGGCTGCATCAGCTTGGAATTGATGAGGGTGCTCACGGTGCCGTCCTTCAGTTCAACAGTGGCCTTGCGGGAAGTCACCTGTTTGCCGGCCTGATCCAGTTCGGCCTGGCTGATGACAAGCGTTGTGCTGTTGGCCACACGAATGGCGCAGCCGGGCACGGGCACCAGAATCGCCGTACCATCGGCGCCGGTGCGTACGGTCGAGCCTACTTCCACCTTGGTGCCTGCCTTCAGCGGGGCGAAATCCGCGGAGCCTGGGCCGGCCACCTCAACCGTCCCCGATACACTGGTAACGCTGGCCTTGGTGGGCGCCGCCAAAAGTGCTGCCGGCGCAAGAAGCGCAAGCATTACAGTGAAGAACAGGGTGCGGAGGAGCATAAAGGAAAGGGGTGAGAAGGCGAGGCATGACGCCGCACCTGTATTTCACGCTAGAATAAGGAAAAGCCCGGCGCAGACGCAACTTTATTTACGCATGATTTATCTTCCTGATGTCGTGCTGCTTACAGCAGTTATTCACGCTAAGGAATCAAAATAGTGCCGCATCATTAGTTTCGCTGCCAGAACCTAAAGGGTGAACGATTCGTTCTGAAATACTTGCAATCATAATAAACACCGGGTCACATCTCCTTCATGTGATCCCGGCCAACCCAGCCTTTGCAGACTGAGCTTTAACGGGATCACATCTTCCTGACATGCTTGCGTCAGATGGCTGCGGCAACTTCCTGAGCAATCAGGGTCTCTGCGATCTGCACGGCGTTCCAGGCGGCACCCTTCAGAAGCTGATCGCCGCTGATGAACAGAGCCAGACCGCGCGGGTGCGACAGATCCTTGCGGATACGGCCCACATGCACGTCCAGATCGCCGCTGGCTTCCAGAGGCATCGGGAAGTGATTTCCGGCGGCATCATCCACCAGCTTGACGCCGGGAGCCTTGCTGAGGATCTCGCGCGCTTCTTCCGGGGAGAGCGGGCGCACCGTTTCGATCACCACGGACTCACTGTGCGCGCGGAAGACCGGCACGCGGATACAGGTCGCCACGATCGGCAGTTCGGGTTCATGGAACATCTTGCGCAGTTCTTCGGTTACCTTGTTTTCTTCCTCATTGTAGCCGTTGGCGGCCACCTTGGTGTTGTGGGAGAAGAGGTTAAAGGCGATCTGGTGCGGGAACACCTCTCGCGTGATCGGCTGGCCGGCGGCGTATTGGCGCACCTGATTCTCCAGTTCGGCCATCGCCTGGGCACCCGCGCCGCTGGCGCTCTGGTACGTGGAGACGATGATGCGCTTGATTTCCGCGGCGCGATGCAGCGGCCACAGCGGCACGCTGAGGATGGCGGCCGAGCAGTTGGGATTGGCGATGATGCCCTTGTGCTGGCGGATGTCGTCAGGATTTACCTCCGGCACGACCAGCGGCACGGTCGGATCCATGCGGAAGGCGGAGGAGTTATCGATAACCACGGCGCCTGCCTTGATTGCGGCAGGGGCGAACTCGCGTGAGCGGGTGGCGCCGGCGCTAAAGATAGCGTAGTCCACGCCTTCAAAGGCGGCGGCGTTCAGCTCTTCGATGGCGATCTCTTCATCGCGAAACTTCAGGGTCTTGCCGACCGACCGCGCTGAGGCCAGAAGGCGCAGCTTCGCGACGGGAAAATTGCGGCGTTCCAGAGTGCGGAGCACTTCGACGCCGACGGCGCCCGTGGCTCCAACAATAGCTAACGTGTACTGCTTCATGTGGTTAAATGGGGAAATTGAGGGGGACTCAGGGTACAGGATCGGGCGGAATAAGCAAATCGAGCAAAGGAAGGTTCGCCGGAGGGAATTCAAAGCGCCTCAGCTCATCCGGGCGCACCCACTGTATGGCAAGGCCATTGGCACGGAATGGGTAACCGTCAGCCAGTTCGCATTCATAGAAGTGCAGGCGTACGGATTTTTCGGGATAAGCATGCTCCGTGGTCAGCAGCAGCCGCACGGGCACGGTGTCGATCGCCAGTTCTTCCTGAAGCTCCCGCACCACCGCCTGCTCCCGGGTCTCGCCCGGCTCCACCTTGCCGCCTGGGAATTCCCACAGGCCGCCCATATGCACACCGGCAGGCCGGCGGGCAATCAGGATAAGACCGTTGGACCGCACGACGGCGGCGGCGACATCAAGAACAGGTTGCAAGAAAGTAGGAGGGCAGGGGAACGAGGGATGCGGAAGCGAGGTGCAGAAACGGCAAAGGGGACCCTCCCGAAGGAGAGGCCCCTTATTAGTGTCGCGCAGTTCGTATAGTGCTGCTGGCGCGAAGTAATTATTCCTTGGTGGCTTTCTCCCAGTCGGCCAGGAACTGTTTCAGGCCGATATCGGTCAGCGGGTGTTTCACCAGCTGCATGAGAACTTTGAAAGGAGCGGTGATCACGTCGCTGCCCACGCGTGCGGCTTCCAGGAAGTGCATCGGGGAACGGGCGGAGGCGGTCAGGATCTGAGTCTCGTAGCCGTAATTGTTGTAGATCTCGCGGATATCGCGAATGATGTCCATACCTTCAACCGAGATGTCGTCCAGACGGCCGACGAAAGGGCTGATGTAGGTTGCGCCGGCTTTCGCGGCCAGGAGAGCCTGGTTGGCGTTGAAGCAGAGCGTAACGTTGGTCTTGATACCCTTGGCAGTCAACTGGCGAACGGCCTTCAGACCTTCCGCGATCAGGGGGACTTTAACGATAATGTTCTTGTGCCAGGCAGCGAGAGCTTCGCCTTCCTTAACCATGGCGGCGGCTTCAAGGCTCACGACTTCGGCGCTGATGGGGCCGTCGACGATTTCGCAAATTTCCAGAATCAGTTGCTTAAAAGGCTTGCCAGACTTGGCGGCAAGCGTCGGGTTCGTGGTTACGCCATCCACAAGACCCATTTCCTGGGCTTCACGAATTTCGTTCGTATCACCCGTGTCGATAAAAATCTTCATACTGGAGAGAAAATAGCGGGGTGCCGTGGTGATGGCAAGGCAAATGAACCTGCGGACCATGTAACTTTTGTGTGTAACCAAAAGTGATCGCGGGCGTAAGAATAATGTTTGCATGTGCGTTATTTTGTGGCACAAACGCACAAGGAACTATTGTGCTGTCACTTTATCCTGTTCTCTCCTCTGGAGAAGCATGAAAAAGCGAAAATCCTGAGCCTGTGAAATCACCTTAGTAAGGTGAAGTAAAAAGTTTCTCCTTGCACTTCTATGAGCCCGGGGATACGATTTGATCACAAAAGGATATCTTGTCGGATGGTCCTTGCTCTAGAGCACTTCAGCCTATTCAACCCACAATCTCGAAACTTGGGACTTCTATGGACGCCTCATACTCATACCCAATAGCTTCGCACGCTCAGGCTGCTGAGCGCGGGGCATTTCTACAGCGCACCTACTTTCACACCGCAGGCTCCATCCTGGTGTTTGGGCTGATTTGCGCGCTTCTGGTCAATACAATCGGCGAAACGATGGCCTCTATGATTGCCGGCAGTCAGCTGATGTGGCTGGCCGTCCTCGTCGGATTCATGGCTGTCTCGTGGTTGGCGGATAGCTGGGCGCAGTCCGATACGTCCATCGGCATGCAGTATGCCGGTCTCAGCCTGTATATCGTGGCGGAAGCCTTCCTCTTTACGCCCCTGCTCTACATCGCCACCATGAAGCTGCATGCCGGTGACCTGATCATGCAGGCCGGTTTCATGACTCTCTTCCTCTTCGGCGGTATCACGGCCTTCGCCTTTATCTCCAAGAAGGATTTCTCCTGGCTGGGCGGCGTGCTGTGCGTCGGCGGTTTCATCGCCATGGGCTTCATTGCATTGAGCGCGATCTTCGGCTTCTCACTCGGCCTGGTATTCTCTGCTGCCATGATGATTTTCGCCTGCGGCAGCATCCTCTATACCACGTCCAACATGATCCACGTCTACCGTACGGATCAGCACGTTGCCGCCTCTCTGGCTCTTTTCTCCGGTATCGCTCTGCTGTTCTGGTATATCATCCAGATTCTGCTGAGAAGCCGCGACTAAGCCGGCAGTTGTCTTATCAATAACGACAACACAACTCTATAACTTCAGACATTACAAAAAACCCGCTGCTTCTTGTAAGTAGCGGGTTTTTTGTGTATCGATTCCGCGCGTTGGGTTTTCGGGCACGCATTATTCTCCTTACAAACTATGGAATGGGACGCCGCACAATTCTGGCAGACAGTGAGAACCGACGGGCCTGATATCTGGCTCCGCCTCAGTCAGCATCTGGGGATGACGCTTGCCGCAGTTCTGGTCGCCTCGGTTATTGGGTTTACGCTGGCCCTTTCGGTTCGCGATAAGCCGCGTATCTCCATGCTGCTCCTCAATTTCTGTAACACCCTGCAGACGGTCCCCAGCCTGGCGCTGCTCGCACTGCTGCTGCCGCTCTTCGGCATCGGCGCCAAACCGGCCATCGCGGCGCTCATTATCTACGCGCTGCAGCCTATTGTGCGCAATACACTCATGGCCATACGGGAGTGCCCCGGCGAACTGGTGGACGCTGGTTACTCCATGGGGCTCAACTCTTCCCAGATTCTGTGGAACATCCAGCTTCCGCAGGGGTTACCCCTCCTGATTGCCGGGCTGCGCACCGCCACGGTATGGAGCGTGGGCACGGCGACTCTGGGCGCCTTTATCATGGCAGGCGGCCTTGGCGAATTCATTAATCGCGGAATAGCCATGAACAACTACACCCTGGTGCTGCTGGGCGCTGTGCCCGCCGCCGCTCTGGCCATCGGGCTGGATTCGCTGCTCGGCATCGTAGAAGGCATGGCGCAGCGCTGGAAGAATGGTTTCCCGATGACGACTTCCTCCTCGCGCGCACCGGCAACGGCTGTTGCGGTGGCCGGCGTGGCTGTGCTGGCGCTGACGGTCGTCCCGGCCGTTCTTGCTGCCACAGGCAACCAGCGCATGGTGCGTGTGGGGTGCAAGAATTTCTCCGAACAGCGCGTGCTGGGGGAACTGATTGCGCAACGAATTGAGGCCAAACTGGGCGTGCCGGTTAAGCGCGAGTTCGGTTTCGGCAGCACGCAGCTTCTGCACTCCGCATTCGTGCGTGGCGAAATTGACGTTTACGTGGAATACACCGGCACTGCGGAGCAGACGATTCTGAAGCTTCCGCCCGCTCCCCCCGGCGAGACAAAGACGGTGAACGATCAGGATCTGATCCGAAAGCTTTATGCGGAGCGCTTTGCCGCGCTATGGCTCAAGCCGCTGGGCTTCAATAATTCCTACACCATGATCTGCAGACGCGACAGCGCGGGCTCGAAGTTCAG
>JBGGNE010000353.1:0-8636 GCA_041287705.1 Methylacidiphilales bacterium | reverse complement strand
TAAAGGCTAAATAACAACTACGATTGGTCTTATACATCTTGTTGGTAGTTAAGGGTGTGTATTAAGGTAGGAAAGCAGAGGAAAAGCAGGAAGACAGTGGAAGGAAAAAGCAGGAATGCGTCAATAACCGAGAATTCTTCTTCTCTCCTTTCCCCCATTGCGGTCATCGCGCCGTTGCGCACGTCGCGTTAAAACGAAATCTGAACGGCTACACTCTATAGCAGGCGATATGCTAATCTTTTCTCACGTTTCCCATTCCTGCTTCTTTCCTCTTCTTCCTCCAGTTTCCTACCAAAATACACGCCTTTAATGGGAGAAAGAGAGATCGCATCCTGTCCCGATTGAAAGGGTGCAAGGTGTGTCGTTTGTATAGAGTTTTGTGTTGCGAAATCCACATGGGCGACACATATCTTTTATATGAGCCCTCCACTTGACACGATTCGGCAGGCGAGGCAGACGGAGCTGGAACCGGAGGTCCGGCAGGTGGATGGTCAGGAGGACATTCCCGCACTTCGCACCGGCACCACAAGTGCCGCACTTACCAGGCGCGAATGGTCGGATTATCTGCATCCGTGCACCATGCTGGCGGCGCGGCGGGCGGTGCGGAACTATGGGTTTGTGATGTCGTTCTTCGGGCTTCAGATTCTGATGACGGCCGCCACGGTGATGAGTCTTATGGCGCCGCTGCTTCCGGCGGATATGGGCGGGCTGGAGACATGGCGCGGGCTGATTCTCAGCGCGCAGGGGCCGGGATTCTGGAGCTTTGCCATGCCGGCGTTTCTACTGATCCTGCCCTTCTCAGGACTTACCGCGCTGAATCACGAGATCAAATCCGGCATGACGGAGCTGATGCTGATGACGCGGCTTACCCCCTTTCGTATCGTGTACGGCGCGTGGATTGCCCTTGCGATTCAGGCTGTGTTGATGGCGTGCACGATGCTGCCGTTTGGCCTGCTGCGCTATTACATCACCGGCTCCAACCCGGTGGAGGATGTGCTGACTCTGGCGGCGCTGGTGGTGGCGGGATCCACGTTTTCCGCTTTCACCGTGGCGCTCTCCACAGTGCAATATCCGCTGGGCCGCATCGCCGGCGCCTTTATGATGCTTATTCACTGCCTTGTGCTCGTGATGATGGCGACAAATAATGCGATTTTTCGATCTGCGCCCATGTGGGGAGTCCCGCTGCCGCCGCCTGTCGATTTCGGGCTGCTGCTGGTGCTGTTGGGCGGGTGTATCACGGGGACTCTGGCGGCGCTGGGGCACGGGGCAATGGGGCTGGGATCGGCTTCGTATAACGTGTCGCATATCGCGCGACTGTCTGCGTTGGCCATGACGCCGTTTCTGCTGGTGGCGGTATGGCTGAATATCGAGACGCATACGTTGCTTCGGGTGAGTTGCCTTGTCGGGGCGCTCATGTTTGTGCCGATGTTGCTGGATGATATGCGGCATCCGCAGGGGCACCGACCGCTGGTTCTGACAGCGCGCACGTGGTGGCAGCGGCTGCAGTTGCCGGGCTGGCAGGCGGGCGCGTGGTGGGTGCTGGCAACCTCGGCGCTGTGGATCGTGCCGCTATGGCTCTCGGCGACGAGCCCATATAACGTGAACCCGCTGAACTCCTGGACGCGCATACTGACGGTGGTGCCCAGCATGATGGGCGGTCTGTTTCTGCCCTTCGTCATCATGCGTGTATACAATCTGGCGTGGCGGGAGAACTGGACGATGTCGCGAGTTACGCCCGGTAACGGTTCGCTGACTCTGGCGGCAATTTATTTCGCGACGTTTTTCCTGTGCCAGCTTATATCCAACTATGATTATGAGACGCGCTATTACTTTTACCTGAATCCGCTGATGACCTTTATTACGTGGGGTCTCTTTCGCAGGGACCAGACGCAGATGTTGGGCATCAATATCAACCACACCTGGCACGGTCTGTGGCCGGTGGTGGTGCTGCTGGCGCTGGCCTGGTGGGAGTACCGCACCGCATCGCGCGCCGCGCAAAAGGAACTCCATCCCGGGCTAAGCAGGAAGAAGAAAAAGAAGACGTGACGGACCGGGGGGGACGGGGAGTGTAATAAGGTGATCACAAGATGCGAGCTACCCGTAGAGGCCCGGCATCGCGTGTTCGGTTTTACTAGAAAAAGGAGAAAAGTAGAAAAGCGGAGAACGGGGGAGATATATTGAAATGGTTTCAAATCAACCGTATCCCTTTTTTCGTGCTTTTTGACTGCTTTTCGTGCCTTACGTGATAATCAATATTGCCATAGAGAAATAGTTCTAACTTTTACACATCTGGAAAGGGGCGACGCTCATTTTCACGTAAGGCACGAAAAGCAGTCAAAAAGCACGAAAAGGGGATTTCAAAGAATATACTCTTACATGTAAAGCAGGCTGTTTATATAACGTCTGTAGCTGTCCTTATGTAACTCATCCTTACCCTGTTCTCTTTTTTCTACTTTTCTCCCTTTTCTGGTAAAACGCGACACGTTGTGCCGAGCCTATAGTGGTAGCTCGCATCCTTTAATGTGTTCAGGCAAATTTCTATGCTATGAAGAACGTTCTGCTTAACATGGCGGCGATGATGGGTTCAGTTCTGCTGTTTAGCGTCATATTGTTCTTTGTCATGCGCGTGGAGATGGAAATGCCGTCAGGGTTTGTGACGATGTTCTTGTACTTTGTTGTGCTAGGTAAGATGTATCCGGCGTTCTTTCAACTGCTCCCGTTTTCTCCTTCGGGAGGACTGCTTTGTTATGCTACAGCGGTTGTCATGCTTATAGGGAATGAGGCTGCATATGTGTATTTGTATTGTTTACCCATGCGGAGCGATCCCTATGTCAATGGATATTTTACCTTTCACCTGTTCGTTGAGCATGTGGTATTTGCGCTGGTGCCCATGACGCTTGTTTTTCTCGCTGTAAGGGCCGTTACGCATTATCATGAATGGTGGAACAGCGATGTCGTCTATGCTATCAGGACAAAATGTCAGAAGCTGTTAGCCGCACCCGTTCCTCCATCGCCTCCGCCTCCTGCTGCTGCGGATCCATGGGCCAGCCCTGTAATCACGAAAGGACGCACAGGGCGTGGGCACGAATAATTTTGCTAACGTTCTTCCTTCCGCATAGCTCATTGGCTTACCCAGAACCTGAGCAGCGCTTAATCTGCGTACCACCTTTTCACCACCTCCATCGTAATACGTGGATCATCAGTCATGGGAATAGATCCCTGATCGAGACTGGCAATGATTTTGTCCTGAACATCATGATCCAAATCCTGGACGAACATCTTTTTCCGATCGACAGAGTCTGTAGCCATGCACGGGCATAATGACGGATTACCTGGTTTTAGCGTATTTAAACAAGTATTACTCTCGCACCCGAAAGGTAGCATCTAACGCATGACCGTCAACCACAACGCCGTTTATCTTTATGTATGTACCTGACACATGGGTGGCGCTCCTTTGGCGCTTCTGATCCTCTTCTTCCTCTCCATTTTCGTGCTTTTTCATTTCTTTTCGTGCCTTACGTGTAAATGAACATTGCCATAGAGACTGGCTCTGACTTCTACACACTTCGAAAGGGGCTGGGCTCATTATCACGAAAGGCACGAAAAGAAATCAAAAAAGCACGAAAAGGGGAAAGCTTCGGAGATTATTACCTGTATAGCGCAACGTTTTTATTTGCGCTGTACGATACATATCATTTGTTATTCCCCGTCCTCTTTTCGCAGGCTTTACCTCCTTTTCTATGCTATGAAGAACTTTTCGCTTAATGTGGCGGCGGTGCTGGGTTCAACACTTTTGTTTAACGTGATCATGTTTCTTGTTTTAAGTATGCCCGTGTCGTACTCCTCAATGGAGCGGCCGCTCATGTGGTTCTTTTTCCTGCTGATGGTTGCGACCCCGGCGTTTTATCAGTGGTGGTCGTTTGCGCCGGAGCGTAGTGTCATTTGTTGTGCTGTTTCGGCGGTGATTCTGCTGGGGAACTTTATGGGGTTGGCAATAATGTGCATCTTCCGGGCGCCAGATTGTTCATCTAGAGGGCCGGAGAATCTGTATGAAATGCTGAAGATGTTTGTGAAGAGTGCGCCGTTTACGCTGGTGCCTATGGTGGTTCTTTTTGTTTTGATCAGGTTCATCTCGTCCTGTTTCAAGGCCAGGATGCCGGTCTGACGGCGTTGCACACAAAATATTACGTCGATGCTCCTTTAAGTCTTCTTTTGCCATGCGGGCTGTGGCAGAATAGCTCAACGATGAATCCTCCGCGTGATGCGACGATACAGGTGCCGGTGTTTTCCCACCCGGAGGCCTCGATTCGGGAGTGGTCGGATTATGCGCATCCCTGTCTGTTGCTGGAGATGCGGCGCGGAGTGCGGACCAGCCTGTTTGTGCTCTGCTTTCTGGGGCTGCACCTGCTGGTGCTTGGCGGGCTGCTGGTGCAGCTGACGTTGCCGGATACGCCCTCCGCCACCGGCATGGGCGGGCTGGTGGATTTCTTTATCACGTGCATTTTCTGGCTGTGCGTGGTGCCGCCTTTTGTGCTGGCGCTGCCGTTTGCCTCTCTGTTTACGCTAAGCCAGGATATTCACCTGCGCATGCTGGAGACGATTCTGATGACGCGGCTGGGGCCGGTGGGCGTGGTGATCGGCAAGTGGAGCTCCAAGGCGCTGGAGGCAGGGCTGATGGTGTGCACGCTGATGCCGTACACGGTGGCGCGCTATTATATTTATGGGTCGAACCCGGTGATCGATGTCATCAATCTGCTCTCGCTGATGGTGGTGGCGTGGTTTTTGTGCGCGGCGGGCGTGGCGCTTTCAACAGTGCGGAGCGTGGTGATGCGGATTGTGGCCGCGGTGCTGGTGGCGGGGTGTTTCCTCCCCGTTCTGCATATGGGCCTGGCGGAAATCGTGATGCGCTCGATGGGGCCCGGGCTCTCTGCGGGGCTGGCTTCTATGCCGTATATCATTTGCCTGCTGTCCCTGCTGGGGGTAGTGGTGTGCATCGGCTATGGGGCGTGCGAGATCGGGCCCGCGGCGTTCAACGGGGCGCTGCTGCCGCGGGTGACGGCGCTGCTGTTTGTGCTGCCGTGGCTGGTGGGGATGTGGGGCGGGCTGGGTTCAGAGCTGATGGTGGTGCTGCAGGTGGCGGTGGGGCTGATGCTGTTTGTGCCCATGCTGCTGGAGGAAGTGGAGCATGAGGACGGGGTGCGACCGTACGTGGTGGACGCGGCGTCGGACCCAAGCGTGTGGAAGGCGCTGAAGCTGCCAGGCTGGCAGGCGGGTGTATGGTGGATGGTTGCGGCGATGACGTTGTGGCTGCTGCCGGTGCTGGCGACGCTGCCGATGACCAGGGTTTCCGCTACTGGCTTCAAGACGGGGCTGGAGGTAGTGTGTTACATGGCGGCGCCGTGCATGGGCGCGCTGACGTTTCCGTTTGTGATTATTCGCGCGGTGGGCTCTTTTGGGCTGAAGAAGGGGCTGTTTGCGATTCGGCCCATCAGTGCGTTTCTCTACTTTATCTGTATTACGCTGATCTGCGTGGGCCTGGCGGTGATGCTATATGCGCTGGATAATGATTTGCCGGCGATGTTCTTCTTTGCGCCGCCGCTGCAACTGGCGGGGCTGATGATGAATGGCAACGGGGATCGGCCGCACTATGCGTTCTTTTATGTGGCGGGAATCTGGCCGGTCTTTGTGCTGCTGGCGGCTTCTATACGGGAGTACCAGCGGATGGTGAGCACGAAGGGGAAGGGCAGGAACAGTGAGAAGGGTGAGGCGGCGACTCTGCCGGTTGTGGCGTCTTCCCTTGCCGTGCCGGCTTCGTCAGCGATGCAGAAGCCCGCGCAGGAACTTGGGGGCGGTGCGTGAAGGCGACTCCGTGGTCGAACCCCGCCATGAACCTGCTTGACGTGGCGGCCCGGAAGCGCCCGGTATGCACGGACTACGACTGGTCGGACTGGGTCCCCTTCTGCATGCTGCTGGAGATGAAGCGCGCGGTGCGGACCGGGGTGTTTGTGGCCTGCTTCTTTGGGCTGAATCTGCTGATGATGACCGGGCTGCTGGCGCCGATAATGTTGGAGTGGTGGGAGCGCCCGATGCTTCTGGGGAATAATTTCAGCGAGATCATGGTGTACTGGCAGGTGATCCTGATCACCTTTTTGCTGGTGCTGCCCATCTCGTCGTTTTTTGCCTGCAGCCGGGATATCCGTACGGGCGCCATGGAGCAGCTTTTGGCGACGGGCACGCCTTCCATAAACGTGATGGTGGGCAAGTGGGGCGCCAAGATGATGGAGATTTTTCTGCTGGCCTGTCTGCTGCTGCCCTACGCCGCGCTGGAGTACTTTAAGCGTGGCACCAACCCGCTGTACATGGCGGGGGCCGTGTTCCAGCTGGTGTGGATGTCGGCTGCGCTGTGCTCGGTGGGCGTGGCTTTTTCGGTTGTGCGGCGGCTGGTTTTTCGGTTGTTCCTGTGAGTGGGGTGTGTGGTGCTTTGGGCTTTGTTCAGTGGGCCTGTTCTGGGGGCGCTCGTGGTTCGCCCGATAACGATAGGCCATCCGCTGCTGGTGGTGTTCGGCTTTGTGGCGCTGGGGTTGTACATGACTTTCGTGATCGCCGCCACGCCGGGCGTCGGCAGTCTTCTACTGCGACCCGCGCCGGTAATGCTTGATGAAGCAACCACTTATGATGCGCAGAACAGCATGTGGGCCGCTCGCATTGGCAAACCCCGGAGCGCAGGCTCAGGCTCAGGCGCAGGCGAACCCGGAACGTCGTCTTTCACCCACACCATAGACGGCCCTTTTATCCCCTGACGACCACCTTATGGAAATCCCTGTCTCCTCCTTCCGCTTCCTCTTCTATTCTCCGCTTACCTCCTTTCCTATGAACTTACGCACTGGAGAGAACAACAGATGTAACTTACCGATCTCTTGCCCTTCAGTAGCGTAAGTTTTGGTAGGAAGCAGAGGAAAAGGAGAAAAGCGGAGGAAGGGTGCGTGGGTTTATGCTAATACATCTCCTCAACTTTTACCTTTTGCTTCATGGCGAACTTTAATCTATGACCAGCACCACTTCAGGCAGAAGCCCTGGCATGAGCACCGCCATACCGCCTCAACTCGTGAGCCAGCCTCAAGGTGAGCGCAACTGGTCCGACTGGATACCGTGCTGCGTTTTGCTGGAGATCAGGAGGTCCATGCGCAGCAGCTACTTTGTGCTGGCCTACAGCCTGTGCAACCTGCTGGTTCTGGCGGTTACGATGCTGCCTATTCTATTGGTTTCGACATCTGCCAATTGGCTGGACTCTGATATGATGCAATTGTTCTGTTTTATTTCGCTCTCACCGTTTATATTGGTGCTGCCGGGCTCATCCCTTTTCGCACTTGGTAAGGATATGCATACGGGTGCGATTCATAACTTACTTGCCACCACCCATCTTGGAGCATGGGATGTAGTGTTTGGTAAGTGGCTTAGCAAAATAGTGGAGGCACAACTTATGCTGTGCACGTTGCTGCCCTATTCCGTACTTTATTATTACAAGTATGGTGGCAGTCCTATCGGCCATCTTTTAGGTGCGACGAGCCTGCTGCTCTTTACTGGCGGCCTGTGCGCTATTTGTATGGCGCTAAGTACTATTCAATCAATTGTCTTTCGGGTGATACTATTACCTTTTCTCGTTGTGCCGGCGATTTTGACTGCTGGCGCTATTTTCCGTGGAGCCAGCGAGGTTGACCGGTATGGATTGCTGAGTGCGTTCGCTTACCTGCCTTTAGTATTTCTGTACACCGTCTTCTTTATCCTTATCCCCTTGGTCTGGGCTGCATGCTCGTGCGCGCCATCCCGTTAAAGTAACGCTCCAATTTATCTTCCACCGCCATTTTCATGTCAATGACCGCGGTAATCACGTCCCCTGACGAAGGGAAGGCTGGTGTCGCTAAGGACGGCTCCGCGCCACTGCCACTGCCGGTGCCAGCATCGCCGCTACAGGTCCGAGAGTGGTCGGACTACGTTCATCCATGTGGTGATGGAGGCGCGGCGCGGCATGCGGACGCATGGCTTTGCGATATGCCTTCTGGGGCTGCATGCGCTGATGCTGCTCTGCTTCTGGAGCCCGTACCTGCTGTACCGTCCTTGGCTTCCCTATGTGAGTGTCGAGCAGGAGACATTCTGGATGGTGTGTGTGTGCTGCTTTCTTATCGCCATACCGTGCGCCAGCTACTTCAGCTTTGGGAATGAAGCGCGCAATGGCTCGGTGGAGCTGCTGGCGATGACGCGGGTATGGCAGCCGGGCATCGTCCTGGGCAAATGGCTGGCCCGGGTGGCGGAGGCAGCGCTTATCGCCTGCACGCTGATGCCTTACGCGGTGCTGCACTATTTCCGCGGCGGCGTGAATCCGCTCTTCGAGCTGGTGCTGCTGGGCATTCTGCTGCTGGGCAGCGCGCACCTGTGCTCGTTCTGCATGCTGCTGTCGGTGTTAAAAGGTCCACACGGCTGGATTCAGCGCATCCTGATGTGCGCGCTAAACGTGCCGATCGGCCTGTGGGTGGGGTTCTGCGTCTTCGCCATCATGGAAAGCCCTCTCACAATGATAGGCGTCACGATCGTCATGCTGCCCATCGTAACGCTCATCACCATCGCCATCCTGCCGCCCC
>JBGGNE010000352.1:0-12257 GCA_041287705.1 Methylacidiphilales bacterium | reverse complement strand
CCGGAATCTCAAAGTTCAGCCCGGCGTCGGTCAGATAGCCGAGGAAGAGCGTTCGCTTCTCCGCATAATCGCGCGCCAGTTCCTCGTAATAATCATCACCCAGTTGAAGCGCGGTTACCGCGGCTTCCTGAAGCGGCGCGGCGGCGCCTACCGTCAGGAAGTCGTGCACTTTCCTTGCTCCCGCAATAACGCTCTCATGCGCCAGCACATATCCCAGACGCCAGCCCGTAATGCTATAGGTCTTGCTGAGAGATCCGCACGTGATGGTGCGCTCCCACATTTCCGGCAGCGTCGCAAGGTAAACGTGGCGGTGAGGAGCGTAGACAATGTGCTCGTACACTTCATCCACGATCACAAACGCATCGTACTCAACTGCGAGCCGGGCGATGACTTCCAGTTCA
Organism: Methylacidiphilales bacterium; assembly: GCA_041287705.1. Taxonomy (GTDB): domain Bacteria; phylum Verrucomicrobiota; class Verrucomicrobiia; order Methylacidiphilales; family UBA1321; genus LW23. Next base: position 11,856 of record JBGGNE010000352.1, on the reverse strand, counting down.
TCCCGTCGAAACACGCGCCCGGAGGGATTCGCCGGATTGCACAGGATGAGCGCCTTGGGACGGTGCTCTTTGAATGCCCGGGCCAGTTCTTCCGGATCAAACTCAAACCGAGGCGCGCGCAGCGGCACATAAACCGGCACCGCTCCGGCCAGAATCGCATCCGCCGCGTAGTTCTCATAGAACGGCGAGAAGACAATGACTCGGTCGCCGGGATTGCACGCCGTCATCACCGCCACCATCATGGCCTCCGTACTGCCGCACGTCGTCACCAGATGCCTGTCGGGATCGATCGCGGGCAGCTTCATGAAGTGGCGCAGCTTATCCGCCAGCGCCTTACGGAAATTCGGCGCGCCCCACGTAATCGAGTACTGATGCACAGGCCGGCGCACCGCCTTCTCCAGAGCTTCCAGCAGCACTTCCGGCGGCTCGAAATCAGGAAAGCCCTGGGCCAGATTAATGGCGCCATGCGTGTTGGCCACGCGTGTCATCTCACGGATCACGGACTCGGTAAAGCCTTTCAGGCGGTCGGCGGTATCAGGCATAGTCGATAGCCATAATCAACATTTTCGCAAACAGACTGCAAGCCCGTTTGAGGCTGGAGCATGTATCACGGCAACATTCCGCCGTTTCCTTCAGCCTGCGTACGTACCGAAGCAGCGGGATGACGTAAATCCCGCCCATCCCGCAATTACGTCAGTGACTCCGGCGTAAAAACCGCTAAGCTCTCCCGTTCCGACATCGTCTCCCATCACATTCGCGTTAACGCGAGTCCCCCTCAAACCGCTCCGTATATGCCGCTCCTTCAGCTTCGCCAGATCACCCTCCGCTACAGCGCCGCGCCCCTGCTCGACGCCGCCGACTTTCAGGTGGACGCGGGCGAACGCGTCTGTCTTCTTGGCCGCAACGGCGCAGGCAAAACCAGCCTCATGCGCATCATCACCGGCGAAGAGACCCCAAACGAAGGCGAAATCATCCGCCCGCCCGGAACCGTCATCACCCGGCTGACCCAGGAGATCCCCGAAGCCCTGGCCGGCGCCGCCGGTACACCCGAAGCGCCCGGCACCGTTCTGGACGTCGTGCGCGCCGGCCTCAGCGCGGAGCGACATGAGGAAGAGTGGGAATCCGACATCCGCATCGACGAGCTGCTGGCCGAAATGCGGCTGCCCGCCGAGCAGGACTTCGCCGAGCTCTCCGGCGGACTCAAGCGCCGCGTTCTCCTGGCCCGCGCCATCGCCGGTCTGCCCGACGTTCTGCTGCTGGACGAGCCGACCAATCACCTGGATCTCGACTCCATTCTATGGCTTGAGCGCTTTCTGCTTGGCCATAACATCACCCTGTTCTTTGTCACCCACGATCGCACCTTCCTGCGCAAGCTGGCCACTCGCATTGTCGAGCTCGATCGCGGCAAACTCACCAGCTGGGCCTGCGATTACGACACGTTCCTCCTCCGCAAAGCCGCCGCGCTGGAGGCCGAAGAAAAGCAGTGGGCCGCGTTCGACAAGAAGCTGGCCCAGGAAGAAGCGTGGCTGCGCCAGGGCGTAAAAGCACGACGCACCCGCAACGAGGGTCGCGTTCGCGCCCTTCTGGCCATGCGTAACGCCCGCAGCGAGCGCCGCGAACGCGATGGCGCCGCGCGTATCGAGATGCAGTCCGGCCAGACTTCCGGTCAGAAGGTCATCGAAGTCAAGGACATCACCTTTACCTATCCTGAGGCCGAAACGCCCGTCATCCAGAACCTCACCACCACCATCTGGCGTGGCGATAAGATCGGAATCATCGGGCCGAACGGCGGCGGCAAGACGACCCTGCTCAAGCTCCTGCTCGGAAAGCTGGAGCCCGACACCGGCGAAGTCAAACGAGGCACCAACCTGCAAGTCGTTTACCTCGATCAGCTTCGCGATCAGATCGACGACAACAAGTCGGTCGCTGAAAACGTTGCGGGTGATGCCGAAACCATTACCTTCCAGGGCCGCCCCCGCCATATTCACAGCTACCTGCAGGACTTCCTGTTCCGCAGCGACCGCGTGCGTATGCAGGCCCGCATGCTCTCCGGCGGTGAGCGTAACCGGCTTCTGCTGGCGCGCCTCTTCCTGCAGCCCGCCAATGTGCTGGTGATGGATGAACCGACCAACGATCTGGACGCCGAAACGCTGGAGCTGCTGGAAGAGTTGCTTGTTGATTTCAACGGCACGCTCCTCCTCGTCTCCCACGATCGCGCCTTCCTGGATAACGTTGTCACCAGCACGCTGGTGTTTGAAGGCGATGGCGTGGTGATGGAGTACACCGGCGGCTACGAAGACTGGATACGCCAGCGAGCGCTTCTGCCCAAGTCCATGCTCCCCCCCTCCCCCCAGGCCATTGCCCCGGTTGCCGGCCTGCCTAATCTGGCCACGGTGGAGCGTATTGAAGCCAAAACGCCTGCCGCTGCAACCGGCTCCAGCAATGGCGGCGGCAAATCATCCAAGATCAAAAAGTTCCCTAACCGCGACCGTAAGGAGCTGGAAGAACTGCCTGCCATCATTGAAAAGCTGGAAGCCGAGCACGTTGCGCTTTCCGCGCGTCTCTGGGAGCCCGATCTGTATCAGAAGCAGCCCGAAGTCATCCCCCAGCTCAAGAATGATCTGGAAGTTCTGGCCAAAAAGATCGAAACCTCCTACGCCCGCTGGGAAGACCTGGAAGAGACCCGCAAGCAGTGCGACGGAGAGGTTTCGTAAAAGACTGGCATTAAAGTTGCATATGATGGGCTAACGCGCGTTTTCAATGAAAGAAAGCGGCGCGTTAGCGCGATTTTTTACGGTAACGAATCTGCCCGATTCCGTTTTCTGTACATTAACCGCTGTTAAGATCCACAATGTGCATCCCTATGCCTGCCTACATACAAAAGATCATCCTGGTACTTGTATCTACGCTGTGCCTGCAGCTCTGTATCAATGTCACCTCCCACGCCCAGGAACCACTTCCGCCTCAGGATTACCTTCGCGATGCCCAGGGTAAACTGCGCGCGCCCGCCATCGCGTTGCTGGAATCGCTGGAGAAGAAGGCGCAAAGCGATATCATACAAAGTAATGCCAAAGCTCTTATCAAAGCCGGCGGCCTTGATCTGGTCTTAGGCCTTCTTAACGATCGCTTTGAATTCAGCGAACTGGACATCGCGGTAGTGCTTTCCGAAATCAAAACAAAGAAGGTAGCCGCCGCGCTTCTGGCCCGCTACAAGAACTCGGACGACACGCCGCTGTGGCGCGGAGAGGATGAACTTTTCTTCCGTAGTGAAGCCAAAATAATTCTGGAACAGTCACTTACCAAGGTTACAGGCGTGGAGCTGGAGCAGACCTGGAGCTTTGAGCAGCGCGTAAACGCGTTCGCGGCCCGCGTTAAAAAGATGAAGACATGAACGAGACAGGTTGCCGAACCCCCTTGCGCCTTCTATAATAGAGGGCGATGCCTGTCTCCACCGCTATCCGTAATCTGCCCGCGCAAAGTCCCGCGCCGCCTCCGCGCCGCGTCGATTACATGCGTCTCAGCATTACGGATCGTTGTAACGAGAGGTGCTTGTACTGCATGCCGGAGAATTTCTCCGACTGGATGCCGCGCCAGGATATCCTGAGCTACGACGAAATCCTGGCAGTCGCCAAAGCTGGTACAGTGTTGGGCTTCAAGCACTTTCGTGTCACCGGCGGCGAACCGCTTCTGCGCCAGGGCGTCCCCGATTTCATCCGCAGCCTGCACGCATTGCCAGGCGTGGAATCCGTGCAGATCACCACCAACGCCACCCAGCTTGCCCGCCAGGCGCAAAGCCTTGCCGCGGCCGGGCTTAAGAAGATCAACGTCAGCCTGGACGCGCTGGATCCCGCCATCTACCGGCACATCACGCGCGGCGAACTCGCGCCCGTACTGGAAGGTATCCGCGCGGCCCGCAATGCGGGCATCCCTTCCATCAAACTCAATTGCGTGCTGATGCGCGGCAAGAACGATTCGCAAATCCTTCCCCTCGTGCGCTTCGCGGCGGAGCACGACCTTGTCCTGCGCTTTATCGAGCTGATGCCGGTCAGTCTTACCGAGATGCTCGATGACTCCAACTTCCTGCCCGTGGCGGAAGTAAAGCGCATGCTGGAGCAACTGGAACCCCTTGTACCCGTGGATGATAAACTGGGTCAGGGACCCGCCAGGTACTTCCGCATGCAGCGCCTGGGCGTTACGCTCGGTTTCATTGGCGCGCTCACTGACCTGCACTTTTGCGACAACTGCAACAAGGTCCGGCTGACCGCCGATGGCAAAATCCGTCCCTGTCTGGGAAATCACGGCGAGTTTGATCTGAAGCCCGCCCTGCGTCCCGACATCAGTCCGGACCACCTGGAATCCATTATGCGGCAGTCACTTACGGAAAAGCCGCCAGTCCATCTCTTTCGCGATAACTATACACCGGGCCGCATTATGACGGCGATCGGTGGGTGATCTAAATACTCCACTATCCTCCCATGTTGATCCTCACCGTGCCGGAAATGCTGGCTTATGAAAAGCGCATCATCGCCTCCGGAGTCAGCGCGGACGAACTGATGGAACGGGCGGGAAAAGGCATGGCGGAATCGCTTCGCCGCAACTTCCCCGGCAAACGCAAAGCCCTGATACTGTGCGGCAAAGGCAATAATGCAGGCGATGCCCTGGTTGTCGCACGCGAACTCGTCTTTGGCCGTGGCACACCCGCCTCAGAGACATGGGATGTCCTTGTGCGCTGGCTGAAGCCGCCTGCCCATCTTGGCGAACTGGCAGCGATCAAGTTGCAGGCATTACGCAGCGCGGAATCGCATTTCATTCCCGGTTCGCATCTGGATATCGCTGAAGACCCAGGCGTTGATGAGGAAGACTGGCCGGATTCGGAGGGAATCGTCATCGACGCCCTGCTCGGCATCGGCAGCAGCGGAGCGCCACGCGAAGATCTGGCGCAACTGCTGGAAGAAGCCGAAGAGCAACGCCTTGCGCTTATGTTCAGCACCGTGGCTCTGGATATCCCCACCGGCCTTGTAGCCACTGCGGCGGCCATGGAAGCCGATGATTCTCTCTACCCGGAAGACGTTTCTCCCAGCTTTGTGGCTACGCTGACCCTTACGGTCGGCTGGCCGAAGGATATTCTGGTACGCGAAGAAATGGGGAAGTGGGTCGGTCGTATCGAAGTCATCTCCATCTTCGATAAGGAGCACGAACCAACGGAGGCCGACGCCGCCAGTCTGCAGTGTGGTGAATCGCTGATAACAGCTCTGGACGGCGCCATCGCCTGCCCGCGGCGCGAATCTACTTCTTACAAGGGCGACTTTGGCCGGGTTCTGATTATTGGCGGTTCACCCGGCATGTCGGGCGCGCCGATTCTTTCCGCGCTGGCGGCACTGTACGGAGGCGCGGGGCTGGTAAACGTGGCCGTGCATCCTGCGGTCCTGCAATCTGTTGCCGCACATGCACCGCCAGAAGTAATGTTGAGCGCGTGGCCCGTGGAAGGCGAGGAGCATGGCGAGCAGGATGGCGAAGAATGGGACCGCCTGTGCGCTTCTGCCACAGTCATTGCGCTGGGGCCGGGGCTTGGGAAGAGTCCCGACGCGGAAGCTATTCTGGAGAAGGTGATTCTCAGCACGTCGCAGGCTCTGGTTCTGGATGCCAGCGCGCTCACCTGCCTGGCATCGCGGCCCGATCTGCTGACGGATCTTCATGGCCGCACGGTGCTTACGCCGCATCTGGGCGAGATGCGCCGCCTGATGGGCGAGACCAGCCTGCCAACGCGCGAGCGCACCGACGCGGCGCGTAATTTTGCCCGAAAGCACGGCGTCATCGTGGTGCTTAAGGGTTTGCGCACTATCGTGGCCGATCCCGTCTGGCATGAGCCGGAAGACGCGGGCTCACAGGACGAGGTTATCCCCTGCGGCGAACCGGATGAGGTGCACGTGTCCTGGAACAGCAGCGGCAACCCCGCTCTGGCTGTCGGTGGCTCAGGCGATACCCTTACGGGCCTGATAGCGGCGCTGATCGCACAGGGCAATTTTCTGGAAGCGGCGACGCGCGGCGCTGTATGGCTGCACGGCCACGCGGCGGATATTGTGGCGCGCCAGCGCGGCTGTGAGGTGGGAATCCGCGCCAGTGAAATAAGCGCGGCATTCCCGCTGGCGATTGCCTCGGCACGAAAACTTTCGGGCGGTCCCTTTATGCGTTAGTGTAGAGATTATCCGGTTTATATATGCTTTCCTTTACCACTAAGGCGATAACAGGAGTTCGCTATGCAGTCACCCTGAGCGCAACCCTGGGCCTCCTTGCCACGCAGTCCGCCTTTGGCCAGGGTGCAGCGCCAGCTCCGTCCCCCGCGCCGGCAGCGACTCCCGCCGCAGCCCCGGCTCCCGCGCCTGCGGAGATAAAGTGGAAGCCCATCGTGACGATGGATAACCAGCTTTACCCGTCCTATATCCTCGCCACGGCGACTCTTACGGAGAAAGCCATGGAAATGCTTCTGCCCGCGGCCCCACCCAACCTGATAGGAGACCGCAACGGGCAGCTCGGCGTGGAAGTGGAGACTCTGAAGCCCGGTTCAACTGTCCGTGTGGAGATCCGCAGCACGCGCTTCGTCAAGCTGAGCTCCCAGGAAGTCAGGCTGGAGAAGCCCGGCACCTACCGCCTCTTCCCCACTCTGGAGTGGAGCTATGACGATCTGCGCACAACCCGTGAAGTCACTCCGGAAACCGTTACCTTTACGGTGCTTGTCAACGGCGATGAAGTCGGCTCCAAAAAGCTGCGCGTCACGGTCCGCTCGCTGAACGATTGCCCCTTCGGTCGCAAACTCGGCCCCGGTGAAACTCTCGAAACCAAACATGGCGAAGCTGCCGTGGGTATGCCATGGATGTTCGCCGCCTATGTCAACGAAGGCGACCCCGCCGTCGATCAGATTCTGAAGGAGGCGCTGGCGACCGGCATTGTCCCCGCCTTTGTAGGCTATCAGGCGCCGCCGGACAGCGTTGTGCGCGAAGTCTTTGCCATCTGGACGGCGCTGCGCGAGCGCGGCATTAAGTATAGCAATACGCCTATAGCCGCAGGCTTTTCGCAGAACATGCTTAGCCAGAATGTGCGTCTTATGGGGGATTCGCTTAACTATAAGCAATCCAACTGTGTAGATGGAAGCGCGTTGATTCTGGGAGTACTGCGCAAGCTGGGTATTGATGGATCGCTGATGCTGGTACCAGGTCACTGCCTTATCGCTGTATCGCTGCGACCTGAGCAGCCCTTTAAACTAGGTACTGTGGAGTCCAACAATGAGTTTCGCGAGGTCATCTTTATCGAGACAACATCCATAGGTTCGCCTCCCAAAGAACAGGCCTTTATTGCAGGGCTAAAGCTACTGGGCGGCAACACCCCGCGCGGCGTTCCCAAGAAGTATGCGGAAAGCTATAAGAATTTCATAGGAGCCATAGCCGAAGGTTTTGGCAATGGCAAACAAACCACCCTCACCGAGTTCGGCGCCGACCTCGCCCGCGACAACATCTCCTACGTCCTTATCCCCATCGACTACGCGCGCAAGCAGGGCATTCAGCCCGTAAGCTACCTGCGCGAAGCGGGTTCGAGTCCCAGCGGAGAGAAGTGATGCCACCCTTGGCCACGTATCGTAATTGCGATTTATCCGTACGGGCAGATTGGGATTGTGGAGTGCATCGGCTTGGGTAGTATTAAAAGTGTATACTTTGCTGAAGTATTGCGTTAAGAGAGGATTCACGACTATCATTGCTATCAGCTCGGGCGAACGATAATAAGCTATTGGGGCGGAATGATTTAACTTTAATTGTATCAAGGGGTTATGAAGACATTTTTTTGGGTTGTCGCGGTGGTGATGGGGATGTCGATTCACGCCTGGGCGGTGGATTTCTGCGGTGGACAGGTATCAGCGGTGCCCGTGAAGAATGGCAAGGCGCCCGTCATTGATGGCGACCTGAAGGACTGGGATCTCTCCGCGCAGGAGCCTGTATATATCTCCGAGCAGACAGCGCGGACGATGAACGGCGACTGGGCGTTTATGTACGATGATGATGCGTTTTATATCGCGGCGAAGGTCTCCATGCCCGGGCGCCCCTATTCCAATGTGAATAACCCGCAGGACGCCTTCTGGTCCGGCGACATTTTGCAAGTGCGGATGAGCTCGGACCCGGCGGCGAAGTACCCGTTGGACCGGGAGCGCGACGCAGCTAACCCGCGCATTGTCCACCTGAGTTTCTGGAAGAACACGGAGACACAGGAGAACTTTCTGCATATCGCCGATGGCCCGAAACTGAATCTGGGCAAGCGGGTAAATCCCGAAGGCTCCAAAGTCGTACTCGATACAGTTGGCGACGAGGGTTACACGCTGGAGGCCCGCATTCCGTGGAGCGCCCTGAATGTGCCGGGCGGCAAGAATCCCTTCAAGCCCGGTGACAAGACGGCGCTGATTGCGGAAACAATCTATATTGGCGGCGACACGTCGCGCGTGCCTCTGTGCTATAATCGCAACCCCGGCACGTTTGCGTTTAACCAGACCGGCTCGTGGGGTCAGGTAGAGTTTGCGGCAAAAGGACTGGGCGAACGCCGCCGGCCGACGCTTGAAGCGCTTTATGCCAAAATGTCGCCGGCATCCAAGTCGAACCTGCCTACAGTGGGCGTGCCGATCGAGTTTGAGGTACCGGGTGATTCGGACGGCGAAGCGGGTGATGGACGCAAGGTATCGCTTAACATCTTTGGCCCGAAGGGCGAAGTTCTGCGGGAACTGCTTGGTGCGGAAATACTTGGCAAGGGCAAACAGACCGTGCGCTGGGACGGCCGCGATGCATGGGGTCGTCCCCTGCCTCCCGGCACTTACAAATGGGGCGCCTACATGCACGGCGGCCTCAAGGCTGAGTACGCGGGCAGCGTAGGCACATCGGGCGTTCCCGCATGGCAGACGCGGGATGGCAAAGGCGCCTGGGGCGGCGATCACTCGAACCCGATTGCGGCGGCGTCCGATGCGAGTGGTATCTACATGCTGTGGCCGGTTTCGGAAGCAGGCAAGGCGATCGTGAAGGTGGACTATGATGGCCGTGTGCTGTGGCGTAAGAATCCTTTTGTGGGCGGCGGTTTTGGACCGTTCTATTCACTGGCCAGCGATGGCAAATATCTCTATCTGGCGCGCGGCGACGCGGAAGTTTTTCTCTCTCGCCTGGAGGCGGAGACGGGTGCCCTGAGGACCTGGACCGAAGGAGGTCCGGCCGAAGTGCAGATAAGCACAACCGAAGCGCCCGCGCTGGTGCCGCGCCTTTCCACACCCGTCACATTTTCGCCGGTCAAGACATCGTTTATCACGCCAAAGGTCTATCCCGGCTCGGATGCGGACAGCACTCTGGTGCATCAGCCGGATCCCGTGGGCATGGCCTATGCGCCCACAGGTGATGGCGAGGGACGCCTTTACGTCTCTATCTACAGCGCCGATAAGGTGCTGGTGCTGGATATCAAAACGGGCAAAGTGACCAGCGAGCTAAAGGTGCGCGGACCGCGCGGTCTGGCCGTGAATGGCACGGGCGATCTCTTTGCGGTGAGCTACGTGCCCGGGCTTCAGGGCATTGCCGAAGTGCTTCGCTTTGAGAAAGGGGCCGGGGCTGGAACGCCGGTGATTTCCGAAAAGGGCGCGCTGGATGCTCCGTTCGGCATCGCGGTGGATTCACGCTATCTGCTTAGCGCGGAGGATATCAAGAAGCACAAGGAAGGCGCGAAGGAGAAGGACGGTTTTTCCGCACTTATGAACAGGGAGGACCGTGCGGACCAGAAGCACATCTACGTGTCGAACCTGGGCGCAACGCAGCAGGTCAAGATTTTCACGTTCGACGGCAAGGAAGCAGGCGCGATTGGTCGCAAGGGCGGTCGCCCCTGGCAGGGAAAGTATGATCCGGAAGCGCTGCTTATGCCCGCCGGCCTGGCGATTGACGCGCGCGGCGCGCTGGTGGTGCCGGAGGCAGCGTTGCCCAAGGTGTTCTCGCGGTTCGATCTGGCGGCCGGCAACAAGCTGATCAAGCGCTGGTTCGGCCCGGGCGTCTACTGGAACTCCACCTGGCCGATGCCGGAGGATCCCCTGCACGTCTTCTACATGAATACCCATGGCATCGGTCGCGGCAAGGTCGCAGGGGTGAACGAGCCTGGCCTGCCCGATGCGTACTGGGAAACGACGATGTCCGGCTTTACGCAGATACCGGATCTGGAAAGCGGCATTCCACAGCCGGAAGCAGTACGGGCGATCAACGGCAGCCTCTATCTCGTTCGCGATGTGCGCGAGCACGCGATCATGTTGCTTGGCGAGGACGATAAAATCCGCCCTGTCGCGACTTTCACGCCGGTCGGTGCCAAGGCCAAGGATAACCTGCTGAAGATCAATCATCTGAAGATCTGGGTGGATTTGAACGGCGACGGCCTGGTGACGCCGGATGAGCAGTCGATTCTCTCCGAGCTTTCCGACGGCAAACCGATGCCCAACGTGGCCACAACAACGTCCTCCATGCACATGGAACCCAACGGCGATCTCTACTTCAGCACGCACGATAACTGCATTCTACTGGTGCCTGCGGTAGCCAGGGATGCCTTTCAGAAAGACGGATCGGTACGCTGGGACACGACAAAGGCGCGCCTGGTGGTGCCCACGGTATTGCCAGGTCTGAAAGAGATGTCCACGACGTATCGCCAGGGAATTCTGGGCGTGCGCCGCGATGAATTTGGCAATATCTACACGCTCTTCAATACCCGGGTGGACGGCAAAAGCGGCGGCGAATTCGATTACCCCACACCGGAAATCGCCACACGCATGCGCGAGGGCATGGGTCATACCTCCAGCTTCAACGTGATCAAGGTGGCGAAGTATGACGGCGATGGTTCGCTGATCTGGATGGCGGGCCGCAAGGCGACGGCAGGGGCGCGCCCGGGCGAGATGTATCATCACTGGAACATGGCGGGGCTGGTCAATGAGCGCTATGTGGCCGCGGGCAGCGAATGGGGCCAGATTTACTTCTACACCAGCGACGGCTTCTTTGTGGATGCGCTGATGAACAATCCCGGCGACGTAACGCAGCCCGGCCCCTACACGTTTGGTGGAGAAACCTCCGGGGGACGGGTCACGTATTTCCCGAAGTTGGGCGAACTCTGGGCCTACTCCTCGGGGATGTCGTACCGCGTGCGCGGCTTCAGCAAGGGTGAAGTGGAGAGGGAAACCCGGCTGACCGGCGAAGTGGTGCTGGATAAGAAGTACGATGTGACCGGCGACGGCGTGGGATCAGGCCCCGCTAAGGAACCGGCCAAACCGCTGGAAATTGTAGCGCTGCAATCCGAGGCACTGACTGCCGACGCCAATGCCTGGACGGAGGACAAAACGTGGGCAAAGGTGCCGGTCTCGACTTTGACGCGCAACGGCAAGGATCTGGCCAAAGCTCAGATCGCCTATGACGCGGAGTTCCTCTACGCGCGCCTTGTCGTCACGGATGAATCCCCTCTGCAAAACGGGGCGACCGAGCCGCAGCTTGCCTTTAAAGGCGGCGATACGGCCGGCATCGTGCTGGGTCCCGTACGCGGTTCGGGCTCCGACGCCGAGAAGGATAAGGCCGAGCGCACCAGGCCGGGCAAGGGCGACATTCGCCTGATGGCGGCCTTCCTGAATGGAAAAGCGCGACTCATTGCCATGAAGGGCGTTGTTCCCGACGGTGCCAGCCATGGCAAGAAGCCGTTCGAGTATTTCACGCCGGCAGCGGGCAAGGTGGCGTTCGAATTCGTCGACGACGTTCCAGGCGCAAAGGTGGATCTGGTCAAGACCGGGAACGATACGGCGGGGCAGTCCGGCTACGTGGCGACCTT
>JBGGNE010000351.1:0-8666 GCA_041287705.1 Methylacidiphilales bacterium | reverse complement strand
GTGCGGCCCTTGATCAGCTCGGTGGCCATGCTGGAGGAAGCGATGGCGGATCCGCAGCCGAACGTCTTGAAGCGGGCGTCGGTCACGATGCCATCTTTAATCTTGAGCGAGATCTTCATGATGTCGCCACACGCGGCGGCGCCGACTTCGCCGACTCCGTCGGCATCCTGGAAATCGCCCATGTTACGGGGATTCATGAAGTGATCCATCACGGTGTCGTTGTACAGAGTGTATTCTTTGGCGTCTTTCATTGGGGCTCCAGATGTTTAGGTGGTGATGTGAAGGGAATGGCAGCCGGAGGATACAACCCCGGCGGCGGAAAGGGAATGGCAGTGGCAACCGCGGGACGAGCCGGCCTCGCCATTGGCGCCCGCTGTAGCAGCCGAGCAAAGATGCAGATCCTCCGACGGTACGGGCGCAACTGCCGGAGCAGTCGTCGCAGTCGTGGACGAGGAGCCCAGGGGCATGGACCGCACCTTCGCGATCACAGCCTCCATGGGCTGCATCAGATCGACGAGCTTCATGTTGCGGAAGACATCGGTCATCCGGTTTTGGGCTTCGGTGAAGACGGCGCACAGAGTGCAGCTTTCCGCCTTTTCGCAGCCGGGAGATTCCTCCAGGCAGCGCTGAAAGGCGATTTTGCCCTCGATGGCTTCAATGATCTCCAGAACACTGATGGCCTGGGGCTGTCGCGCCAGCGATACGCCGCCGCGAGCACCCTGCCGCGTACGGATAAGACCCGCACGGCTCAGGTTCTGCAAAATCTTGGCAAGAAAGCCCTTTGGGATGTCCTCAGCCTTACTGATGGCATCGATCATCACGAGGCGGCCCTCCGGCTGTTTCGCCATGTGGATCAGGGCCAGCAGCCCATATTCGCCAGCTTGAGTTATTTTCATCGAAGGGATCTTCAAAGACCATTTTAGTCTTCTTAAGGAAGATGGACCAGACCGCGAGGTTTGTCAATTCTCCACAAACCATTTATTCGGTGCAAGAGCAAGAATCACCACCTGAATCCCGCACTATCGGGCAGACGTCAACGGGAAATTTATTGGACAGTCAAGAGCCCTGCTGATTCCCGGCCTGACAGAACAAAAATCAGCCACGAAAAGCCTCACTACGATGAAGAATCTTTACTCGTAGTGAACCCTTTGCCGATGGACGCGCTATTCTTCTTTCTCCAGCGAACTGCGCAGGCCTTCGTCATTGTCGCCACCCATAAGAGGGTGAGTAATTTCGCCCTCCGTCGCGATAACGTGAGGACGGGAAGCCGCCTTGGCTGCTTCATCGTCGGCAACCATCTTATCCATCTCGGGCTCGAAAACCTGGGTAAAACAGCTGGGACATATGCCGTGACTGAACCGGGTACCGAGACGGCGGGAGATATATTCCTCCCACTGCACCCACCCTCGGTCACCGTCGGAGATGCACTTACAGTACATGCACACGGCAAGAAATTCTTCCAGACGGCGCATTTCCTGAATGAATCCCTGAATACGGCCCGCAACTACCAGGCGATGTCCCAGATCATTAATACGCAACGGCTTGGACAGGAAGTCATCGACGCCGCAGGACATGGCTTTCGCAAAATCCTCCGGCGACTGCTTTGCCGTGAGCATAATGAAATAGACATATCCCACGCTCTCCCGCGACCGCACGGTTTTGCAGAACGTAATGCCGTCCATATCAGGCATCATCCAGTCGGAAACGATGGCTTCCACGCGGGGGGTACGGGTAAGCCTCCGAAGCGCTTCCTCCGGGTCGGAGGTAAGTATGGGCTCGTGGCCCAGCTTCGTAATGGTGGCTCCCAGCAGCTTCAGCGTTATGAGATCGTCATCAAGGCAAAGGACAATCATAAATGTCGGTATAATGAATTCGTGAAGTAAGGCAATAACCTAACCTCTAAATGCGAACAGGTCGCTCATAATTTGCTCAGCAGGAGCACCTTTTAACGACATAAAAGGTTTGCAACCTGAAGAGCCACAGGGGGAAATTCATATTTCCAACTCTGTAACCAGTTGACGAAGCTATATACATTGCCTTGCCGTTAAAAGGAATGATTATCTAGACTGAATCACACTGGTATATGTCAGAACGCACAGATGAGCCGGGAAAGTGCCATTCTACGTCTATCGACAGGGGTCCGAAAAACATTAACCCTTTGATGACGGAGATGTACAGGATTTAATAATTAATCCTTAACCTGAGGCAATTACCCTGGGGAATCGTTCAACCTCACGGTTCCCCGACTGCAACGACTGCCTTACTGGCTCAGTTCCGCCACCACGTTCTTCAGCGCTTCCTCGCGGGCAATGGGGTCCAGCGGGAGCGGGCGGGTCTCTTCGGTAGGACCGGCAAGAAGCGTGGAGGGGCGCGAGATACGAATGAGATTTTCAGCTTCGTCCAGCCAGATGCGTACCTTCACATCGGATTCAGGACGAGAAGCCAGCCACTTCTCAAAATCGTTATTGGTCTGGAACATACGCACACGGACAACGGGAACCGCAGGGGCGCGCACATTCGTCTGGCTGCCTCGTACCACAGGCTCACTGAATAAACCTATTTCGATCGAGCCCATCGCGGGGTCGGGCAGATTCATGGACATGCGTGTCACCATCAGGGCAATGCAGGCAAAACCAACCGTAAGCCACGGCCACATCCAGGCCGCGAACAGACCACGGCGGGCACCGGTGTTCTCACGATCCAGCCTGCGATTGTAGGCTTCGGCGCGGGCATTCAGTTCACTGTCGCGGGCGCTGATACCGGAATCGGCACCCGCATCAAAACGGCGGAAACCGGTCAGTTGAAGCGTGGTTGCCAATGGGCGCCGCATGCGGGACCACAGGGTCATGGCAGGCGCCTTTAGACGGGAACGGGGGGAAGATGCGGAAGCAGACGACTCGAATGCAGCGGATACACCGGCGGCGGCGGCAGACAGGGCGGCCTTATTCTGGCCGGGACGGAACAACTCGGTGAAATCGGAGCTTTCGGACTGCGCAGGCGGCTGACCAGGGACGGGCTGACTCTGCTGCTGCTGCGCGGGCTGCTCTTCCAGCTTTTTGGAGAGGAGCTCCTCAGGGGCCAGGTAGCGAGGCTTGATAACTTCTATGGGAAACTCGGGGTGCCCTGCTTTTTCCTGGCGGCGTCTGACAAAGGGATTCGGACGAATCGTGCGGGAGCCATTACCGGAGGCGAAAAGGGACTCCTCCATAGAGGAAGCGATCGGCATTCGCTCCGGTACGGAGGAAGGCTTCTGAAAATGCATGCGTACAGCCGCGGAGAGCTCACTGGCGCGCCAGGAGGGCAGGCTGAAGCTTTCTTCCTGCACGCACATGTCATCGGTAATGGCATGAAGCGCGGGGGCGGCTTGTCGCAGGGCGCCCAGGGTTTCCGCCAGAATGGCGTACTCCTCGCGGCGCTCTTCGCTGGACGACACTTCGGAGCGCAATGCGTCCTCCTCCGCGGGGACGGCATCGCCGGCCAGCGTCTTCAGTGCCAGTGCTTGAAATTCTTCGTCCAACATGATAGCTGCTCCCATCCTGACTCAGACGTATTTGCCTAAGAGTGTGTTCAATGTAAAGCCAGTGTGACGCTGTACCTAATAAATATTTTGGGGAAAATGTATTCTCCAGCTATTTCGGCCGCGTGTACCGGGTTGATTAGATCGGATATGATAATCCGGGGTGGTTTTATGAAGGATGCCCGCCAGAGTGCGGGGAGTGTCGCGTAAAATCAGTTTTTACACAACGCCGATAAAAAGCCCATCATTAAGTTCGCAAATAGGGCAATAATTCTTGCAAAAGCCGAGGGTTTTTTTCGATTTTGGCCCGGATTTTCTTCAACCCGCGGGCCAGGTTAACCCCAACAGTGCCGATCGGGATGCCATGACGCTCCGCCAGCTCCTTATAAGGCACGTTGGCCAGAATGAACTCGTGGATAAGTTTGCAGGTAATGCTGTCGATTTCCGACATGGCCTCGCGCAATAACGCGGAAAGCTCCGCGATCTCCAGCGGGGTAAGTCGCGCCAGCACGGGCTCGGCAGGTTCGAAGCCACCCTGTTCCTCTTCGCGAAGGTGGTCCAGGCTCTCGACACGATCCTGCCCTCGTTTATCCGCCAGCTTGCGCCGGCGCTCACTGATGGCGCGGCGGGTGGAGATGGTCACCGCCAGGGCGCGCAGATGATCCCAGCTCTCCACGTCATGAATGCGGGAGACAAGCTGGGTAAGCGCCGACACCGCAATATCCTCCGCTTCGGAGGGGGAAAGCGCCGCGGACGGGTGACGGGCAGCCGCGATCGCGCACGGGTAAAGCTTACGAAAAGCTTCATCCCAGGCGCGCTCGTTGCCCTGCTGCAGGCTGCGCAGTAGTTCCGCGTCACTCGACATACCGTGCAGCATGCAGCAATCCTCGCGGATTTCCAAGCAGCGTGAAGGCAATAGCAATAAAAAACCAGGAAAAGAGATCCCGCGCAGGGATGAAAGGGATTACGATTGCAGTACAGCCTCCCTCTCCATTTCGCAAACCGGCTCAGGTCACGTGCTGTTTTTCAGATTATAGACGTTCCAGCCTTTTGCCTGGATGAAGTTGATATTCGCCACTTCGGCATCAAAGTTTTCAGCCAGAGTCAGGAAGCCAGTGCCCCGAACGTCCACCTCCCGGGGATCGTACCAGCCCCATTCGCATTCCTCGCAGTTGAGGTAGGGCACATCCTCGGTTTTATTGCGGTAAATGTACAACTTCCCCTCGTCGCACAGAGGGCACGAACGGAACCAGTGGAGCGTCATAAAGGGGAAGGGCGGAATGCGTGGTCGCAGAACGTCCGATACATATCAGAAAGATGCGATCATCTGAAGCAACATTTTGCGCCATTTGCTGAACTGGCGTGTAATTAGAAGCGGTGCGTCTGAAAGATCAACCAATAATACGAACTTGGGAACATCCGTTTCCGAAACGTGGTGTCCTGGAGTCTTGGTGGTTCAAAATTGACCCTCGCATCATCTGCCCTGCTGTCCGACATCAGCGCTTCTTGCCGCTGCTGCCTCCGCCGCTGGAGCTCTTGGGTTTGGCGGGGCCGGCGGCCATGACTTTGCCGGTCATGTTGCTGTTTTTGGGCAGATTGATCGGGCCAGATGTGGCGGCAAGGATGCGGGCGGTCTTACCGGCTTCACCTTTGGCGAGCGGAGCGGGATGATTCCCCTGCCCCTGCACCACCGGCCTCGCGGCCTGCTGACCAGCGGTTCCCAGAATGCTGTGCGATGTCGCAGCTTCGACCGGAACGCCGCCAACTTCTCCCGTGGCGTGTATGGCTTCCTCGGAATCTTCGCGGCGGACGTGTTTCACCAGCACTTTATCGATGCGCTGGCGGTCCATGTCGATGATCTCCCACAGGTAGCCGCCCCACTCAAAGGCTTCGCCTTCTTCGGGTATATGCCCCAGCTGGTGCAGCACAAAGCCGCCCAGAGTCTGAAATTCGCCATCATCTTCGCCAGGCAGCATCTCGTGGATGCTCAGGCTCTTCTTCAGCTGATCGGTGTCCAGCATTGCATCGACAAGCCAGCTTCCGTCTTCGCGAGCCCGTGCCTGGGGCATGCGACGCACCACGCGCTCCGGCAGATCACCCACAATAGCGACCAGAACATCGTGCAGTGCCACCAGCCCTTCAATGCTGCCGAACTCATTGGTGACAAGCGCCACGTAGTTGCCGCTCTTCTTGAAAGATTCGATCAGCTTAAGTGACGGCATGTTCTCCGGCACATAGAGCGGCTGAGTCACCAGCGGCTGAATCTCCACCTTGCCCGTCAGCGACAGGTTGGCAAAGAGCGACTTAACGCTGACCATGCCCAGTACGTTATCCTTCTGCCCCTTAAAAACGGGAAACGCGGAGTGGCCGCTGCCGGCTATCTTGGCCCAGTTGGCTTCGTCCGGGTCATCGAGATTCAGGTAAACGAGCTGGGGCTGCGGCGTCATCAGATCACCCACCGTGAGCTTGTCGAATTCCAGCACGCGGTCGACCATCTCCGCCTCAAACTGATGCAGAATGCCGGCCTGGTGCGACTGGCCGATAACACTGCGCACTTCTTCTTCGGACATCGGCGATTCCTGCCCAGGCCGGATGCCGAGCGGACGCAGCACGAAGTTAGTGCTGGCGCTCAGCAGATTGACTGCCGGCGAACCGATGCGGGCCAGAGTCTGCATGGGGCCCGCCACAAAGGAGGCAATGCCCTCCGGGTTGCTGAGAGCAATGGCCTTGGGCACCAGCTCGCCCAGTACCAGGGAGACATAGGTCAGGATGGCCGTGACAATGACAACACTGATATTCTCCGTCGTGGCACCAGACAGGGTGATCGGCGAGATCATGTTCAGCATGCCGGACAGCGGATCGGTAAGTGATTTACCGGCCAGCATACCGCTGAGAACGCCTATCAGCGTAATGAAAACCTGTATGGTTGACAGAAAATTACTGGGAGACGTAGAGAGTTCAAACGCCGCCTGAGCGCCTTTGTCGCCGTCTTCCATTCGCTTCTGCAACAACGCCTTACGCGCCGATACGACCGCGATCTCCGACATGGAAAATATTCCATTCAACAGAACGAGGAAAAGGATGACGAGTATGATTATGACGACAACGGAACCCATAAGATAAATCCACGGTAGTGGGCGGTGGCAACCGGGCTGGTTCCCTCCGCGCTTAATACTATGCGTTGCGACGAATCATCGGTCAATGATTTGCACGGGGCGGAGGATTTTATGGCAATGAAGGCAGAATATTCGTTTAAAAGAGGCCAAATGCAGGTGACTTAAGCACAAAATGAGGAAGATATGGAATGCGAGCCGGTCTTACTTTATCAGTATCATGATTAAGATAGCTCTATGTTTAAGATCACGAAAGGCGTGACCGGAAGATAAATGCCGGAAAATACGGTCTGCCTCACTTTCATCGGCGCCAGCCGGTAATGTCGCTGCGATGCAGACTTGTCAGCAGACGAAATATGGTTCATGAAAGTAGGTGCGGGGCAATTCCCTGTTTCTCCTATTCTCTCTCTATGGCAGATCTCTTTGTTTTTACGGATGCGCGCGGGCTGCCTCGCGGGCCGGCGGATGTGCAGACGTTGCGCGCCTGGCTGGCGGAGGGGATCCTGGCGGAAGACACGCGCCTGACGCGGGCAGGCACGGAGGAAAATCCCCATACGTCTACCGAAACCGTGCTGGCACGTGATTTACTGGGCTCATCTCCCGCCCCTTCTACGTCTGTGTCTTCGTCTTCCACAGGCGTAGCGACAGCAGAAACCACGCCGGTCACCATCATCAAGTTCTTTCCTCCCGACGAGGCATCAGGCTCCAACCTGCGTCCGCTGACAAACAGCGAGCTGCTGGATCGCACCTTCCAGGTCTATCGCCACCACTTTCTGCAGCTCTTTGTGATGGCCAGCCTGATCAATCTGCCCCCGTTTCTGCTGCATGCGGTCATGCACTTTGTGGGTGTGGATAAGCAGTGGCTCTCCATCTTTATCGGCGGCGATATCCTCTCGCACCTGCCACCGGTTCACATTATCGCCCTGGCCGTGGGCCTTGGGATGATGATTACCATACTGGAATGGATGGCCATGAGCGTCATGACGGCGTATGTGGCGGATCTTTACCTGGAAAAGCGGGTGACGCTGGCCCGGGCATTCTGGGCGTTGCGCGGCAAGTTCTGGAAGCTGCTGGTAACGCACACGCTGCGTACGATGCTGTTCTTTGTGCTCGCGTGCCTGCCCATCGGTACTCTGTGCATCATGATCCTCTTCAATGAGCACCTGAATATCTGGACGACCATCCTGCTGATTCTGGCCACACTGGGGCTTCTTGCACCTATTCTCGTCTACACGGTCCACACGCTGCTGACCTCCCAGGCGATCATGCTGGAAGGACGCTACGGCTTCTCCGCTCTCTGGCGCTCCTCGCTGATTACGCGTTATGATCCCAGGATGGGCCCGTGGTACTGGGGCGAGACGCGGCTGAGCATGCTTCTGCTGGTATTTCTGGCCACCACGCTGCTGGTGGGAATCGTGGGCGGCGCGCCAAATCTTCTGACTCAGGAGCGCCTTGGTCTGGGTATCCCGGATTCTCCTACCATTAACACGCTGCAGCAGCTTCTTTCTTTCCTGGGCTTTAATCTGGTGTCTCCGCTTTATGTGCTGGGCGCCACGGTCTTCTATTATGATGTGCGGGTGCGCCGCGAAGGCTATGATCTCGAAGTCATGGCCCGCCGCCTGCAAGCCGCCGAAGCCGCCCGCAAGCCCCCGGCCTAACCAGCGTGACGCTGGACCCTGTATTGCGGATGTGATTCATGGGTTTTATCTTTTATCTGCTGAGCCGATTCTGACTTTCCTCTCCTCTATCTTTTATGAGCATGCGCAAAGCTAAACGCACCGCATTTGCCCTGGTGGCAACCGCGATGCTGGCTGCTGCCTCGACGCCTTTGCTTGTGTCCATGGCGACTGCCGAGCCCGCTCCTGCCGTGGCCTCGCCATCCATCGGAGCGCCCGCGCCGGGATCGGTGCCGGCCCCCGCACCAACTCCCTCGGCGCCGCTCGTTACAGATCCGTCCGCCATCGATACGCGCCTGCAGGAAGTACTGACCCGCCCGGAATACACGCGCAAGCGGCAGGAGGACACGTTCTCCAAGA
>JBGGNE010000350.1:0-4643 GCA_041287705.1 Methylacidiphilales bacterium | reverse complement strand
GGCCAGCCGCGCATGGCGGTTTCCACAACGCGCAGCAGTTCATCGCGGGAGGCGCCGGCGATGGACTGCACCGACATGCCCTGAGCAAGCGTGTAAACGTAGCGAGCGAGATCTTCCGGACTTTCCGTTACGGGCAGATCGCCGTCGATTTGCGCCTGCTCCAGACGCTTGCGCAGTGCGCATTGGCCGGCGGCACGCCATGCGACAAGCTCCTGGCGAATGACGAGAGCTTCATCGCCACAGGCCAGGGCACCCTGCACGGCCAGACAGCCGCGGGGATTGCCTGGATCGGTGAGCAGATTTACGGAAGCGTGCAACAGGCCGAGCACGGATTCGCGCGCCGTGGGGGCGGTCAGTGCATCGCGCACATAGCAGGTCATGCGCTCCGCGTAGCGCTGCAGGGCTTTACGAAACAGTTCTTCTTTATTCCCGTAAGCGGCATACAGGCTGGGCCGGTTGATGCCCATCGCCTGCGTCAGGTCAGTAAGCGAAGCTCCCTCGTAGCCCTTTTGCCAGAAGACCTCCATGGCACGGTCCAGCGCTGAAACCATGCAGAAGGAGCGGGGGCGCCCCACTGTCGGAGAGGAGATCAGGGTTTTCATGACAACAGAATTAAAAATAAACGCCTTGACGGGGGGTGTCGATGGCGACATATTTGTACCGTTCGATACAAAACTGTGGCCCCGCCATGGATTTCATAGTGCATTCATACCACAAGCGCGCATTGTACACCACAGAGAAACCACTGATTAAACGTACGAATTTCGCATCATTGCAAAAAACATCACCAATCCCGAAAATATCCAGTATCAATCCATTCTTATCTCTTTATGAGCAACCAGAAACTCGCGGGTAAAGTCGCCGTCGTTACGGGCGGCAACAGCGGTATCGGCCTCGCTACGGCACAACGCTTCGTAGCAGAAGGCGCCTACGTTTACATCACTGGCCGGCGTCAGGCAGAGCTGGATGCCGCCGTTGCAAAGATCGGCAGCAATGTCACGGGAGTTCAGGGCGACGTCTCCAATCTTGCCGATCTGGATCGCCTTTACGCGCAGATCAAAAGCGAGAAGGGGCGCGTGGACATTCTTTTCGCTAATGCGGGCGGCGCAACGTTTGTTCCGCTTGGCGAAATTACGGAGGAGCACTTTGATAAAACGTTTAATACAAACGTGAAGGGACTCGTCTTTACCGTGCAAAAAGCGTTGCCGCTCTTTACCGACGGCGGCTCCATTATCCTGAACGCCTCGATCGTCTCCATCAAAGGCATGGCCGCGTTCAGTGTCTATAGCGCAACCAAGGCTGCCGTGCGTTCTTTTGCGCGCACCTGGACGGTTGATCTGAAGGAGCGCAAAATCCGTGTCAACGCGCTGAGCCCTGGCCCAATCGAAACTCCCGGCGTGGATGGTCTCGCCAAGAACGAGGAAGAAGCCCGCGCCATTAAAGCGGGACTGGCCGCACAAGTGCCACTGGGCCGCATGGGGTCGCCGGATGAAATCGCGAAAGCGGCGGTTTTCCTGGCTTCGGATGACAGCAGCTACGTTTCGGGCATCGAGCTGTTTGTGGACGGCGGCATGGCGCAGATCTGACCAGTCTGACGCCGGCCTCTTCTTTGGAATGGGGATGTGGTCCGTGATCAAATGCATCCAGCATTCAGATGCGTACTGACTACGTCCCTCTGCTTTGATAGATTTTTGTTACTCCTTTTATGTCTACATTACCTCTCAGTGGTAAGAAAGCGCTCGTAACGGGCGCATCCCGCGGCATTGGCGCCGCTATTGCCAAACGCCTGGCTGCGGATGGCGCTTCAGTTGCTATTACGTACAGTTCCTCTGCCGGCAAGGCGGATGAAGTTGTGGCGGAGATCACGGCGGCGGGCGGCAAGGCTGTTGCCCTTAAGGCCGACAGCGCCGAAGCGGAAGCTGTGATCGGCGCGGTAAAGGACACTGTGGCCAAGCTGGGCGGCATCGATATTCTGGTAAACAACGCCGGTATCGCGGCCATGGCCACGCCGGAAGAGTTCAAGCTGGAAGACTTCGATCGCCAGCTGGCTATCAACGTGCGCGCCGTATGGATCGGCACGCAGGAAGCGCTTCGCCACATGGGCAAAGGCGGCCGCATCATCACGATCGGCAGCACCATGGGTGATCGCTCCGGCTTCGCCAATTCAGGGCCGTACTCGATGACGAAATCCGCCGTGGCGGGTCTGACTCGCGGCCTGGCGCATGATCTTGGACCTCGCGGCATTACGATCAACACCGTGCAGCCCGGCCCGATAGCAACGGACATGAATCCCGCGGACGGTCCGCAGGCTGAATTCATGCACAGCATGCTGGCCATCAAGCGCCACGGCAAAGGCTCGGAAGTCGCCAGCCTGGTCGCTTATCTGTGTACGGAAGACGCCGCGTTCATCACCGGCGCCAGCCTGAACGTGGATGGCGGCTTCGCTGCATAATCCAGTTGAAAGCAAGCAGTCGAAAGCACTCGCGGAGGAGAACAGTTTCTCCTCCGTGATCCCGGCCCATTTCTCGCTGCCAGACCAATCGCAAAGCACTTCGCAGAGTTCGTTACTTTCTCCTCGGCGCAACCAGGCGAAGGTCCCACACGCGCAGTACGCGAGAGAGGCGAAGGACGCGGGAGCCGTCCGGGGTGAACATGACAGAACTGCTTGATCGCAGGTAACTTTGAAGCGGCGTAAACAGCAGGCGTCCCGTCGACGCATCGCGTACGGTAATCATTCCGCTTCGATCCAGCACCTGCAGCATTCGGGTGCCATCGGCGCTGAAGGAAGTTCGGGTGCTGACCATGCCGGGTGTCGGATTGATGGACGTGACAGTCTTGGCGGCGACATCCCATGACCTGACCACACCAATCAGGTTGGCGGCGCGCACAAACCTGCCGTCCGGGGAAAAGGAAATCGTCTCCGGCTCAAAGTCGTCGCCATCAAGAGCAAGAATCTGTTCTCCGGTTGTCGCGTCCCAGACAAACGCCAGGGCCTTTCCTTCCTGTTCCTTTACGATCCCCGCAATGGCCTTTCCGTCCCGGCTGAAAAGAGCTGTGACAAGCGGGATCTCTCCCAGAGGCTTGCCTACAGGCTGGCCCGTGGCGGCATCCCAGATACGGGGCGACTTGCTCTCGCCAACCACAACGAAGCGACCGCTCTTGTGGTCTGCCACGATGCTACGGACCGTCGCCATCGGTATTTTGTCGCCAGTCTGTTTCCCGTCGGCAAGGCTCCAGATGCTCATGGTTTCCGTGTTACAGAGCACCAGCGCCTTTCCATCCATGACAAATGCCGCGTGATTCCAGGCTGTCTCTCCGGAAGGCACAGTCATCGCGGGTGGCAGCGGCAGTTTTCTGCCCGTGGCGGTTTCCCACATCCCTGGGATCGGAACCTCGTAAACTGTTGCCAACACCTTAGTGCCATCCGGGCTGAACTCGTGATGGCTGGGATAGCTTTCCAGGCTAATCGTCGGAATCTGGCGACGCCTGGTACCCAGATCCCATATATCGAGCCCGAATAAACCATCTCCCTCTACCGGAAGGGCCATCTTTGCTCCATCCGGACTGAAACCAATCTTCTCCTCGCTGCCACTGTAATTAAAGCTGGCGCCCTCGGATCCCGACCAGATAACGGGCAGCGCAACCAGGGCAACCAGCATTGCCGATGCAACCGCCATGCTCATGCCGGCACGCGGAACGCTCGGCGGCATGAGCAAAGCGGCGCTGTACTCGGCCCGTGCGCATTCGGCGCGCGCGGCGTGCCAGCCGATCAGCAGGGGCACGGGCCACGCGCAGGCCGCAAAGCAGGTGTAATCCACAAACTCGCCGATGCGGGGCATGGTTATGGCCAGAATGGGCGGGCAAAGAATCGTCAGCGGTGTCGTCCACAATTCGTTTACATTGTAGAGATGCGCGGTGATATAGCTGCCCAGGTAGATAAATCCCACGATGACACCGCATGCCGGCGGCGATATCGCGAAACGATAATCACAACGGTCCGAATCCATTTGGAACCCGCGCAGGAACAGGTTCAGCAGCTCGCTCATCACAACGGGAAAACACAGCGCACCCAGAAAGCAGAGCGGAAGCGCGTATACGGCCTCGAACCGTACCACCAGGTGGCCGCTGATAAACGTGTAAAGAATGGCTCCCATGAGCGGGAGCGCCCACACGGCAACGCAACCGGTCACCCACCAGGGACCTTCGGGCCGCACCATCAGCAAATGCCACACACGCCCCCAGCTCCACGCGTCGCCGCGGCCCGGCCAGGGAATAAGCTGCGGACGGGGCGGCTCCAGCAGCATTGCAGTGAAGAGTGGAGTACCGATCATCATTTGCATCTGAAGGAGGTAGCGCCACGATCCCCCCGCTGATCGCAAACCAGCTCCACGGCAAGATAAACAACAGCGCCATAAAGCGCGGAATATCCCGCCGCCGGTACGATCTCGGGCCGAGCGCATATGCGGCCATCCCCAGTGCGAGCGGAACGCACATCACCATCGCTAATTCTAATTCGCGTTCAAGATGAGCCTTGTAATCCAGGGCCAGGCGCAAATGCTTTGGATAAGGGAAGGCAGTGAGGCAAGCTCGCGCAGTCCGGAGAGGAGTTGGGCTCGTACAGCATCCATGTGGTTAAAAACGCG
>JBGGNE010000349.1:0-7401 GCA_041287705.1 Methylacidiphilales bacterium | reverse complement strand
AAGTCCGGTCAGACCCTGGTTGAATACGCGCTGATCCTGGCGTTTATCTCCGTGGTTGCGATCGCCGTGCTGCGCCAGCTGGGTACAACCGTCACGTCCGTGTTCACGAAGATCACGACGAACCTGCAAAACGCAACAGGCGGTTCTTGATTCTTTTATTCTGATTCGAATAGTTCAATCCTTTCGCTTCAGTTTGCCTTCCAGGTATTTTCTAAAAATCTGTTACCTTCAATCGATATACAATTTAGCAGTAAGCATTTACTATAAAGATTTTTATTCTGATAAAGAGAGGAGGTGGAAAAAATACAATGATGACCAAAGTTATTTCGAAAGTGAAGTCCTTGGTGCTAAGCCGTAAGGGCAAATCCGGTCAGACCCTGGTGGAATATGCGCTTATTCTGGCGTTTATCTCCGTGGTTGCGATCGCCGTTTTGCGCCAGCTGGGAACAACCGTCTCGTCCGTGTTCACGAAGATCACGACGAACCTGCAACAGGCTACAGGCGGATCTTGATTTCCTGATTTCCTAAAACTGAATCGAATAGTCCGATCCTTTCGATTCAGTTTTTTTGTGTCTATATATGTTTTAAAAATATTGTTGCCAATTATTCTTTCCTTCGATATTCTCCAATAGTTTAGAGTCAGATTATTTCATATCTGGAAAGGAGGTGGAAATACAATGATGACCAAAGTTATTTCGAAAGTGAAGTCCCTGGTGCTGAGCCGTAAGGGCAAATCCGGTCAGACCCTGGTAGAATACGCGCTGATTCTGGCGTTTATCTCCGTGGTTGCAATCGCCGTGCTGCGCCAGCTGGGTACTACCGTCACGTCAGTGTTCACCAAGATTACGACGAACCTCCAGCAGGCCACCGGCGGTTCCTGATTTGTTTCCAGTTGAATCGAAAGTCCAAATCTTTCGATTCAATTAAAGCAGTCTGCAACTCCCCCAAAAATCTCCTGACAAGTTCAGGAGATTTTTTTTGTCTACAGGGAGCTCAGGTTACACGTCGGCTTGTAGCAAATATTTACTGTAGCAGCGATCAGTCTGTCCATGAAATGGATGCATGAGCTGAATATACAAAAACAATGTATTAATACTCATTGTTATTTATTGTTTTTGTCATTTTTCTTGTCAATCTCTGCAAAAGAGTCATGATTAAGAAAAGGAGGTGAAAAAAAATCTATGATGACCAAAGTTATTTCGAAAGTGAAGTCCCTGGTGCTAAGCCGTAAGGGCAAGTCCGGTCAGACCCTGGTGGAATATGCGCTTATTCTGGCGTTTATTTCAGTGGTGGCGATCGCAGTTCTGCGCCAGTTGGGCACTACAGTTACGTCGGTGTTTACCAAAATTACGACGAATCTGCAGGAAGCTACCGGCGGTTCCTGAGTTCATTTTCTTAAGACGAGCAGTCCGATCCTGCCGTTTTGGAAGATTAGCGTACATTTGACTCCCAAAATCTCCTGCCTTCGGGCAGGAGATTTTTTTTGCCCAAACCAAGCCTTATTTATCTATTGTCGTTTTTCTTTAACCATCTATTAAGAGATTTCGAGTCTTTGGGATCGCTGCTAAAGGGGAACTTCTGAACCAATATTCAGCTAAAATAATATCATCTATGTAATGAGTTACATCATAAAAAAGATATAAAATCGTTATCAAGGGCGTCTAATTTATCGAGTGAGATGCGACACAAGTCAGCGGGTGGCGACGCTCGAAATATTGGCTATTTTGGCGAGCATTTGTGTTTACAAGTCAGTTTTCTAAAGATAGGTTTTCTATCTATAGGAAAGAGCTAAAAAATGGAGGCGATCAATTGAGGTCCCAAATGGTGCCGGTCTGGTCCTTGCACTGCGGCTGCAATATTTACCTCTGATGCCTAACCTTTCCTTTACCCCTGAAACCCGAACCCTTCCGACACAAGAAGGTGCGTAAAATGACCCTCATGAAAAAACTCGTTTCAACTGTCAAGTCCCTGGTAATCAGCCGTAGGGGCAAGTCCGGCCAAACTCTGGTGGAATACGCGCTGATTCTGGCCTTCATCTCCGTGGTCGCCATTGCGGTGCTGCGCACACTGGGCAATACGGTTAGCACCGTCTTCAAGAAGATCACGACTAATTTGCAGCAGGCTACCGGCGGATCCTGATCCCCGCAATTGCCTGGGTTAGCGGAGAGTTCAATCCTTTCATGCCACCCAGGCAATCCCTCCGTCAGACTCCTTTCCGGGAAAGGGTCCTATATGATTTGAGATCCTTCCTATTTAGGAGGACGAATCATATAAGTGATGATTTTTTCACGCTGATTCCATTTACAGTATGTTTTTTACGGATATATTATCCTCGTATAACATTTACTGCACTATGGTCTAAAAGGAAGTAACTATGATCTCTACACTATCATCCCACATTAAAAATCTGGTCCTGCGCCGCAAACGCAAATCTGGTCAAACCCTCGTCGAGTACGCGCTGATTCTCGCGTTTATCTCCGTCGTTGCCATTGCCGTTCTGCGTTCGCTGGGTACTACAGTTTCCACGGTATTTAAGAAAATCAATACAAATCTCCAGCAGGCCACGGGCGGATCCTGATTCCTGCTACTATGTAGTTGTCACCGCGGTGGCGGGAAGAAAGAAATCTTCCGTTGCCGCGGTCAGGCAAGGCCGCCGGTTGATCAATTATCGATTTCGCCGTCCATCAGGGGCTTGACGCGCTGAAGCTGGTTGTACAGCTCATTGCGATAGGCCTGACGGAGGGCGCGGCATTTCTCTCCCAGCGGCAGTGTCTTCTCGCGCCACCGCCAGACAGGGCGTACGCCGATCCAGCTGTTGGTAACAAAGATTTCCGACGCTTCGTCCAGAACGTCCGGGGTTGCGCACACTTCCTTTACCCGGGCATGGCGCATCACAAAATCGCGCACGACGCCGCGCCGGCAGCCAGCGTCAGTTGGTGGAGTGCATAGTTGGTCGTTAACGACCCAGAACAGATTCCCCATGGCACAGGTGGCCAGTACGCCATGCTCATTGAGCAGGACGGCTTCATCGGCGCGTACAGTGGCCCGTGCCTGGTAGTGCGTGAGATAGCTTAGCGTTTTGTGCCGCGCGTCCCAGTTCTTGCTGCATACCTGTTGTTCGGCCAGCGCCAGACTGTAGGCGGTGGGTACGCGGCCCTGGTCTTCGGTGAAAAACTGGACCGATTCGCCCGGAGTCACGATCCAGCGCCAGCGTCCGCTCAGTTCCGGCAGGCGCTCAGCGGCGGCGCGAAAATCCCTCATGACTTCCAGGCCCAGAACGTCCGCCGAGTAGCGAATACTCTTCCAGTGCTCGTTGACGAAGAGGGGTACGCCCTGTTCGACACGAATCGTCTCGAAGACACCGAGCCACGGTCGGAATGACGAGCCGAACGTGAGCGCCGTAAGTACGGGAGTGGCAGGAACCGTTGCCGTGGCAGACACCGCACGGGCCGACTTTTCTCCCGTAGCTACCATGGCGGGTGAGGAGAGGGAAACGGCGCGTCCCGACCTTTTGGAGCCTTCACGGGCTGCTGTGGCAGGGGAGCTTT
This sequence comes from Methylacidiphilales bacterium, assembly GCA_041287705.1. Classification (GTDB taxonomy): domain Bacteria; phylum Verrucomicrobiota; class Verrucomicrobiia; order Methylacidiphilales; family UBA1321; genus LW23. The sequence goes on along the minus strand of JBGGNE010000349.1, from coordinate 3,853 downwards.
TATGCGGTGTAGTGTTTCTCATGGCGGGTTTTGGCTCCAGTACAGCAATGGAAGCGTTTATTGAGCGGTCGGTCGGTATAAAATATGTCGCGTCACTGGCGCACTGGTGGGGCCGTGATGCTTTCCGGGCTAAGATTCTGGTAATAGGACTCCACGGCCAGACGCATGCCGGAGGCTTTGTGCAGAGTTTCCTCGTACTCGCGGGCGGGAATGGAATCCGCCGTGATGCCGCTGCCGGCGTGGAGGCTAAGGACGCCGTTGCGCAGCATCAGCGTGCGGATGGCGATATTGAACGCGGCATCCCCGTTAAAGGCGAAGTAACCGATGGCGCCTGTAAAGATGCCGCGCGGGCAGGGTTCCAGCTCCGAAATGCTTTCGCAGGCGCGCTTCTTGGGGGCGCCGGTAATGCTGCCTCCGGGGAAGCACGTCTCGAAGGCGCGCAATGCATCAATGCCCGGGCGCAGCATCCCCTCGATGGTGGAGACGAGGTGATAGACCTGGGCGTATTTCTCCAGCTTGATGATGTCGGTGACGACAACCGAGCCGTAATCACAGATGCGGCCCAGGTCATTGCGCTCCAGGTCGGTAATCATGGTGAGTTCCGCGATTTCTTTGCGGTCGGTCAAAAGTTCGTAAGCAAGCTGGGCGTCGCGGATGGGGTCGCGACTGCGGGGGCGTGTGCCTTTGATAGGGCGGGTGACGACGTGGCTGCCCTCGATTGTCAGAAAGAGTTCGGGGGAAGCGGAAAGAATAACGTCGCCGCCCATATCCAGAAACGCCGAGCCGGGTGCCGGGCTGCGCCATGTCAATTGCTCAAACAGGCTGTAGGGATCGCCCTGAAAGGGGGCCTGAAAGCGCTGCGCGATATTTACCTGATAGATGTCACCGGCACGAATGTACTCCTGGGCGCGGGCGACGGCTGCTTCGTACTGCCCGCGCGTCTGATCCGGAGTAAAGCCGGGGAAGTTATTGCGGGCTGCGGAGTGGCACTGGCTGCTGTTGGCGACACTGCCTACCGGTCCGGCGGCTGGATGGTAACGTCCCCGTCGAGCCTGCCACCAGGCATTGGGTTGATCAGCGGGAAGCGCGCGCAGCCTGGGAAAGATGAGAAAGTGAAAATCCCCTTCGTACGTGAAGTAGCCGACGGCGGCGCCATCCGGGTGAGGGGAGGAGTCCAGAGAGGGCCGGCGATACCTGGCCAGTACTTCGCGCAGACGTCCCAGCTCGGACCAATTGCCACGCACTTCCTCCACGGGCTCGTCTCCCTGGTAGATCCAGCCGGGGAGCGTCCAGGAATTTAGCGAAACAAAAGGGTCGCGGGTGTGCATGGGTGGCAACCGGGCTTTCATTCCCTGAAAGCATTACGGGATTAATCGTTTTTTATTTTAGGAGAAGAAGCTCGATTTGAGAAGGGGTTTTTTACGGGTAACGCTTATATTGCTGCATAAGAGTTGCGAAAGTGTTGTTGCAGGTGCATAGTTAAGGTGACCCAGGCGTCATGGGTGGGCAAGACTTGGACGTTTACGGAAGTTGCCTGCTTCATTATTTTATTTTGTCGCGTCTAGTTGCTAACGTGGATTTTCGTACTTTAATGGTAAGGTGGTATGCAATAACAACATTCCGTTATCAATCATCGGCGCATTAATCTGTTCTACCTACCATAGCTGCGGAGTTCAGATCGGATGCGTTTGAATAAAGAGAAATTGTGTCGAGTTGGCGATGCTACGAGATACAGAAGGAGACCGTCATGCAACTCACCCTGTTTCAGCAGGTTCCACTCGGGCCGATTTAATCATCAGGCGTTTTTTTAGGTTGATCCGGGCGCGTTCTCCCGCTTGTATGGACTCGTCCGACGCCTGTGGCGCCAGGATGTTGAGGAAAAGATCGAGCCGGATTGCATTTTTGCATTATACTATGATTATCAATTAAAGTCGAAAACAGACGTTTGTCCAGGATAGGTAAGTAATTAAATTTTTCTATTCTTTGTAGATGTTGCACTGTTTCTATAATTGATGGCACGGCACTATGGGAAAGTTCACTATAGAGGAACGCTATTGTTCGGCGCTCCGGCATACGGGTGTCGTGATGTTCCGTATCGATCGGGATTTGAAATATACGTGGATATTTAACTTAGTATCAAAAGAAGAAGCGGCGCACCTGATTGGCAAGACCGACGAGGAGCTGTTTGCTGTGGAGGAGGCTGAGCCATTGATCCGCGCCAAACGGATTGCATTTGCTTTGGGCGAGACGCAGAAACTCTCCGGTATCCCTCTTACCCTGCATGGTGAGACGCGTTACTTTGACATGGCTATAACGCCGGAGTTAAATCCGCTTACGGGCGAAGTGGCCGAGCTTTCCATGGCCGGCACAGATGTCACCGGGCAGTGGCAGTTGCATGAGGTGCGGGAGAGATGCTCGCGGCTGGAATCACTGGGACTGCTGGCCGGAGGGATTGCTCACGATTTCAACAATTTCCTGGCCGGTCTGGCGGCCTCTATTTCACTGGCTCAGACCGATGCGCAGATATCGCTGCGCTCGCACGAATACCTACAGGGCGCGCTGGATGCGGCGTTTTCCGCGCAGCAACTGACCCGGCAACTGCTGGCTTTCACGAAGGGCGGTACGCTGATGAAGCACGCCTGCAATATGCAGGAACTGTTGGAGGATGCGACCCACTTCGCCCTGCGAGGCAGCAGCGTGGCGGCCCGGTTCGAAATCGATCCGCAGCTGTGGACCGTGGAAGCAGACGCGGGGCAGATCCGGCAGGTGATTCATAATATTGTGCTGAACGCGCGCCAGGCGATGTCCAAGGGTGGAACGATACGGGTCATCGCGGTAAATACTAGAGAGGAGGAATCCGCCGAAGCAGAGCCGGCTGCGCCGTTACTGAAGGGCGGCGGCGGGCAGTCAGTGGCGATAACGATTCAGGACACTGGCAGTGGTATTCCGGCGGAAGCGAAGGACAAGATTTTCCATCCTTATTTTACGACCAAAAGCACCGGCACGGGGCTTGGTCTTGCCACCAGTCTGGCGATTGCCCAGCGGCATGGCGGCACTCTTACTTTTGCCTCGACTGTGGGAGAGGGAACCGCCTTTACGCTGAAACTGCCCGCCCTTCCGGGACTGAAGGTGGCGGAGGCGGAGCTGGCGACCGGAGAGATGCGTGGATCCGGTCGGGTGCTGGTGATGGATGATAATGACCTGGTGCGCAAACTGGTAACAGAGTTTCTGCAGAACGCGGGCTACGATGTCGTGGAAGCGAGCGATGGGGATACCTGCCTGGCCCTGGTGGCTGAAAGAGCGGCGCGCGGCGAGTTTTTTGATGCTTATTTGCTGGATCTGACAATTCCCGGCGGTCGGGGCGGAGTTGAGACCTTGCGCGAGTTGCAGAAGATTCATCCCTCCGCACGCGCGGTCGCCACCAGCGGTTATGCGGAGGAAGAGCCAATGATTCACTTTGCACGGCATGGTTTCTGCGATGTGCTGGCAAAACCGTTCCGCTTCGAAGTACTGGCCGCCACTTTGGACCGTGCAATGGCTCCCGGTGGCTGCGCGCCTGGATCCAAACCCGGCGGGGAAGCTAAAGGTAAGGAGGAGCAAGGTCAGCGTGAGGTTTCATCTCAACAACCGCAGCCGCCTTCGCCTTCGCATCTGCATGATGTATCGCTTTAGAATCAGAATGTGATGAGTTGATCTGGATGCCTTGTCGCGTTGCATCACGGTGTAGATCATGAGCCAGATGAGCACCGCAGGCTCCTGAGACCAATCGCAGACGTTAATTGGTACAAATCCTGGGTCGCTTTTGGGCGATAGCAGCGTTGCGCTTTCGGTCATGCATTATTCTCATGCACTC
>JBGGNE010000348.1:0-11810 GCA_041287705.1 Methylacidiphilales bacterium | reverse complement strand
GCCCGAATATCAGTCTTCGCGTCCTCCGAGGGAAGCAGCACCGAGGCTGTACGCTACTTTTCGGGTGTGATTCAAAGTAAAGGAGCGAGATTATCAGCAAAAACAATCCGATTTACTCTTCTTGGTACCCTTTCTACCTTCGTGGTGAAATTCCCCCTTTCCCAGGCGCAAACGATGGAGAATTGTAAAGACAGCAGATTTTACCACGAAGGTAGGAAGAGGTACCAAGTGGGGACCAAGAAGAGGCGGAAGGAAAAGGGGAGATTTGGTGTTAAGAAAATTACTCTTTTAGCTCCATCTTAATCGCACCCTACTTGCCCGTTCGTACGATCTTCGCCTTCAGGTAGTAGGTGATGGGGTGCAGGCTCTTCAGCCATTTCTGTTCGCGATCGCTTAGCACAACGCCTTTGTCTCGTTCGGCGATCAGGGCGGCGGATTTGCCGTTGAGCTTCTTTATCAGAGACAGCATGCGGTAGAGCCATTCGGCTTTCTGCTTCAGATCCAGTGTGGGGATGCCGGCGATGTTGACAGTGCCCGGCTCATACTTCTCCAGCGTAACAAGTTCGCGACCGCCCAGATCGGTCAGTGCCACGCGGCCGGCGGCGGAGCACACCACGATCTTCTCTTTGCGATACCAGACGGCGAAGTCCGAGCCGCGCGCTTCGGCGATACCCACGGGCGTACGCACGCGGAAAGTCGCCGCGCCTTCACGTCCGCCCACGCGCACAAAAACGGTGCCATCGATCAGATTCAGGTCGGTGGTAATCTCGCCGGCGGTTGTTCCCTGGCGGACGATGGCGCTGGTGCTGGGACCTATGCGCGTGGATTGCAGGCCGTGCAGTACAACCGCCACGGAACTGCCTTCGCCGGTTGAAATCTCCGTGCCCGATGGCACTACCAGTCCCTCGGTGGCCAAGTGGAAGTTAGGGCCGATCTCCTTGTTATCCTTGTGGCGCACTTTGACTTCGCCATACAGCTCGGTCAGGACCATGAGGCCGTCGTCGGGCTGTTTGATCTTGCTGCCTTCAGGCGGCGTTACCGGGTCGATCCATGTGGTATCAATGCGCAGGTAAATGAGATCCGACAACGTCTGACCAGGCGGAGGCCGGACCTTGAAACGAGTTTCCCCCACGGGCACATAGATCTGCGGCTCAACGGTGAGGTAGGGCGGCGTGGTATTCTGAATTTCGTTTGCCAGCACGGCTTCGGGGGCTGCCTGCACAAAGTAGAGGGGCGCACCGGGATCCGTACCGGAAGCCGCGGTGGATGAGGATCCGGGCGAAGGAGCAGCGGCTGGACCGGGCTCCGCAGGCGCAGCCTGATCATCCGGCGCGGGCGGGCGCGGTGCGATGACGCTGGTGCCGGAAGTAACCGGAGGGGCTACGGGCGGGGTGGCATCGCCGGGTGCGACAGGTTGCTGCGCTTCGCCGCCATCCAGAGGCTGCTTAGGCTTGGTTGTCGTATCTGCCTGGGGTGCGCCTGCCGGCGGATCTTCAGTACCGCGTACGGGCGAAGGACCAGTGGGAGCCGGAGCGGCCGCGGCAGAGCGCGATGACGGAGGCGGAGGCAGAGCAGGAGCAGGGCCGCGACCCGTGGTATCACGGGAGGGCGGTGAAGCGGGCGTTTCTTCTTCCTCAGCAACCTGCTGCGACCGCTGCTGGGCATGCAGTGCAGGAGAAAGCGCCGTCACCACGCACAGGAGCGCGGCACCCAGTATCACCATACGTTTGCATAATAAAAGCATTGCAACATGAATGAACGGAATCGTTGCGAGTTACAACTCTGAAACGACAGAATTCTTGCGCCTTTATGTTGGACCGCCCAAACCGCGCCAGGTGGATCAGGCCAGCCGAATCGGGGCGCGACCAGGGAAGGTCAGCTCCGCAATGCCAGACTTATCCAGTTCGCCCAGGCCCAGTTGCACCATCTTGTCATACTGCGCCTTGGTGGCTTCGGCGAGAGGCAGATCCATCCCCTGGTCCAGTGCCAGCTCCAGCGCGATACCCGAATCCTTTGCGGCGTGCGACGCGGAGAAGAAGCAGGCGTGATCCCGATTCTGCATGTCCTCGCCGTCGGTCTGAAGGACGCGGCTGGCGGCGCCCGTCTGGCTGAACACTTCACGCAACATGGTGAGATCAAGACCCAGCGCGGAGCCGAGACCAAGACCTTCGGCCAGTCCTGCTGTGTTAATATTCATCACCATGTTGACCAGAGCTTTCACTTTGGCCGCGCTGCCGGTCTCGCCCACATAACGCAGGGAGCCGCTTAAAATTTCAAGAATAGGCAGGGCGCGATCGTAACCGGCTTTCTGTCCGGCGCACATCAGATACAATGTGCCCTGGCGGGCCTGGGTGATGCTGCTGGCCATACAGGCTTCCAGAGTTGCGGCGCATGCTCCGGCGGCTGCGGTTTCCACTTCCACGTGAACCACGGGCGTTACCGTAGCGCAGTTGATGAACAGCTTGCCGGCGGCGCCGATCAACAGTGAATCCACGGTAGTGGGCGCGTCCGGGGAGTCGGTCTTGCCGGGAGCGGTCAGGCCGAAGATGCCGCGCATAGCCGCATCGTCCGTCACCACCGTAATGATCACATCGGCGGCCGCTGTTACTTCCGCCAGTGTTTCGGGTGCGGCGCAGCGCAGTTCTTTGGCCAGTTTGGCAGCGCTTTCCGGGTACGCATCGTAGACAGCCGTGATGGTGAAGCCCTTTTCATACAGGCGGCGCGCCATGTTAGCGCCCATACGCCCCACGCCCACAAATGCAATCTTATCGGACATAACAGGAATAGACCAGGTAAGGAGAAACTCGTTGGTTTAGCTTAGCAGATGCTGCCGCCGGGGCTGAAACTAAGGAGATCAGCCCGGCTAAAGACAGGATAGCATCAGGCCGCGGGCGCTGCCAGCGAAGGCTCATCGTTGCCTTCATTATCGCGGTTGCGAGCGGTGCGGCCGCCGGGCTGTTCGCCACGGGCCAGAGCTTCGGCGGCTTCTTTCTTCTCCCGCTCTTCGCGCTGCTTGCGCCACATCATCCGCAGGTTGCGATAGTTAATAAAAGGCAGGAAGATAAAGCCGAGAATCAGCGGCAGCTTATCCAGATGAAACGCGTAGATCAGGTTGACCACGCTGCCAAAAAAGCTGAGATACCAGAAAGCGGGCGGGATAACGATTTCCCCCGTCTTTTCGCTCATCCACCACTGCACAACAAAGCGCAGGGAGAACATGAGGTTGCCCGCGAGACCGAAAATCGTCCACCAGTAGCTGTCCCCATAGAACCACCCTGTGGAGTCCAGCCCCATCACGGTTTTAATTGTAGCAGCGAGAACAGGTTCCATACGTCCTCCCATAGATGGGTCAGACCGCGTCTTTTGGCAATTCTTTTATTCTGAAGGCGCTTAAAACGGGTGCGATTTGAAGAGGGTCCAGAGATTTAAGAGGAGAGAGCCATGAGAGAGGGTTGAAGAGCAGGTTTTGCAGACCAGAGAGAGTTCCAGGTGTGGTTAGCTCGGATGACGCGGAGTTGAGCGATAGAGTGTGCATTGGAGGCAAGCCATGCAGCGCCTGGGATTTTGAGTCTGGCGTGGAAGACATGTTTATGTCCGCTCTCGATGAGTCCTGATCCGATGGGCAGCTCTTGAGAGAGGGCGGTGCGGTAGTGAAGATGATGGAGTCGATAGACCTCTTCGAGATGATCCGCGGCACGTTGCGCGTGATGCAACGTTGCCTTACGCACCTCCGTCGGGCTTATCTCAAAGCCATAATGCTCCTACCAGGCATTTGCGTCGTAATCACTGGAAGTTGGGCTATACGCGAAGTGAAGAACGACACGACATTTATGCTCTCCACTGCTCGGGGCTCACACCAAATTTGGACTTAAACGCCCGGGAAAACGCGCTGGGACTTCCAAAGCCGCACGCATCGCCAACGGAACTCAGTTTGAAGGTGGGATCGGCCATCAGTTGCTCCGCGCGCTGGAAACGCAACTGATCCAGCATCTTCTTGGGCGACGCCTGCAGCACGTCGTGAAAGAGCCGGCGCAGGTGGGATGTCGAGACGGATACGGCCTGCGCGAGAGCTTCCATTCCGGGGTTTTCCTCCATATGAGTGTTGAACCAGTCCAGTGCCTGATTGACTTTTTTGCTCGCGGCATCCGGCTCTCCGGTTTCATCGCCGCGACCCGTGGACTCGTAGAGCAGTACGCTAAGCTCCAGCAGAATATGCTCCTGGCACAGCATCATTCCCGCGGATGGCCGCTTCCAGTAGCGCCGTGCGTTGCGCGATAATTCCCGGAGCCGCCTGCACTGCGCGTCTGTCAGGGACATACGCAGAAATTCATTGCTGGAGCGGACAAGGCGCCCGAGCGGTTCCGGCACGGTAAGAAACTGAAATACAACCACTTCCGCACTAAGCCCAGGTTCACCTACCCAGCCGTGAGCATTGCCGACAGGAAACAGCCACAGCGTGCGTTTCCTGAGATTATCCGGTCCCGTGGGAAAGAGCGGTGCTATCTGGCCGGATACCACAGCCTGGAACTCCCAGTAGCGACGCTGAATCGGTTTCACTGGCTTTTCCGCATACCAGCGCAATCCTGTACCCAGATAATTAAGCATACTTTGCTCCTGGGGAGTTTCATAGAGGTCTCCCCAAACCACCTTTGTAGGCATGAGTGAAAATGTCAAGTGCCAGAGCGCTGCTGCTATGGATTAAAAAGCGGCAATAACGCAGTGTAAGAAGCGGAGTCTGAAGCTCAGTTCATTGCGGACGAACTTGTGAAGCGATATCCTCGCACCCGTAACTAACAGTGCCAATGCTGACTGTTTGCTCTCAACATTTGCCTCTGCTTCTGACAGACTGTCGAACATGATTCAAGATCGAGCAGCGGGAGCCATCATTGGAGGTCTGGTGGGAGACGCCCTGGGGCTGGGCTGTCACTGGTATTATGATCTGGATGAAATGCGCCGCAATCACGGCGAGTGGATCAGCGACTACACGACGCCGCTGGCTGGACGCTACCATGCAGGGATGAACACGGGCCAGCTCTCGCAGACCGGCCTGATTACCGTGCTGCTGCTTCGCTCCGTTATTTCGCAGGGAAACTACGTCGAAAGCGATTTCATTGAGCGTATCGAAACCGTACTTTTCCCTCAACTGAATGGCACGGCCATGCACGGGCCCGGGGGATACACCAACCAGTCGATCCGCGAAGCATATCTTCGGCGTATGGTGGATAAGAAGCCATGGGGCGAATGCGCCGGCGAGGCCGATACGACTGAAGCTGCCGAGCGATCCGTGGTGCTTGCGGCCCGCTATGCCAGAAGACCACGCATGGCCGCGGCAACGTCCGCATCCAACTGTCGCCTTACTCAATCCAATGAAATTGTGGTGTCGCTCAGCACCGCGTTTGATTGCGCCGTGGCTCTTCTGGTCGCCGGCGAAAAGCTGGATATCGCGTTTTCCGGTAAGCTCATGGACCTTGTGGGCAAAGGAGATCTCCCTTTTCAGGATCGCCCTTTGCCGCCCGCACCCGGCGAGATAGATATAAATCTGCCGGGCATGTTCTCCATGCCGGATCCGCTTCTCATCCCCTCTTCCATAGCCTTGCTGGTAAATGAGCCTGGAATCCAGATTGAGCCGGCCTGGAAGGCTTCGCTGGTCTACGGTCTGCCGTGCTCCATCTATCATCAATTGCCTGCCGCCTATTATCTCGCTGCCCGCTTCTCCAATGACTTTGAATCCGCCGTGCTGCACGCCATCAATGGCGGAGGACAAAACATGTCCCGGGCATTTCTCACGGGAGCTCTGGTGGGCGCCCAGGTGGGGCTGTCAGGAATTCCCGAGCGCTTTATCAACGGATTAAAACATTCCCAGGAGCTTGTGGCTATGGCCGGAAAACTGGCGGATCTGATTGAAACCGATTAGATTTGCCGCAGCATAACGAGGCAGTCCAGAGACATTTAATGTCCCATACCTGCCGAAGCCATCATTTTGCTTCTGTACTGGCGGGGACTCATGCCGTGGATGCGACGGAAGACGTGGAAGAAATGGCTTAGGTTTTCGTAGCCGGCATCCATGGCTATTTCTGTGACGGGGCGCACGGTCATCTGCAACTGAAACGCGGCGTGAGCAATGCGGCGCCGGTTGATGAACTCGCTCGGCGTCATCCCCAGCGAGCTCCGCATCGCCCGCGCCACGTGCTCCGGCGATCGTCCCGCAAGGCGAAAGAAGGCCGGCAGGCCTTCGCGCAGCAGATCCGCGGAACGCATCTTTCGACACGCCGCGGAAAGCCAGTCCGGCACCTGCGTGGATGAATCGCTGTCGGGATCGGTGCTGCCGCGAGCGCTTAACTCCGCAAACACGCCGAGCAGAAAGTGCTCGAAATGCAGGCGGTCGCGGGGTGCCAGCGCGAGGCGGTCCCCTGCGGCATTGAGGGTGTGCAGTCCCGTCTCATCCAGCCGTTCCAGATCCAGATCCGCCGTAGTGGTGCGCACAGGCGACCAGAACCAGCGCGGCGCGCCCGTGAAGTAACGGCCGCGCAGCCAATCCAGCACTTCAGCAGGGAAGGCCACGTTGGTGATAGTGAGCGGCTCGGATCCGGCAGCTTCCAGCGTGTGCTCATCTTCGGGGCGGATGCACTGGAAGTCGCCCGGAACCAGTGGCTCGGCGCGACCGTTGATGAGATGACGGCCCCGCCCGGAATTCACCCAGAAGATCTCTGCGAAGTCGTGCGTGTGAGGAGCCAGAGGTCGCTGCCGGGTGTGCTGGGGGCGAGCAATATGGCCGAACTCGCCGGGTGCCAAGATGCGATTGAGATACAATCTGGGCACGGTGGAAGCGGCTGTACCGGGCCGGATTAGCTGAGCAGCAGCGTCCGGCAGCATAGCGGCGGTTGTTTCCATATACATCATTACAGCACATAAAAACGTCACCCTGCGACAAGTAAAATCAGCTCAAAGGATATAGCTTACATAACATGTCCATCGCCCATCTTTCCCCAACCGCTTCCGCCACGCTAAGCGCCGGCCGCCTGAACGAGGAGCAGGCCGAGCATTATCACCGCGAAGGTTACCTGATCTACAACCAGCCCGTGCTGCCGCCCGAGAAATTCGCCGGGCTGAAAGCTTACTTCGAGAAGATCCTCTCCGAACTTCCGGCCGGTGAAGCCCCGGAGGCGATGGACGTGCCTCACTTCATGCACCCGCGCCTGCTGGACTGGGCACTGGATGACGCCGTGACATCGCTTGTCACTCCACTTTTGGGCGAGGATCTGGCGCTGTTCTCCACACACTTCATCTGCAAGCCCAAAGGCAATGGCAAGCGCGTGCCCTGGCATGAAGATTCCGCGTACTGGAAGGGCCGCATCTCGCCCATGGAAGTCTGCACCGTGTGGCTGGCCATTGATCCTTCCACGCGCACCAACGGCTGCATGATGGTCATCCCACGCACTCACCGCGAAGGGCAGAGCGGCTTCTCCGACTACGAAGCGGTGCCGACCGAGCACAGCGTGTTTGCCACCGAAATCGTTGCCCCGCATCGGGATGATTCGCGCCGCGTCTATGTCGAGCTTCAGGCCAACCAGTGCTCGCTGCACGACTCACGCATTCAACATGGCTCCGAGCCGAACACCTCGAGCATGCGCCGCTGCGGGTGGACACTGCGTTTTTGCTCCACGAGCGTAAAGTTTAATTACGATCTCTTTAACGGCACCCACCAGGTCTATCTGGCCCGGGGCCGCGACCTCGGCGGCAACATCTACGCCGACCCCACACGCTCTTACCCGGAAGTCCTGGCCAAGCGCGGGATGTCGACGGCGTACAAGAATTCGCATTGATGGACCGACCGGACTTTATGGGCAGCATGGACAGGAGAACTGATGCTGGCTTCCTCATTCGCATTTAGCTTCCAGGCAAGCGCAAGCGGCCCATAAAGTTCATCCATTCGCCTACCCTCTGTATGCTTCAGGTTCAGCGCTTTCCGTGGTCATATTGTAGGGGAGACGGCGAACCTTTGTCCCCGCAGAGTCCGTAAAGTACAGCCTCGACTCCGACATCTTCTCTGGGTGTCCATCCGCCCAGAACGCGAAGAACGGGCTGGATGCTTCCACACCCTGCGGACGTCGGGCGTAGCTGTGGTTAAACTCGCTGGGTTTCTCCGCGCTCTCGGTACCCTCGGCACCGGCGCTGCCCGTCAGTTGCCGCTCACGGCGCCAGGTGCGATTGCCCTGCGCGTCCGAGGCTGTGCTTACCCACATGGCCATCTCGCCACCCGTGCCCCAGCGCTGCGGAGATTTCTCCGTTGGGCCGATGATGCGCCATTCGTCACCGTTAACGTACAGGCTGCCCATGTCGTAGTTGTGATCGGATGTCGTGATGGCCTGCGACTTCCAGCCGCCGCCGGGTTGTCCCACGGTTTCCGGGCACCAGTTCAGCAGTGTCCATTCGCGCGGATCGCCCGCCGGGCCAGGTTCACCTTTGCGACTGACAATGCACAACAGCAACGGGTTGCCATGCTTATCGAAATTCACGTCGCATGTGTACATGCATTTGTCCTGGGCCTGATAGTGCATCACCAGTGCGTCATTCAGCGGCTCCAGCAGAGGAAGCTCAAGCGGCTGGCCGCATGCGGTTGTCCATGTGGAGCCTTCGTCCATAGTCTGGGCAAAGTAGAGGTTGGTGCGTTTATCCACGTCGCTGCCGGGGTGGTAATTAAAGAAGGTACACACTTTGCTGCGGCCTGTCGGTTTCCCCGCCGCATCGCGCTCAGTCCACTGGCCGCTGGTTTGGTAATGCCCGCCGAAGCTGGCCAGCCGTGTTGGCTTTTCCCATGTGCGGCCATTGCCGGAGCTCTTCTGCCAGAATAGGTTGCGAGCCGGGCCTTTGCCCTGTTGGTTCGTATACTGGGTGAGCAGCAGGAAGAAGCCTGGATCGCCGGCCTCCGAGACATCTGATGTCCCCGTCTTTTTCCATCGCTTCCAGATCTGTGGATAGGTGAATTCGTGCGCTGAAATCAGTTCCCATGCATCTACACTATAAGGCTGCGTGCTTCGGAAGATAAGACCCGGGCGTTTGGTTCCACGGCCGCTCTTGAATACCCAGACGTGTCCCGCCTCATCCAGGCGAAGCGCGGCATTGTCATGCGGGTCATCCACGGAAGGATCAAGATACAGCGCCACGGGCTGAGGGACTTTCTGTGTCCCATGATCATAAAAACTCACCATGATGACCAGCTCGCGCTTGTCCGAACCTGTTGTGCCGCCGTAAGTAAAGAAGGTGCGCTTAACCGCCGGGGCGTACTCGGCCATGGGCTGATGGTTGGAGGTATAGGTGCCCAGCCCACCCGAGTATTTGTCGCCATACTCAAACTTAAATCCGAGAGTGAACCAGATGCCGCGATATCCATCCGTGCGTACCGCGTTCCGTATCAGGGGTTTCTCAGGCGCAAAATCTTTGATGTCTTCCAGCGAAAACGTCGATGTCATGGGCTGGATTGTGCGCCTGAACTGCGTCGTACCGCAATAATGTTGAACTTTAGGACTTTATCTTTCACTTACTGGTTTTATCATAAATGAGAAAGCACTACGGCACCTTACGATGAAGAGCATGAATCCACGGCAATGAGTGAACCTCTTCCAGATCAACCAGATGCGCTGCTTCTACCCATGCATGAGTGGGCCTGCCTGCGATCGGAACTGGTGTGGATTTACGATGCGCCTCTGCCGGCCTCGTCGGATCGAATTCAGGAAAACAACCGCAAGCAAGGCAGCTACGCGTGGTTGTTGCGAAAAGGCCACGTGCGGTTATGCACCGCCATCGAGCAACTGGAGCTGACTCCCGGAAACTGGTGTTTCCTGCCCGATGGCCGCTGCCGGCAGGAATGCTCAGACGATACGCATCTTGTCTCCGTGCACTTTCTGCATCAGTGGCCGTCGGGCCAAAACTTTATCGCCGGGGACAAATTCGTCAGCTTCCCAGCCGCGCAGCATCCGGAGCTGGAGCGTAACGCTGTGCGACTGGACCGACTGGTGCGACGGCACTTTGCGCATGCAGCAGAAAGCGGAGGCCTGCCGTACCACCGGCTTCAATCAAAGCAGCTTACCGATGCGCGGGTATTTCTGCGGCTGCAGACTCTGTTCCTGACCTGGTTGCACAGCTGGCTGGAGATTCATATCCGGGCCGGCTCCGGCTGGACCCGGCTTCGGGCGGGGGATGATCGTCCGCTGCGCGCGGCGCGGCTGCTGAACGAAGCACCACTCTCTTCTCCTTACCCGCGCGCGCAATTACACGCAGCTACGGAACTCAGCGAAGTGCATCTGACGCGGCTCTTTATCCAGGAATTCGGGCTGAGTCCGCGCCGCTACTGGGATAAGCGCCGTCTGCAACATGCACGGCAATGCCTGGAAACCTCCGTAATGCCGGTCAAGGAAATCGCCTACCGGCTCGGTTTCTTGTCCGATTCGCACTTTGCCACGTGGTTTCGACGGCAGACAAAGAAGCGGCCCGGAGATCTGCGTTTAGGTCAGAACCATTCTAGCTGATGTAGACCGGCGTACCAATGGGCATCAGATCGTAAAGATGCAGCATCTCCTTGTTGCGCAGACGGATGCAGCCGTGGCTGGCAGGCGTGCCGATCTGATCTTCGCGGTTGGTGCCGTGGAAATAGATGAAGCGATCATGTGAAGTGTGGTTGGAAGCTTCAAGGCCGTCCAGCCACAGGATGCGCGAGAGAATGAGGTCGCCGGTCCAGGCAGCACCGGGCGGCGTGGATTCCTCCGGCTCGGGGCGCCAGACGCGGCCCGTAGGTTTGCGGGATTTGAATTCAGAGCCCTCGGGAAGGCCGTCACCAAATTTCTCCGCAATCACATGCCATCCACGGGGGGTGCGATAGCTGTCAGGCTCTTCACCCAGGCCCTTTGCGGCAGTACTGACAGATGTCTCCCACAGGACGGGCGGCGGCGGGTAATCGCCCGCACTGAAGCCGGGACTTTCCGTATGCCAGTCGGGAGCAGAATCCGTAGCAGGATGCTGAGGCAGGTGCGGTGCGGCGTGAACGCGCAGCCGCTGCGTGTCGCTGCGGATGCAGACCCATGACATGCCGGCTCGGAAGGCAGCTTCCAGACGTGCGCGTGCTTCGGGTTCCTGCGGCAGGGGAATGACGGTATCGGGCAGATCCAGGCCGACAGCGGTGGCAAGCGCGACGGCAGGACCGACGCCGGCGGGCAACTGAGACGGCTGGGGATGAGACATAAACATCAAGATACTGCGTCTCCTGCGAAATTCACGCGCAAAAAAGAGGGGGCGACGTCTCATAGAATAGAATAAGGCATGTCTGAAATCGCAACGCTGCTATCGCCCAAAAGCAATCCGGATTGCCTCCCAAATAACGATGCGAATCGGTCTTAGACCAATCGCAGGCGTTAATTGGTACAAATCCTGGGTCGGTTTTGGGCGATAGCAGCGTTGCGCTTTTAGTCATGCATTATTCTAATGCACTCCCTCAATCGCGCCTTGCTCTCATCCCAAAATCGAGCCCAGTTTTTATACCAATTAACGCCTGCGAATGGTCTTACTCTGGGGACGGGCACCTTCGGCGGCAACAACCCGCTCTTCAAAGGTTTCGGTACCACAATAGCCTTCTCCTGTCGCAGCGCACTAACTAACTCGCCGTACGCTGGGCGAAGTGAGCTGCAACTCTTTTTTGGACCAGCATTCGGTTAATTTTGGAGGATGACGGTTTGCTCGAATTGAGCAGGGGTTTGGTAGCGTAAGGAGGAGTGTTTGCGTTGGTTGTTGTAGTACATTTCGATGTACTCAAAGATTTC
>JBGGNE010000347.1:0-36660 GCA_041287705.1 Methylacidiphilales bacterium | reverse complement strand
GCGTGGCTAGCTCGTGCAACTGCTGCGCGGCTTCCATCAGCAGCAGGTTGGCGCTGGTATCCTGGCTTTCGATCGTAAACTGGCCGTTGTAGCTCTCCTTCTTGAACCACTCGGGCGGAGGGGCGTCCGGACCCATGCCAGTGCCGGGTTTATCAGCTGCCGTTGCCGCGGGTGCAGGCGTCGCTTCGGGGAGGGGCGCCGGTCTGGCGGTTGAAGAAGTCGCGGCTGAGTTATCGGTGGATGCGTACTGAGGAGGAGAATCGGGAATCTCCTGGGCGCAAATGGTCAGATTGCCCGCGCCGGCCAAAGCCAGAACCACGAGTGCCAGCAGGGAGACTGAGCTGGAGATGAAGCTGGAAGAAATGCGCATCCACGACGCTTCTGGCCCAGGTATATGGTAGGCGGATAACGTCGTGTGCATGCTGAAGTGGCGGCGTGAGATCAACCAGGCGGCGCAGGGGTTGAATATTCGCACAGCCTTTAGTGTGGAAACTCTAGGCGCACATGTGTCGTATGTAAAGGTCTTAAAACCCAGGGTTATGCAGAGGGTGCGATTCAAAGTGGAGCTAAAAAAGGCAACAAGTTTTTCTTAACACTATATTACCCATTTCCTTCCGCCTCTTCTTGGTTTCCCCTTGGTATCCTCTTTGTATCTTCGTGGTGAAATCCCCTTTCTTTCCCATTCTGCATCGTTTGCGTCTGCGAAAGGGGGATTTTTACCACTAAGGTTCAAAGAGGATACCAAGGGGGGACCAGGAAGAGGCGGAACATTGGATCGTTTTTGCCGATATTCTCGCTCCTTTGCTCCACTTTGAATTGCACCCGCTTTTGCAGGTTGTGATTAGAAGTGGTGCGTTTGAAGATCAACTGACAACACGAACCTGAGAAATCCGCGTCCGAAACTTGGTGTCTTCGTGTCTTGGTGGTGAAAAAATCCCCATCCTAAACGCTCAAAGGGGAATTTGAACCACCAAGACACGAAGACACCAAGTTTCGGATAGGAATCCTTATCTTTGTGCGTTTAAAAAGTTGACCATCTGCACCACTTTCTATCGCACCCCTAATTGGCTTGAAGCGCATGTTCAGCTTTCATAATCCTCATGCCTGAATCAGAATGTGATGCTGAACGTGCCTTTTTCCTCATCACGCCTTCAGATTCCGATCACTAAAATGCAATTCAGCCATTCCAATTTACAACCAGCAGACTCCCGCGGAATCGCCCGCGCGGTGGAGTTGCTGCGTGCCGGGGAGGCGGTGGCGCTGCCTACAGAAACGGTATATGGCCTTGGCGGGGATGGTCTTCGTGAAAGCGCGCTGGCCAAGATCTTTGAGATCAAGGGACGCCCCCGCTTTGATCCGCTTATCCTTCACGTAACGAGTCTGGCCGAGGCGGAAGCGCTGACGCTGGAGTGGCCGGCTGAAGCCCGGCGTCTGGCGGAGAAATTCTGGCCCGGCCCCCTTACCCTGGTCCTGCCCAAGCGCGATATCGTTCCGCACCTGGCGACAAGCGGACAGCCTACCGCCGCGCTGCGTTGCCCGTCGCATCCTGTCATGCGGCAGGTCATAGCCGAATTCGGCGGCCCAATCGCCGCACCCAGCGCCAATCGTTTTGGCCGTATCAGTCCCACCACGGCGGCTGCCGTCGCCACGGAACTGGGCACCGACGTGCCGCTGATCCTGGACGCCGGCCCGTGCGCTGTCGGCCTGGAAAGCACAATCGTAGGCTGGCAC
This sequence comes from Methylacidiphilales bacterium, assembly GCA_041287705.1. Classification (GTDB taxonomy): domain Bacteria; phylum Verrucomicrobiota; class Verrucomicrobiia; order Methylacidiphilales; family UBA1321; genus LW23. Next base: position 34,929 of record JBGGNE010000347.1, on the reverse strand, counting down.
GAAGGCCGCCCACTGCTGCTCCGTGCGGGTGGGCTCCCTCGCGAGGACATTGAGGCGATTACCGGCCCTCTGGAGAGGCTGGCAGCCGTGGAGTCTTCGCCTCTGGCGCCCGGCCAGCTCAAGAGCCACTACGCACCACGCAAACCGCTTCTGATTGTTAACCGTACTGATTTCCACGAGGTCGCGGCGGATATCCCGGCAGATGCGCGCATCGGCCTGCTCACCTTCGCCAGGCAGACATTGCCTTCGCTCTCCCACGAATTCCCTGCCTCTTTCCCTGCCCCCAGCCGCACTCTGGATCTTTCCCCCACAGGCAATCTCGCCGAAGCCGCGACACGTTTCTTCGGCGCGCTGCGCGAGCTTGATGAAGACTCCACGGTAGACCGCATACTCGCGATCCGGCTGCCGGACCACGGTCTGGGTCTGGCCATTAACGAGCGCCTCTCCAGAGCGGAGCATCGTTAGACCGACTCGGATCGGATCGTTAGTTAGGCAGGATTCCCAGGCACATGCTCAGGATTTATGCGCAGCCAGGCGGTCCCATAGCTGCTGCGTGGCGCGGGTGAGCGCTTCGCGGTGCTCGGGATCCTGCACCCACTGGCAGCGGCCGTCGAGGATGCTGAGGCGATCGCGCAGATACGCGGCATCGCCTGCTGCTTCCGTGGAAGCGGGGGCTGCGCTGAGAGCCTGAAGGCGCTCCGCGAGTTTCTGGATGTCCTGGGCAAGCGCTTCGGCGTCAGGCGATTGCTGGGTGTGGGCGCGCGGGTGATCGCCTTCCGCAGCGGTCTCCTGGGCTATGGTTTTCTGCACCAGACTGCGCAGGATCTCCTGCTGCTCCTCGGTGTCCCATATATATTGCAGCATCCACAAGTCTGATAACCGCGCGGCTTCGCGACCGCATAGCAGGGCACTGGCGGCAATGAGACGCTGCAGCTTGACAGCGCGGCGATCGGAGATCGGCAGACCGCTGTAGCGGATGCGATGCACGAGCTCTACGTACGCGGCCCGGATCGGTCGCAAATCAATGGCGGGCAGCGCTCTGCGGAGATCCCGCACGGCATCGAACGTCGGCTTTGGCCCGGCGGGCGGGCGTGCTCCATTGGCATGCAGCGAGGGATGCGCCGCCTCCAGGCTCCAGCCGGATTCCAGCACCTGGGTCAGTTGCTCGATCGAGACATTGCCGCAATGGACGCGCAGCAAAAACCGATCGAAGAGGGCGCCGAGCGCTTCCTCCTGCGGCAGGTGATTGCTCGCGGCGACGAACATGAGGCTGCGCAGTTGCAGCGTTTCGCGACCGCGACGCAGCACCTTTTCGTTCAGCGAAGTCAACAGACTGTTGAGGATGGCGCTGTTCGCGTTAAGCAACTCATCCAGAAAGACTAGCGATGCTTCCGGCAGCATGCCTTCGGTATTGGTGACAAGCTCACCATCGCGCAACCGGCGGATGTCGAAGGGACCGAACAATTCATTGGGTTCGGTAAAGCGCGTCAGCAGGTAGGAAAACGTTGTGCCTTCCAGGCGCTGGCCAAGTTCGTGGACAAGCGCGCTTTTCGCGGTGCCTGGCGGGCCCAGGATGAAGAGGTTTTCGCCGGCGACCAGGCAGAGTCCCAGCAGATCAATGATTTCCTCTTTGCCGATAAACACGGCCTTCATGGGGTCCAGGACCTCCCGGCGAAGGCGCTCGCCAAAGGCGAGATGGTCAGCGGCGAGAACGGAGTGGGGCGACGTCATGTAAGTGGTTATAATGAAGCAGATAAAGCGGGAAAAGCGAGGCGGCGCAGCCTGTCGTCATGCGGCAGCCAGAGAAAGCCAGCCGCTGCTGAAGGTGACGGCGGAATGGTCGCGCGAGCTGAATGCAGCGCGGTAACACGTGCGGCGGAAGCGCAACTCCTCACCATACATCATAAGCAGCAGCGACATGGCGCCAACGCCATCGAAGTAACGGACATTGCCGTCCTTCACCAGAAATTTGAAGAAGCCCGGGAAGTCGGCGGCCGCAAACAGACTCCACAGCTCGTTCTCCCACGCTTTGGTGGCGCCTAGCACCTGCGGCGTAACGTCATAATCATGGTCGAAGCGCGGCCCCTGATGGCAGCCGTCGATGGACGTGATAATATGGACGCGCTCGCCACGAGCCTCCGCCGCATCCAGCCAGATGCGAAGAGCGCGCGCCAGCCGGCCCACCATGGACTTCGGCCCCGGCATGCGCCCGGAGTGAAGCTCCCGATGCAGCCCGCTGCAGAGCACGGGGACAAAACTGAAGGCAGGAGCGACGGCGGCCTTAGCCGTGGTGGATGACGACCCTTTCCGCGGTGCCGACGCGTCAGGTTGCTCATGCCGCAGCCGATGCAGCGCCTGAAGACAGATGAGCGGAAACTCGATCGAATGCTCTTTGTTATGGCCCTGCGTATCCATCAGCAACTCCGCGGCCTGCGAGGTTTCCTGGCCTACGGTCTCGACGATTTCTGTCACGGCTTTGCGGTTGTTTTCGATCTTGCCGAGCGGAGTATCGTAGCCATAAATGTCCAGGCTCCAGTCCACATTGGCATGATGGCCGACACCCAGGATAAGATAGGTATCCGCCACGGGCTGAGCGCGCCAGGATTGAAACGCCCAGCTATAGGCTTCCGGCGAAGCGCGAAGATCGATGTGCGGCGCGACAATCCCCAGATAGCGCTCAGCCCCACTATCGCCCGTGCCTCCTGATGTCCCGGCCATGCCCGTGTCGAAGAGTTCCAACTGATCAGGTGGCGGCGGCGAAGGCAGCGCGGCGGATTCATACGCAGGCTCACCATCGGGCGCCTCCCAGGGTGCGGCGCCGGGCCTGTCCCAGAAGCCGCGAACGTACTGCACAATGGCGTCCGCCTCTGCGGGGTAGCAGATACTGGCCAGAGCGGCCTTGCGGTACAGGGCGGAAGCGCTGGAGGGCGGGCGCATAAGAATGAGCCCGGACAGCGGAAGAGCAATGCCGGGCTACGCTGCATTTTGCACGGGGCACCAGCCATGCTCAATACTTTTGTGGAAGCACACACAATCAAATGGCCTGAAGCTCATCGATAAATAAACTTCCATCAAAGGATATCAGCTTTTATTTTAATCTCCCACGTACCACATTAAAGGGTGAAGACGCCTACCGATCGACAGGGACAGTTTTTGGCCTATATTTACCAATATAGCCAGATCCACGGCCGTGCCCCGGCTGAGAAGGACATGCAGGATTTTTTTCAAATCACCGCGCCCAGCGTACATTCCATGGTGCTGATGTTGGAAAAGAACCATTTTATTAGCCGGATTCCCGGTATGGCCCGGAGTATCCAGCTTCTCGTGCCGTCTGATCAACTGCCTCAGCTGAAATCGGTGCATAAAATCAAGCCTTCAGCACCATCTCCTTTACTCGGGCTCAGCGAGGAAAAGCTTTTAATGTTAGTGAAACTAAGAATGTTACATGAACAGGAAAAGGCGGCTTTGAGAAGGGTCAGGGCTAAGACGGCTCGCAAGTACCCTGCCAGGCCAAAAGACGGCGAATAATCTGGATCTGCGGTTATCTGCTTTCACCCTCACCTCGGTTATTATACTTGCATGTAGCAGATGCTAGAGTTTAGAACTTGTCGCATGATCCTGGAGAGGCGTCCTCCGCCTGAATTACTCAGCCTTGTTATCCCGTGCTACAATGAGGAAGCCGTTCTGCCCGTTCTGCGCCAGGAGCTTGCTGCGTTTCTGAAAAAACTCACCGTAAAGGTGGAGATCGTGCTTGTAGATGATGGCAGCCGCGACAGAACTCTGGAGCTGCTGCTGCAATGGTGCCGGGAGGATCCCTCCGTACGCGTGCTTGGGCTGGCCCGCAACTTCGGGCATCAGAACGCCGCGACCGCCGGTCTTGATGCCGCCTCCGGCGATGCCGTTATTCTGATCGACGCCGACCTGCAGGATCCCCTGGACGTAATCCCGGAAATGCTGGCCAAGTACGAGGAAGGCTATGATGTCGTCTATGGCCAGCGCCTTTCGCGCAGTGGCGAATCCTGGTTTAAGCTCTTTACCGCCAGCATGTTCTATAAGGTGATGCGCACCTTTGTCCACCCTGACCTGCCCGCTGATACGGGCGATTTCCGCCTCATCTCCCGACGCTGCCTGGATGCCGTGTGCTCCATGCACGAGATGCACCGCTTTCTGCGCGGCATGATCACCTGGGCGGGCTTTGCTCAGACGCCCGTACGCTATCATCGCAACGCTCGCGTGGCAGGCATCAGCAAATATCCGCTGATCAAGATGATTCGCTTTGCATGGAACGCCATCATTGCGTTCTCGCCGCTGCCGCTGCGCATCAGTCTGGCGTTCGGTCTCATCAGCTCTTTTATTGGCGGACTGTACGGTTGCTACGCCATCTTCCGTGCCGTGGTGTTTCATGATACCGTACCGGGCTGGACCACTCAGATTGTGCTTACCAGCCTGCTGGGCGGTGCCGTGCTTATCAGCAACGGCATCCTGGGGGAGTACGTCAGCAAGATCTTTGAAGAATGCAAAGGGCGGCCTCTCTATATTGTCGCCACGCGCACTAACTTCCCCGCCAGGGTTTCCTCCTGATAGCCCTGCCGCTGTCTGGCTAATGCTTTCCCTTTCTCCTGCTCTTTTCGATTTTTCCCTTCTACATAATTCCATCCTGTGTCCTCCAAGCCATTACATACGCACGCCGCTCCCAGCAACGCCCATACCGAGGAGGTGCTGGATCGCGAATCTAACTTTCATGACGAATGGGCTGCCTCCACGCCGCTGGATCAGATCCAGGTGGTCGCGTCTTTTGAAGCGCCCACGGCGCAGGAGAACCAGTTTATCCTGCAGCACATGGGGGATATCCGCGGCAAACGTATCCTGGAGATAGGCTCGGGTCTGGGCGAATCCGCCGTTTATTTTGCGATGAAGGGCGCCCAGGTCACCGCGACCGATATCTCGCCCGGCATGATCGAGCGTGCGCTGGAACTCGCGAAATTTCATAACGTCACGATCGAAGGCCGCGCTCAGCCGGCGGAGCGCCTGGATGTTCCAGAGAGTTATTATGACTTCGTCTACGTGGCCAATACCTTTCACCACGTGACGGATAAAGAGCACCTCTTTGCCGAAGTGCGCCGCGCTCTTAAGCCCGGCGGCCGCTTCTACGCCTGGGATCCTCTGGCATACAATCCTGTCATTAACGTCTATCGCAGCATGGCGACCAAGGTGCGCACGATAGATGAGCAGCCGCTGACCTTTGCGGATGTGGAAACCGCCAAAAAATTCTTCTCGGACGTCGAGCACCGCGAATTCTGGATCTCCACGCTGACCCTCTTCCTGAAGTATTACATGATCGATCGCCTGCACCCGAACGATTGCCGCTACTGGAAGCAAATCCTGAAGGAAGATGACGACCGCCTCTGGTGGTGGCATCCGCTGCTCTCTTTGGACAAAGTGCTGACGCGTCTGCCGCTGGTGCGCCGCCTGGCCTGGAACATGGTGATGTACGGCACCCGCAAGGATTAGTGCTGGCCCGCAGTGGCTGGTGGAGACATAGCAATGACCAATGCGAATTAGAATTAGACTATTCAGACTATTTGCATTGGTCTAATTAGAATTAAACCCTCCAGCGCACGGGCTCAGCAACCGTTACTCTTGGCGCAGGGCAAATCTTCCTTCGGGCGTGGGCGGGAGTGGAGGTAGCCCTGCGTGTAGTCCACGCCGATGTCCTGCAGGATCTCGAAGATCTCCTCGCTCTGGACATATTCGGCCACAGTCTCCAGACCCATGTGATGGGCCATCTCATTGATAGCCAGGATGATGGCCCGGTGCGACGGTTTGTCGGCCACATCTTTGGTGAAGGAGCCGTCTATCTTCAGCAGATCCACCGGCAGATCGCGAAGATGGGCGAAGGAAGAAAATCCTGCCCCGAAGTCATCCAGTGCAAAGCGGAAACCCTGAGCACGAAGCTCCTGCATCACCTTACAGGCCAGGATAAAGTTTGACGCAATTTCCTCCTCGGTAACTTCAAAGATGACACGGCATGGATCGACCTCGTTCTGTAGGAAAAGCTCGTGCAGGCTCTTGGGCAGGTTGGAGTCTGACAGGAAATCGGCGGAGATATTCAGCGACAGAATAAGATCCGGGTGGCCGCGCAGGTAGAAGATCGATTTGTTGATGACATATTTATCCACCATCTTCGTCAGCTTCGACCGCTGTACGGAAGGGAGGAAGACCTGCGGCTCGATGATACTGCCGTCGTGGTCGCGCAGGCGCAGCAGCGCTTCCTGAAAGAAGACCGAGCGCGAACTGGTGGAAACGACGGGCTGGAACCAGAGCTCGAACTTGTCGTCTTTGATGGCCTCCTTAACGCGCGCCAGCCAGTTGGAATCGGCGTGCAGCTGCTGAATCTCACGCTGGTCGGCGTGAGTTACTTCCACCCGGTTGCGGCCTTTGTTCTTGGCAGCATAACAGGCGGCGTCGGCCTGCGCCATGAGCTGCTCGCTGGAGAATGCGGTATCAACCTTGGTGAGACCGAAGGAAGCGCTGGCGGAGAAGGTCCGATCGGAGTCACGGAAGACCAGATTATCGAACAGCACGCGGGTACGTTCGGCAATGACCTTGGCGTTCTCCAGAGTCGTATCGTTCAGCACGACAACAAATTCGTCGCCGCCGAATCGGACAATCACATCCTTCTCGTGCAGGGATTCGCGAAGCAGATCGGCAATCTTGACGAGCAGGCGATCCCCCGCAGCGTGGCCCAGCGAGTCGTTGACGATCTTGAGATTGTCCAGATCAATATAGAGCACACACGAGGGAATGCCGTGGCGCACGTTCTCCAGCGCGGCATCCACACTGCGGGTCAGCTGGGCGCGGTTGTAAAGTCGGGTCAGGGGATCGCGCAGAGCCAGGTAGTTCAGACGTTCTTCCGCCTGAAAGCGCGCGGTGATATCCAGGCCGGCGCAGATGATGACCTCTACGTCGCCAATGGTGTTGGGCACCGTGCTGGCGGACCAGGAAATATACTTGGGCTCGCCAGCCTTTGTCATGACTTTGCACTCGAAGGGGCGGCTGGTTTTTGTCCCCAGCGCGTCGCGCATCAGCACCTCGCCCATGGCGCTTTGGACCGTGGGAAAGTCTTCGCGGGCGATCAGCGCGTTAAGGAATGGCGCGCCGAGAAGATCGGCGTCCAGGTAGCCGGTGGTATCCCGGCATGCACGGTTGAGGCGCAGAATGGTAGCGTTGCGATCCAGCACCACAATGAGAGCCGGAGCCGTTTCGACAACGGCGGAGATGAAATCGCGCTCGCTTTTCAGCTGGCTTTCGAGCTGCTGCCGTTGTTCCAGCGCAATGACCTGCTGCTCGGCAATCGTCAGGCGAACGTTCAGTGACTCGTGCAGGTACGGCTTGTTGACGTAATCGTTAGCGCCCGCCTGAAGGATGAGGCGGAGATCGTCGTTCTGCGTGGAAGTGGTGCCGACCAGAATGTAACAATGATCCCCGCGAGGCTGCTGCCTTAGCCAGCGGCAGAAGGAGGCTCCATCCATGCCAGGCAGATTCAGATCCACGATAGCCAGCGGAAAAGCCAGGGTGGAGAGCAGTTCCATTGCTTCCTCCGCGCTGGCGCACGCGGTGACATGATGGCCGCGCCGGCGTAACGCCTGAGTCAGCAGGTGACGCGTTACCACGTCATCTTCCACCACCAGGGTGTTGTAAGCGTGGGAGGGGTGGGCCGTCATATCGTGGTTGTAAGGTGTCGGCAGCGGATACGCCTGGGGTATACGAGCCCTGGGCGAGTGGATAGGGCTGGAGAGGGTGAAGGGAAGGATCGTTCTCATACACTATCGACCTCGGCTGGGAAGGTGTTAGACCATCTCCCGGGCGGAAATGATGTCAGGATGAGAAATATAGATTAAATAAAGAGAAGAGACAATAAGAATGGCAAGCTAAAAGATGACTGCGGCTGGCATTTATGTAATGGATTGGGACACAAAATTGGCGCCACAGCCTGCTCTTTCTTTACCGCAACGCCGGCGATCCTTCAGGTATCGGCGTTGCTATGAAGAAATTAGTGGCTTGCCTTCGCCGCGTCTACTCTTGTTGTTTGATTTCGTGAGGCCATATATTCCACTTGGCACGCGCCTGCTTCAGCAGCAACCAGCCAATGCCCAGGCTCACCACAATCAGGCCTACAGATGCTGGGATGTTGGTGAGCGATTTATCTTCTCTGGGATCCCTAACCAGAGCCATATGAATTGCCTGCAAAGCAGTAAGCAACAATGAGAAAGCAAACGCTGTGTCACGCCCCGACGCTACTGGTCAGGCGTGTTTCAGCAACACAGTTCGCTACAGGTGCTGGCGTTCAGTTATCCTTCCAGATTCGCTTCGTACCAGATCATGCTCGCTTCCAGGCCTGCCGCGACATCGTGTGTGGGTTCGTAACCCAGCACATTGCGGGCCCGGGTAATGTCCGGTATCGCAGGCTTAAGCTCACCGGGAAGCGGAGCGCGATAACTGGGCATGAGCGTGCGGACTTTCTTGTGCCGAACGGCCACTGCACCGCGAAGTTCCAGAAAAAGATCAGTTAGACGCACTGGTCTGGCGGCGGCAATATTACATACCACATGCCGGCGTGCGCCCAGCGGAGCACAGGCTGCCATGATGTTGGCCTGCACGGCATTTGCCACGTAGCACAGGTCCAGCTCATAGTCGCCTTCGCCGGGAATCACCACCGACTGCTCTTTCAGCATGGCATGAATCCAGCGCGGAATGATATCCTCACTCTGTAGATTCTGCCGCGGCCCAAACACATTAAAATAGCGCAGCCCCACCGTCGTCAGCCCGTGCAGGCGCGCGTAGAGCGAAGAGTACAACTCCCCCATATGCTTGGTCAGCGCGAACGGCGAAAGAGCCTGACCAATATTGTCCTCCCGATAAGGCTGAATGGTGGTATCGCCATAAACCTCGCTGCTGGAGGCGTAGACGAATCGCTGGACATCAGCTCCCCGTGCCGCTTCCAGCAGATTGAGATGACCCGTTACATTATCCTCATGCAGGCTGACCACCAGATCCGGATTCGGCGTGTGCAGAGCGGCGTTGTGCAGCACATAATCCACGCCGCGCGTCATGGCATTGCGGCATGCGTTGGGGTCGCGAGCGTCACCTTCCATAAGAGTAAAGCGGCTCTTGGGACGCATGGAACGGGAATGCACGCGTTCGGCGCCGCCCACCGCTTCGGCCAGATTCTGCGGCGTGCCGGTGCTGAAGTTATCAAATGCAATAACCGTCTGCCCCGCCTTCAGCAGCATCTCCACCAGATGCGAGCCGATAAATCCGGCCGCTCCCGTCACAAGCCAGCGCTTCGGTCGTGCCTGCAATTGCTGCAGAACATCCGGATAATGGACGGTGGCGGTCGATTTGGAGTGAGCGGGGATCATGCGGAGAGCGAGGACGGGGAGAGGAAATCAAATTTACTTGAACATAATTGGTCGGAGCCCTGTCTAAATGAGGAAATTAGTGGACACGTAATGTTGCATGAGGTTATTAACCTTAGTAAATCGATCTCCACAAGTCAATTGCCATGTTTTTTACTCTTAAATGTATAAATTAGTGCTGCTAATCTCGAAAACTTTACATCCGGCACGTTTATCATGCTGACGCCCCTTGCGCTTCACGCTTCGACAGGGCATCATTATATGGGTGCATGGTAACCTGGATTTGCCGCGACCGCAAACTTGCGCGCCGCCGTTCGTCCTATCTCTGAGCCATACCGCTTTCCAGATTTCCTGAATATCCCGACGTACCGCCTTCGCAAATCATGACACGCGACACACAACGTAAAATTCTATTCCTCGCAGGAGCATTGCTTCTGGCGCTGGTGGGATGCGTGGGTGTGGTTATACACTATATCCAGCAGCCTGGCGGTATTCCCGGCCTGAGCTGGATATGGAGTCCCACGCCGGTGAAATCGGCTGCCACGCCGAAGCCGCAGCCTTACTCTGATTTGCAAAAAGACGGCGTCACCCTGCCGCTGCAACATCGCGGCAGCGAATCCACCGCCGCAGCCGAACCTGAGCAAAAGCCTGCCTCGGCTCCCAAAGCGCCGCCGCTCATTTCCCCGTACGAAACGCCAAATCCGTGGAACGTACTGGAGAAATTCCAGGGCACGATGACTCGTGCGGAGTTCGATCAGCGCGTGAAGGAGTTATTTGATCCCTTCGGCGGCCTGCCCGCCTACATTGATATTAACGACGAGCGGCTGCAGATCTTCGCGAGCGCCAGCCCGCAGCACCGCGAGCTGCCTCAGTACACGCTGCGTTTTGCCCCCAAACCTGAAGCACGCGCCACCTGGATGCGTCCCTTCCGTTCACCCGCGGAGTTTCGGGCCCTGCCCAAGCCGCCCGATAAGCCGCTGCAGGGTCTGCGCATTGCCATCGATCCCGGCCACATTGGCGGCGACTGGGCCAAGATTGAAGAACGCTGCACACGCTACAAGGGCAGTGATTACGTGAAGGAGGGGGACCTCAACCTCATCACGGCGTTCCTGCTCCGCAAACAGCTTGAGGATCTTGGCGCGATCGTTTATCTGGTCCGCGAAGCCAATGAGCCCGTTACGCCCTACCGCCCCATCGATTTCGTAGATGACGCGCGCCGCCGTCTGGTAGAAGAAAGCAAGGGCAAAAGCCTGGCCAAACTGATCAAGCTGACGCCCGAGCAGCAGACCAAAACGCTTGGCACCAAAGTGCCCAAGCTTGCCGAGTTTCTTTTCTACCGTTCCTCGGAAATCATTGAGCGCGGCTCCCGCATCCGCAACAAGTTCAAGGCGGATATCACCATCACGCTGTACATTAACGCCACGCCCAGCAGCGGTCGCGGTGGATTAACCAGCACTAACCGCAATATCTTCTTTGTGCACGGCGCCTACATGAAGAAGGAAGTGGACGACGCCAAGCAGCGCCTGCGCATGATCCACAAAATCATGGAAGGCGGCACCGATATCGAAGTTGAAGTGGCCGGCAACATCGCCAACGTCTTCAAGCGCGTCACGGGCTTCGCTCCGGTCCTGTATGGCGATTCCGCCACCACGCGTAAGGTAAGCGACAATCCCTATGTCGTCGCGCGTAACCTCGCCGCCAATCGCGAATACGACGGCCCCGTCGTCTGCACGGAGCCCTACTTCATGAACGAAGTGAACACCTACCCGCGCCTGCTGGCCGGAGATTTTGAAGGTGAGCGCAAGTTCAACGGTAAGATGTTCAAAAGCATTTTCCGCGAATACGCCGATTGCGTGGTCAATGGCCTGCTCTCCGCCTATAGCTCCCCGTCAACGGAATTGAAGGTAGCCAAGAAACCTGGCAGCGAAGCGACTGCGGGAAACTGAGCAGGAACCGCGACGTGCAGGACAGGAAGTAAGGCGGATGAGTCAGGCTCCGCGATGACAAAGCTACTCCGTGGCATCAGCTGTTTTGCTGTGCATACGGGACTTGATGAGCAGGTCCGTAAGATAGGTGACTATCAAAGCCATGGCGCAGCCGGTTACCACAGCCAGCACGCGGTCCAGAGAGCCGTGCCAGACGGGTTCGCCCAGCACGGTGAGAATCACGATGGCGCAACCTGCGTAGGCGCTGGGCAAAGAGGCGTCCAGATGAAAGTAATGGCACAGCAGGCCGGTCAGCATAATCCCGGCCATGCATGACATAATGTTGTGCCCGAGCGTAATGCTGCACACTGCTCCGGCAAAAGCCCCCACCAGATTGGCGAGACAGCGCACCATGGAAGCGCGCATACTGCCATGCAGCGTAGGCTGCATCACGATAAGAGCGCTGATGGTGGCCCAGGCAACACCACTCTGACCCAGGCAGCTGTAAAATTCATAAGCCAGTGACGCTGCAATAGCCGCCCGTGCCGAAAATACAAGCGCCTCGAATCCATTGGGACGAAAGACCAGCCGAAGACGATCGCGCGGAGCCGGAGCAGGCACGATCTGTGGATCGCTGGCGGCGGAATGAGCCGACAGCACGACCGCCTCCGGCTTTTCTTCCGCTATCGCACTGGCAGCTTTGTCGCTATCCGCGTTCATCGTGCTGGAGTTGGTTTAGGTTATTTTCGGGAGACTCCTAAGACCAATCATAGTCGTTATTTAGCCTTTATACTGGCCGCTTTTGGGTTCGTGCAGCGTTGGGCTTTCGGTCGATTATTATTCTAATAAACTCCCTCAATCCCGCCTCGCCCGCTTCCCAAAATCGGCAGTATAAAGGCTAAATAACAACTACGATTGGTCTAAGAGGAAACTTAGGACCGGTATTCCTTAGCAATAAACGGTCCATATCCATGCCTTGCTGAAAGCTCGGACTATCCCGCGATATTTTCCGCAGCAGCCGGCGCCGGGGTCAGCGGAGCGATTGCGCCCGTGCGTTCCATGGCAGCCCGCGCTTCAACACGCAGTGTTGGCAGCTGGCGATAGAACAGCGCCGCTAACACGATACACGCTGCGCCGTTAAAGAATGTGGCGGCAGGCACGCCCCAGTGAGTCGCCAGGCTGCCCGTCATCAGACTGCCCAACGGCATACCACCCAGGAACACCATGCTGTAGATTGCCATCACGCGGCCCCGCATGCCTTCATCCACCATATTCTGCACCAGCGTGTTGCAGGACGCCATCACCAGCACGCTGCCCATTCCCACCGCCAGCAACGCCAGCATGGAAAGCGGGAAGATACGCGAGAAGGCAAAACCCCACAGTCCCAGCCCGGCCAATGTTGCGCCGCCGCAGATCACCAGACCAATGCCTTTCATGCGCTGACGCGAAGCCAGATACAGCGCGGCCAGCACTGCACCCGCCGCTGAACTTGACATCAGAATGCCCAGCGTCATGCCATCACCCTGAAAGATATCGCGCGCGTACAGCGGCATCAGTACGGCGAAGGAGAAACCGAATGTGCTCATGCCTCCCGACAACATAATGAGCGTGCGCACCGGTCGAAAGCCCAGTGCCGCCGCAAAACCCTCCTTCATCTCCGACACTACAGACCTGCCTGTACGTTCGGCATGCGGGGCAGTCACGCTCATCGCCATGAGCGCACCCAGCACGGCTATGTAGCTAAGCCCATCGATAAGGAAGCAGTATCCCGCGCCAAACTTGGCCAGCACCACGCCGCCGATAGCAGGACCCGCCAGCCGTGCCAGATTAAACATGCTGGCGTTCATGCCGATCATGGCCGCCAGGTGCTCGCGTTTCTCCACCAGCAGCACGGAAAGCGACTGGCGCACCGGCATGTCCATGGCGTTGATTAATCCCTGGAAAACCGCCAGCAGACAGAGGCTGGTCATGTTGATGTTGCCCGTGAGCGCAAGCGCGGCCAGCGTGAGCGATTGCACCATGGCCAGCGCCTGTGTCGCGATAAGCAGCCGCATGCGATCCAGGCGATCGACCCACACGCCGGCAAAGGGTCCCAGCAGGATAATAGGAGCCTGGGTAAGAAACCCGACGACGCCAAGCCAGAAGGGAGAATTGGTAAGGGTGACGACAAGCCATACCGTGGCTGTCTGGGTCATCCAGCTGCCGATCAGGGAGATGAGTTGACCGGTAAAGTATAGCCGGTAGTTGCGTGAGGAGAAGGGGATAAGTAAACGCGCGAACACAATGACCTACAATCTAAACCACCCCCCACAATGCGCAACCGCACAGCCTGAGACCGTTGAATTGTAACTAGACTCCTAAGCAGGCAACTTACTTTTTGACTGCGGATGGCATCGCTGAAGTGCTTTCCGTCACAGAAGCGGGGTCGGCGATAATCAGTGTATAGTTGATCTCCGGCACGTTCTTCTTTCCGGGGAAATAGAGAATGTGGTCGAGCCGAAAATATTTCTGTCCCCAGGGCCGGTGATCCCGAAGCATTGTCCAGGTGGTTCGCGGATACTGAAACACCACGCCGCCACTGGGCCTTGTCAGCTTTACCCACTTGGGATTGCCGTTATACAACGTGATCTTATCTTTCTCCGGTGCTTCCGGCAGCACAATCAGGGGCTTGTCGTTTGGTTGTACACATGCAACTTCCTGTGCCAGCGAAAGCGGCAGTTTCATCCCAAAGCCAAATTTCACTCGGTCCACGGGAATCTCCGTAATGTGAAATGCCCATTCCGTTTCCGACTTTCGCTCAATCGTACATCTACCGGACGGCGCGTAGGTCATGCTGACGCTTTTTCCATCAGGCGCGACGGTGATGTTTTGCGCTTTCAGTCCGCTGTCATTTGCATTCAGCAGGAACGGGTAATTGAGGATATACGGATCCCCCTCACCGATCGGGATCCTGAAACCTTCCGGAGTCAGCGCGACATCCCGAGCTTCGGCCTGTGCGTATTCGCATGAACCGGCAATTAGCAGGATGCCCAGCACTATCCGCATGACGCGGGAAACCTGCCCACCACAGTTTGAAAGTAATTTCATATTTCTACAAATGCCGATGCCCAGATCAGTGCCTTACCAGCAAGCTGTCTTCTCAGATCATTCGGCTGCGATTAAGGTAATCATCAGTTTCATCGCTCGCAATATTTCTGATCGTTTACGGTCAACCAGCTGTCAGCCTGTGCTATACTTCTACGCATGATTTCTCCTGCCGCGCAGCATCCGCCTGAGTCATCAGTTCTGGATTCCTGGCCATGGCTTCGCGCGCACTGGTTTGATCTTAACATTCGATGCGGCATTCCATTCCCTGTTGCCGAGAGTCAGGCAGCTACGCTCGTTTCGCAGTATCAGGCGCCCGGACGCCACTATCATAATCTGAGTCATATCGAGTCCTGCCTTCGCCTGCTGGAAGAATTCCATGGATTTAGTGATCGCCAGGCTTTTAACCGGTTCCGCATTGCCTGGGCGCTGTGGTTTCACGACTGCATCGACGATCGCTTTGACAAGGCGGGTGTTGGTAAGTGTTCTGCCGCTGCGGGCAATTATCTTTTCACTTACGCCCGCACATCCATTCTCTTAGATCCCGACACCGGCCCGGATTCCGGTTACGACCTGAAAGATGCCTTTGTAGCTTCCGTACGCGGTCTCGTTCTGGCGACCGATTACGCCAACGGAGCGGGAGGAATTGCTTCTCTGCCCAGGCACGATTTCCAGCTAAGCCTCCTTACCGATGAGGTTATTGGCATCATGCGAGACATAGACCTCGCTACCCTCGGTGCTTCGCCGGAGATATATGCTCAATATGCTGCCAACATCCGCAGGGAGTATGCCCATGTCGAAGATGCACTTTACAGTTCTGGCCGCGCCAGGGTTTTGCGCACCTTTCTGGAATTGCCTGACATCTACGCTTCGCCCTGGTTTCGAGATCGCTTCGAGAGTTCCGCCCGCGCCAATCTTGCCTTTGAACTTTCCAGCCTGCGCTGACCCGTTTCCATCCGCCTAATTGTTCCACGTGGAACATTCTCAACTATATACGCTTAATTTATTATGTTTCGCCTTCTTTTGTGCTTGATTATTTTCACGAGGCTCCAGAACGCGCAGAAAGGGCCTTTTAAGACATTCAACCCATTGAGCAGCACGATTGGACGTCTGTAAAAGGCACTTTCCACTTCATTTTTCCGCTCAATCTTCCCTTCAACAGAAATGTTCCAAGTGGACAATGCCCGGCCTGCTGTAGTGGTCATTCCATGGCCTGCTCTTGCGTATTGAAGTCCCCTACTCTACTATGTAGAGGTGTTCTGGTATCCTAAATATTACGACGTTATCGTCATCGGCGCCGGCCACGCCGGTGTAGAGGCAAGTCTGGCCGCAGCCCGCATGGGACAGCAAACGTTGTTGCTGACTATGAACCTGGACTCGATCGGACAGATGTCCTGCAACCCCGCAATTGGTGGGTTGGCTAAGGGACACCTTGTTCGTGAGATCGATGCGCTCGGCGGCGAAATGGGACTGAACACTGATGCTACCGCCATTCAGTTCCGCATGCTCAACGCCGGCAAAGGCCCCAGTGTTCGCGGACCACGCGCTCAGGCGGATAAGAAAGCCTATCAGTTTCGGCTCAAGGCAACCATTGAGCGCCAGCCAAATCTTGACCTGAAGCAGGGAAGCATCGCGGAAATCTTCGCCACTGATGGAGTCGTGGAAGGTGTCACAACTGCGCTCGGCGTAGGGTATCGCGGCAAAAGCGTTATCGTAACCACCGGCACCTTCCTTCAGGGACTGATGCATGTCGGCCTGAAGAATACTCCCGGCGGTCGCATGGGCGATTCGGCAAGCGGGCTTTCTGCTTCGCTGAAATCCCATGGCATCGAACTGCGCCGCCTGAAAACCGGTACACCTCCGCGACTGGTTCGTCGCAGTATTGACTTTACCCAGTGCCAGATTCAACCCGGAGACGAACCGCCCTCGCTATTCTCCTACATGGCGGATACGATTACAAAAGGCCCAGACGACATCTTTACTCTGAACGAGTGGCGCAACGGAATGTTCCACGTGGAACAAATTCCTTGCTGGATCACCTTCACCAGCCAGCAGACGCACGAAATCATCCGCGCTAATCTGGATAAATCGCCCATGTACTGTGGCGTAATTGAAGGCGTAGGCCCGCGCTATTGTCCCTCCATCGAAGACAAAGTGGTGCGCTTTGCAGATAAGGAACGGCACCAGATCTTCCTGGAACCGGAAGGGCGACACACAGACGAATTTTACATCAACGGCTGCTCCACCTCCCTGCCCTTCGAGGTGCAATACGCTTTTGTCCGCAGCATCCCAGGACTGGAAAATGCGGAGATCATCCGACCCGGATATGCGGTGGAGTATGACTTCTCACCGCCCACTCAGCTTCATCCATGGCTGGAAACCAAGGGTGTTTCCGGACTGTTCTTCGCAGGACAAATCAATGGGACCAGCGGATACGAGGAGGCCGCCGCCCAGGGACTGATGGCCGGCATCAATGCGGCGCTGAAAACGTCAGGGCGCGATCCTTTCATCCTGCGACGTGACGAAGCCTATATTGGTGTGCTGATCGATGATCTGGTCACCAAAGGAACGCTGGAACCCTATCGCATGTTTACTTCACGCGCAGAATACCGCCTTATCCTGCGCCAGGATAACGCGGATCTGCGCCTGACGGAACGCGGCCACGCCATCGGCCTGGCATCGGACGAGCGACTCCGCCGCCTTCGCGAAAAGAAAACTGGCATTGACCAGACGCTGCAGCGCCTTCGGGCAGAGCGTGTCGGCACAGAATCCCTGGCCCATATCCTCAAGCGGCCTACCACAGCATGGAAGGATCTGCCCGAAAGCTACCATGGTGTAGCGCCAGACGTGGCGGCGCAGGTGGAAACCGAGGTGAAATACAGCGGCTATCTGCAGAGGGAAATGGCGCAGATCGAGAAGACCCGTGAAGCGGAAAATCATCCTATTCCCACATGGCTGGATTATGACGAGATTCAGGGTCTGAAAAAGGAAGCTCGCATCAAACTCAAGACGATCCAGCCGATGACCTTCGGTCAGGCAGGACGCATCTCCGGTATCAACCCAACCGATGTGGCACTGATCCGGATATGGGCGAAGCGGGGTCAGCCCGGTCTGGGCGTAGGTACAGACGGCGGGAATCGCTAAACAAAAGGACAGAAACGGACGACATGGGGGAGAGAGATTATGCCAATCGAACCCAAACGATCACCAACCGCAGTGGCAGGCGTACGACCCGCAACAGAAACATCAGGGAGGCTGCTTCTGGTTGCCGGGGCGCTCCTTATGGGTGCGCTGGCACCGGTAGTTTATGTTCTCAGCATTGCCCCTGTGTCGCTCTACGCTTCGGTGGCTCATACCAAGAATATCGATGACCCGCAAAAACGGGGTGCTGCCATCGTGATAGTGGACATCGAAACGCACGTACCCAGAACGCGCAATGACTGGCCGTGGGTAAAGTCGTTTTACATGCCGGTAGTGCGGTATATGGCGGATCATGAAGACTCCGCCGTTACGGCAGGGATGAACAAATACCTGTCACTATGGGGCAGTCACCTGACCTACGAACGGATTCTCTTTGTAGGGTCCGGTTACAAAGGACCGATGGGAAAAGTCTCGCTTTACCCTGAGAAAAAGTCGGCGCCCGCTGCGCCTGCCAAATCCCCTTCTACCACTAACGCTCCATGACGGAACCAGCAAAAGGATCTGAGAACGGGGCAGCATCTGAATCTAAATCGACTGAACCGCAGCCTGAGACATCTACGCAGGCAGACACACAGCCTGCTGTACCAACAGAAACCACAGCGTCCGCTGTCACGGATACGGATGCGCCAGGAGTGGAACCAGAACCCATGCGCACAGGTCCGCGGCCAAGTGCGGCGGATCTGCTTGGACGCGGCTTGAGTGAACGCTCCGGATCCTCCCTCATGAGATGGGGGATGCTGCTTGGCGGGACCGCCGCCATCCTTTATGTGCTGAGCATCGCCCCGGCTTCCCGCTATTGCAAACCGCAGCTGAACTACGCCAAGGCCGGGCGGCAATTCGCCATAAGTGTGACGGGGGGCGGCCCTGTAAGCGATCGATTGCCGGAAGGTATGTACAGTCCTCTGCTGTGGGCGTGCTCCGAAAACACGTACGTCTATAAGAGCGTGGATGGATGGCTGAATCTCTGGGGGCACAGCTTGGTACAGTCGGAGCTGATCCTGGATTCTGTCAGCAAAGGCAAACCGGGTGCTGTGGGAAACGCCAGCGTGATCTCGTCCGTTTCGTCCAGCACAAACAGCCCGGACTCCCCGGCACCGGGCGGGCCACTCCCCTACCCTGGCAGCATTACGATTCCTCAATCATCCACCAATAACTCTGAACCGATGCAGATGCAGGAACATCCAAAGCCATGAGAGCACTTCTGATATGCTGGAACAGTCCGACTGCACCCTCAGCACCGGCTATGTACGGACTGGCGTTGCTTATCTACCTTTTCTCAATGGGTCCGGCGCAGTATTACATATACGACACCTGCGCCTACCGTAACGACCGACTTGCGGGCACGATCTACACGGAAACGCCGGACCCTTATGGACGAGCAGAACCCCGCGTGAAGTGCGCATTGTACCAGCCCATCCTGTGGGCATGCACGCAAAGTACTGTGGTATACGACATCACAGACGCATGGCTCAGAGTCTGGGGAAGTAGAATAGGCCACATTGCAGATGGGCAATCCAAAGCAATCATCCTGGCGGGTTATGTAGAAAATTACACCTACCAGTTTGGAAATGAGAACGCTCCTCGTATGAGCATGCGATCAGGACTTGTGCTTGAACCTTCCCTTCAACTCAACGGGGATCTGAACTTACCGTTTCCAGGCCTGGAATGGTGTCCCTATCCACTGTTTCACCAATCGCCCTGGGATACCGAATGGAGCCAGGAAAAGGCCGACTACTACATGGATCGCCATAATATCTTCGCAGAGCAGGAAAAAACGCTGAATGAAATGAAGCGGCGAATGAACACCCTGTGGGATGCGATGTTCGAAAAAGAAGAGCTTGAGCAGTTCCGCAAAGATCCGATCACCGCCACAGACTTTACGGGGCAACGCCTTCCCCTGAATCCCTGGAGCACACAGCCGGAAATTACGCCTCCCTTTAAAATCACCACGACCAGCCTCCTTATTGAGTCTCTTAAAGAGGAGTGGCAACGCCGTGAAAACCGCAGGTAATGGCAGAGGCAAGACCGCTTCCAGGCGACGAGCTACCAGAATTCTAATGCTCTACATCGTACGGTGACCACTCCTCCTGCTCGGTCAAAACGCCATCCTGCACTTTGTACCAGGTATCCGCTTTGATGCCGCTTTCACCCACGTAACCAATGGCGATGCGCGGACGCGTGCCATCGTGCCACGCGATTGCGATGGCTCCTCCAGGACCGGCTTTTGCCCGCGAATTCGTACCAGCCGCCATGCAGATGCTGTCTTTGCCGACAGCATCCAGCGTGGCTTCATGGCCAGACGTGGTTAGACGACTCCCCTCCCCGCTGGCGGCCAGATGAGGATATGGACCGGCACCTGCGAGCGATGCGCCGGATCCTGAGGCTGCCAGCATATTGTGCACACCGGACGCCGCCAGGTGACAGCCAGTTCCAGAAGTCACCGCGCGGCTGAAATCACCGGCACTCGCCAGACTGCCTTGATCGCCGGAAGCGGCAATCTGGGCGTGATCACCTGACGCGGCGACTTTACTGCGACGACCGGCAGCAGTGATCAGCGTGCGTTCGCCGGAAGCGGCAAGCTGACAACGCTCAGCTGTCGAAGCCAGAACACTCTGCCTTCCAGCAGACGCCAGTTGGGTATTTACTGCGGAAGCGAAGAGGCGGCTCCTCTGTCCTGCGGAAGCCAGCTGACACAATGGCGCTGTAGCCGCCAGAGTTCCATCGCAATCCGAACTCGCCAGAGCAGTTCGCATCGTGGCGGCGATGCGTTTACCCGAGCAATTCTCGTCAGTAGCGGTAAGTGCCAGTATCCCAGCCAGCACCCGATCGGGATTGCATACGAGACGGCAAAGAGCGGCCGGCAACGACGTCACGTCCACCACATCCCCTGAGGAAAAGCGTACCGGACCGCCATCCCCGGGCGTGCCTGAAGCACCTGCCAGAATCCTCCTGCGAGAAGCATCGGTCCGCTTATCGCGAACAATACGGCTCTCGTCTGTTTCGATGATGAGCGCTTTGGCCTGAGTATCCCAGGATAGCAGTCCCCACTCTCCTTCCCCGTTCTCAAAGCCATGCAGACCGCCGCCTCGTTTGGCGCTTCGACGGAAGCCGCCAACCCAGTCATCCGGCTGGTCGCCCCAGGCTG
This sequence comes from Methylacidiphilales bacterium, assembly GCA_041287705.1. GTDB lineage: Bacteria > Verrucomicrobiota > Verrucomicrobiia > Methylacidiphilales > UBA1321 > LW23. The sequence continues at coordinate 14,155 of JBGGNE010000347.1, read as the reverse complement.
GATTCCATACCTCAGGGGCGCTTACCGGCCCCCGCCACGGCCAGGGGAATCCGCCGTATCCTGTCATGTACCGTCCTGACGTTCGAAGCACCAGAACCCGCGCGGCAGGTTTCTGGTGCTGTGACGAAACGGGAGAATCAGAAGGATGAATTTCGAATGAGTCAGCCATCCGGGATGACACGATCGGGCGGCTTCTTATTGCCGGGCACCGTATCATCCCCTCACCTGCGATTCCTCAATCCTTGTACTTCTGCTTATCCTTAGGCACGTACCAGGTAGTCACGTCGAAGCAGGGGCGCGGGCCGAACGTTACGATGTTCTGCCACCGCTTGGCCACGGCCGAGAGCTGCTTGGGGGCGACCAGGAAGATGCACGGAACATCCGCGGCAATGATGGAGTGGATCTTGCGATAGATCGCCTCGCGCTTGGGATCGTCAAATTCCAGACGCGCTTCGTCCATCATCTTGTCTACTTCGGCGTTCTTGTAGCCCACGTTGTTGGAGCTGTTCGGCTTGTCAGCCTCGCCGCTGTTCCAGATCTGGTAAGGATCCGTCTTGGTATCCAGCGCCCACGCCATAGTTACAGCGTCAAACTGCCGCTCGCCCACCAGCTTCAAAAAGGCGGCCCATTCCAGCTTATGAAACTCCATCTTGATGCCGGCTTTCAGGAAATCCTGCTGCATGATTTCACCTACGCGCTGCTGGCGCACGTTATCCGCCACGGTCAGCATTTTGAACGTGAACGGTTTGCCATCCTTATCCAGAATGCCGTCGCCATCAGTATCCTTCCAGCCAGCTTCGGCCAGGAGTTTGGCGGCAGCTTCAGGATCATACTGCGTCGGCTTCACATCGTGATTGTAAGAGGGCGTCTTGATGTAGAACGGTCCGGAGACGGCCGTCGCCAGACCCATGTAAACGCGATCGATAATCTTCTTGCGATCCACGAGAAGATCCAGCGCCTTGCGCACCTTCACATCGCTGAACAGCGGGCGACGCAGATTGAAACCGAAATACGAATACTGCGGATAATCATACACCAGCTTGTGGAAACGCTCCTCGTACTCGGGCTTATTGAACTCGCGCGTCCACTGCAGCGGTAGAATCCGCTCGTACAGATCAATGACGCCGGACTTCAGATTCTGCATCGCCACGTTGTCGTCCGCGACAACTCGCATCACAATCTTCTTGGGGAAAACGTCGTACAGTTTCTGGCCCCAGTAATCGTCGCGGCGCGTAATGACGAACTGCGTGCCGGTGTCCCATTTCTCCAGGACGTACGGGCCGGTACCGATCGGTTTACGGTTGGCGGGGTGCTTGTTGAAATCGGTGCCGTCATCAAAGATATGTTTGGGGATAATCGATGCGCCGCCAAGCATATCGAAGAACTTGAAGTAGGGCTTACTGGCCTTGAAGCGGACCGTGTAATCGTCCAGCGCTTCCCAGCTAACGAGGTCGATGTAGTAGACCTGCAGGTGCGGCGCGTCCACCTTGGGATCCTTGATGCGATCGAACGTATACTTGACGTCAGCGGCCGTGAAGGGTTTGCCGTCGGACCACTTTACATCCTTGCGCAGGTGGAAGGTAAACGTGAGCTTATCCTCGGAAACTTCCCAGCTTTCCGCCAGCCCGGCCTCATACTTCAGGGTTTTGGGGTTCTGGCGGGTAAGGCTCTCATAAATATTGCCGAACACCATGTCGCTGTATACATCGGTGGCGAGAATAGGATTCAGCGTATCAGGCTCGCCGGACATGTTGCGGAGAAGCCAGTCACCCGTTACGGCGTCCTTGGGCGGGGGCTCAGGTGCTACGGGGGCCAGACTTTCACTTACGGACTTCTTGGGTGCGGTAGCCGCGTCCGGAGTGGTCGTGGTAGCGGCGGGAGCGTTGGTCGGAGCCGGCTCCTGAGAGAGGGCGGCACCCGCGCCAGTCAAAGAAAACATTACGGCGGCAGCAGCAGAAACAGCGAGGCGGTGGCCCGCATGACATAAGACGTGCCGGTCAAAAAAGCCGAAGCCGGCGGCAATAGAGCCCGACCGGCACCGCGAAAGCATGGTACGCAACATGATGCCGCTACACTACCCGCAAAGTGCCCCAGCGCCAAGCGGTGATGCGGTCTTTTCCAGGCAAACAGGTCGGATACATTCGCACAAAAATACAGATTAAAGCTGAATTTTCTGTGTGTCTGTCGTATATTTACGTACATTCAACGATTAGCGTATGCGCAAAGTTCCAGGCATCTTCACCCGGCTGCTGAGCAAAGTACGGCCTGCCCCCACGGGCCGGTCAGGCGGAGTGCGACCCGGGTTTAATCCGCTCATCTCCCGGGAGATATCGGAGGTTTTGAGACAGCGCTTCGCAGCATTAGCACCACGCACCATGGCAGGATCGGCGTCGCCTGAAAATGTATCTTCGTCATCAGCACCCTCTCAGACCCCGACCTCGCACCAATCACGGCGAAGCTTTCCGGTACCCCGGCAAAGAGGCGGTGTAGGGCCGGTACCCCGCGCTCTCGTCGGCAGAGCGGTGGCTGGTGCCCTTCCGCCAAAGATTTCGCCTGAGCCTGCAGGCGCTCCCAGCGTTCAACCGGGTTCAGGCCGTGACGCCACCACTACCTCCAACATCGTCGCTTTCCCAGGTTGCGAAGCATTTGCGGCGTTGGTGCAGGCGACACCGCAGCCACGTCCCCTGCCCCGCCGTCGACCCGGCCCCGGCTTTGTTCCCTGTCTGGCTCCGGCCACTACTTCGTGGGATTTTATGTCGGCAGAGGAGCGTTCCGCGTATATCTTTTCTCAATGGAACACCGGCAAATGCATTCGAGTCCCCCGTTAGAGACAGGCGTGGCCGCCGCCGCGCCTATCGCGCTGGGCGACCTGCAGCTGGAGTCCAATCTATTTCTTTCCCCGCTTGCCGGCTACACCAATCTCCCGTTCCGTCTGGTTGTGCGTGAGATCGGCAGCGTGGGCCTGTGCACCACGGATCTCGTCAACGCTCGCTCCCTCGTCGAACGCAATCCCAAGGCGCTCAAGCTTATCGAAAGCGCGCCGGGCGATCGCCCCATGGCCGTTCAGCTCTTCGGCAGTGTGCCCGGTGAGATGGTGGAAGCCTCCAAATACGTCGAGCAGCAGGGCGCCGCGTCCATCGATATCAACATGGGCTGCCCGGTACGCAAGGTGGTAAGCGTGGGCGGCGGCAGCGCCATGATGACACAGCTCTTCCGCACTGCCGAGCTTGTCGCGGCTATGGTAGCCGCGGTGCGCATTCCCGTGACCGCCAAGATGCGGCTGGGCTGGGATGATGATAACCTTACGGCGCCCGATCTGGCCCGAGCTCTGGAAGAAGCGGGAGTCCGTGCCATCTTTATCCACGGGCGCACACGCTGCCAGGGATTTGAAGGGACTGTGAACCTGGCAGGTATCCGCGCGGTGGTGCAGGCGGTTCGCACTATTCCCGTTATAGGCAACGGCGATGTAACCTCGCCGGAAGCGGCCGCCATCATGCTGCGCAGCACAGGCTGCGCGGGCGTGAGCATTGGCCGTGGTGCCTTCTACAATCCCTGGATCTTCAAGCAAACGTGGCACTACCTGCGCACGGGGGAACTTCAGCCGGAGCCTACGTTCGAGGAACGCATCCGCATTTTGTCGCGCCATCTGGATCTGATGATCCAGGTCTTCGGCGAAGATCTGGGCTGCCGCATGTTCCGCAAAGTCGGTCCTTGGTACGCCAAACGTTTCGGCCCTGCGTCCGAGTTCAACCGCAAGATCGTGCAGCTTCGCACCCGCGCGGAGCTGGATTCCATTCTTGCGCACTATCGCAAGTGGCGCGCGCAGTTCCTGGATCCCGACGGAGAACTTCAGCGCCGCTACGCCCCGCCCCCCATACCGCTCAATTTCCGCGAAGGCGGTCGTGCCGAAGCCGAAGGTTTCTGCGGTGCGGACAGCGCGGGCGATTCCGAAAGCATCGAAGAAAAACGCGCCAAAAGAGGAAAGCAGTCTCCTGCCTCCACAGCAGAAGGTGCCGAGGACGATTCATCCGTCCCCGCAGCCGCCCGTCGCACCGCTATTCCAGTACCCAGCGGCCCGAATGAGCTTTGGTAACGGAGCGAGCTTCTCTGAAAACTCAGCTTGACTGCCCTAATGCCTGGTATGGGTTGAAGCCAGGCAACCACACTAATACTGCGTAGAAAACGCCTATATAGATCAGCAGACACGCGAAGTTAAAAGCGATGATGACGATGAAACGAAACCTGATGCGACCCGGAATATGATCGTAAAAGAGCGCGTAATAACAGATGCTGGTATGCGTCAGAAAAAGCACAAGCAACCCGACAGGAGCCCTTGGGCTTAGCAGGCATGATTCCAGCATGACGGTTAACTCCGGAAGGGGCTTTCCCTGAAGGAGGTCCTGAAAGTAGCCCCTGAAGAAGAGCGCTGTTTCAATGGATCGCGCCGCCAGTCCGTAAATCAGCAGTAACTGCACAAGCAATGCCAGGCAGCACATGGTGGTGGAGATAGAAGGAGGTCCGTCGGTTACATTCGGTGCAGGGCTGGTTTTCATAATTCGTCATTCCCGCCCCGACGTATTGAGACTGTGCTCTCTATCGATCTCCGCCGCCGACCGACATGCCCGGCAGTACTTTAATAAAGCCGAGGATACGGCCCTGCCCGGAAGCATCCTGACGCAGCACGATACCGTGGTCTTCCACCAGATTGTAGTGGCCAGCGCGCTGCTGCATGCGGTAAAGCGCCACGAAAGGAGCGCCCGTACGGCTGCTCTTTTCTCGCATCTGCACAACACTCTCCACGTCTTCTGGATGAATCAGCTTTAGCCAGCGGTCCGGTGTCATGTCCTGAAACTCCTTTTCGCGCCAGCCCGTCACCTTAACAAAGGATCCCGCCCAGATGATGCGCCCTTCGTCGATAGCGTAATCATAGACCAGCAGACCCGTATGGCGCGCAATCACGTTAAAGCGATGCTCGCTCTCGCGGATAACGGCCTCGTCTTTCTTGCGCTGGGTGATGTCCAAAGAGACGCCGTGGAACAGATTCTGGCCGTCCAGCTCGACTACGGAGAGATGCATCTCGCAAATGAGCTCGCGGCCTGCCGGGCCCAGCTCGGTCCACTCGAAACGCATGCTGCCGCTGTTACGTGTCTGATTCATCTGACGCGTCAGCAACTCGCGGCTGATCTCGCCATTCGGCTGGGCTGGCGGTGCGACATTCCACAGCGGTTTGCCCAGCAGCTCATTCAGCGGCTTGCCGCAGCGGCGCTGCCACTGGTCGTTTACATCAAAGATACCAGCCTCATTAAAGAGCACTACGCCGGCATTAATATTGCCAAGGAGGATGCGGTATTTACGCTCGCTGTCGCGCAGCTTCTGATCGGCCTCCCGCCGCCGGGTCACATCCAGGTTGGTGCCGACCACGCGCAACGGTTGCCCCAGCGGATCGCGTTTCATCACACGTCCGCGGCACTGAATCCAGCGCCACACACCCGCCTTGGTGCGCAGGCGATGCTCGTGCTCAAAGGAGGGGCTCCGCTGAGAGAAATGATCCTCGATACGGCGCTGCAATGCCACCCAGTCATCCGGATGGCAGACCTGTTTCCAGGTATCCTGCGTGGCAGGCAGTTCGCCTGGCTCATAACCCAGCATGCGGAACCAGCGCGCGGAGAAATAGAAGCGGCGGCCCGGCACATCCCAGTCCCAAAGCGCATCCTCGGTGCTCTCCAGTGCAAACTGCAGGCGTTCTTCACTGCGACGCAGGGCGTCCGTGGCGCGGCGGCGCTCTTCAATTTCGCCTTCCAGCTCCTCGTTTGCCTTTTTCAACTGCGCCGTGCGTTCCTCCACGCGACGCTCCTGCTCATCGTTCAGGCGACGAATTTCCGCGGCATCGGCCTTACGCTTCGATATATCCCGAAGACACGCGGTGTAGACGACTTCGGACTCCAGCGACAACCGGTTCAGTTCCGCTTCGCACGGGAATTCGGAGCCGTCCGAGCGTTGCGCAGTAGTTTCAAAGCACATCATGGCATTGCTCTCTTCGCCGGCACCGGAAGTCTTACGGAACGCCGTAACGACAGCTTCCTGCACATCCTTTCCGAAGAGCTGGCTGATGAAGTCGTGGCCCAGCACATCGCTGCGCTTCAGATCAAAAACGCGCTCCGCGGCGGGATTGAACTCCAGAATGCTGCCCGCGGCGTTGGCTATGATCATCGGATCCGCCATCGTGCCCAGCAGACCGCTAAAGCGCGCCGTGCTGACCCGCAGAGCAGCCGACATACGCTCCTGCTCGGAGAGGTCCGTAAAGAGCAGCAGGAAACGGCCTTCCTGCTCGGGAAGATGGCGCCCGGTCGCAGCCACCTGAAGCGCACCCTTGGCCAGGCGATGCCTCATGGCCACATGACCGGTCCCACGCAATGCGGTTTCCGTCAGCCACTCCTGAAAGGTCCCCCGCCCAATGGCTGCGATGAACTCGGAAGCGTGGCGGTTAATGATTTGTTCCGGCTTCATGTCCACCATGCGGCAGTAGGCTGGATTCACATCGCGAATAACGGCGGTGGAATCCAGCAGCCAGTACCCCATTGGCACGTCATGAGCCAGTCTCTCGAACCGTTGCTCCGCCTCATCGACCATGCGACAGATCATCCGTACCACCCAGACGCCCATCAGCCCGATTAGAGCACTGAAAGCCGCTATGCCCAGGGAAGTGGTTTTCGCCAGATTCCAGATGTCCCTGTCGATGAAAACCTCCACTACAATGCCCTCATCCCGCTTATCCACGCAGGGAATAAAGGCGTAGCCCAGCATAACGTCGCTGAACCAGGGCTGCACGACGCACAGTTTCTGCTCGGCAAAGGAGACAATGGAGTGACGGCCTTCGGCGGGAATTTTGGGGTCGTTCGTCCGCCAGATCACCACTTTGCGCCTGACAATATTGCTGACTTCGTTGGTAAAAGCCGTATCGATATAGCGGCCCAGAAACATGGTGCCCTTCTTGGGCCCGGAGCCATCCGAGTGCACCACCTGCTGCGCCATGATCATGAGCGGCCCTTTCTGGGTCAGAAGCACACCGCCCAGACTCTCATTGCTGGCCTTAAAACGCTGCAGCGCGTTATTGCTGACAATCGGACCATATACCGCTTCCGTAATCGGCTCCGTCTTGTTGGTATGGAAATCGTAGCTTTTGCCATAGACCTGCTTCGTCAAATCCGAGTAGGCAAAGAGCAGATTGACGTTCTCTGAAGACGGGGAGAATTCGTCCAGAAAAGCCTTTTCCGGCTTCACCAGAAACTGCTCCATCTCGGTCCAGGCTGCATAGCCGCGCACCTTCACGCGCATCTCTGTCTCCCGCACGCGTATGAAATCCACGCTGCGCCGCAGGGCCGCCACCATCAGTTCTTCCTCAATATCATGCGCGCGGTACAACAGCATGTAACTGACCACAACCGCCTGCACGGCAAGAAGCAGCGCCAGGGCAACAATTATGGAGTTAAACAGCCCGCTCTTCATCCAGTAGCGCTTACACTTTTTCCCTGCAAATAGCTATGATAAACCGGTGCGACAACGGAAGTTGCCGCACCGGCTTCAAGAGCTGTCAGGTGACGGAATCGATATGGTGAGCGGAGAGTATCGATCCTGCCTGTGCGCCCCCAGGCGAAGACGCAGCCGTCAGCTAAAGGATTATTCTCATGAACACCACACAGGCTGGTTACTTCTTAAGGGCGGCTTTCCAGGATGCGGCGAATTCCTGGTCCATCAGCCAGGAGGCGGCGGCCTTGCTGCCGGAGAAGAGATCGTAGGCCGTGGCTTCGCCCGTGGCGGGATTGCCCAGCAGACCATCTTTTTCCACCAGTTCGTTCATCTTGGGATCGGTCGAGGCGGGGCTGGTGCCGAAATCGCTGCCAAACTCGCTGTTGGCGGCGACAGGAAGACGCTTCTGGAAGGCTTTGTCAATAAACTCCAGACCGGCCTTCTTGCTGACACCCAGACCGTGGCCGACGCCTTCTTCCGGCACCATGCACCAGCGGGCACCACGCTTACGGCCATCGGTGTAAATCTCGGTGATGCGCTTGACCCGGAACGCCTCGTCATTCGTGCCCATAAAGAAGATGCCAGGAGTCTTCAGCACATCGGCCGAAGGAGAATCCGTGGTGTAATAGCCGCCCTTGTTCACTACAAATGCCAGGGTGCGACGGGGCTTCCATACGGCAAAGTTATACGCAAACTGTCCGCCCGCCGAATGTCCCCAGAAGGCCATCGGCACCTTGTCGATTTCCGGGTGCTTGCTCTGCGTGGCAAACATCTTGATCGCATCGACCAGCATTTTGCCGCCTTCATTGGCAGAGTGATAATCGGGACCCTTCATGAAACCGGCGACCAGCGCAAGCTGATGTTTCGAGGCGAGTGCCTGCCATTCCTTATCGCCCACCGCCCCACGACCATCCCCTTCATAACCAGGCATCAGGACAATGATGCCGCGCACCGTCTTTACGCCATCAGGAATGACGCAGCGGAAATCCGCCACAGTAACGCGACCGCCCAGACGGGGCGAGATCTCGAAAGTCTCGGCATGGCACGGGGATACACCCAGGGGAAGCGCCAGAGCAAAAGTCGATACTACACAAGTCGTCGCAATTGCATAAGAAACAGGGCGCAGGCAACACACAGATATAGCCAGAATGGCTTTTGATATAGTCTTCAGGAGAAAAGGCATACGTTGAATACTCCAATGGAGCTGTTTTATTAATCGAACGATCCGGAAAGGCGATCGCAGTACAGACACTAATACCAGTTTTGGGATACTCTGCGATACAAATCAACTTCAGGATACAGTTATTTTGTATCTCCCTAGACATTTCGCAGCGGTAAATTCTTGATTAAGGAGTCTCCGGAAAATAAACTGAGCAAGTTAAGTCGTCGATTTTGAGATGAGAGCAAGGCGGAATGGAGGGAGTGCATTAGCCTAAGGCGCTGACCGGAATTCCAACGCTGCTCTCGCTCAAAAGCGGCGGCTCAAGTTGTGCAGGTTATTTTCCGGAGACTCCTGAGGCATTTGACCGGCCTTCATCAGGACGGTGCGCTAAAAAATCAGCACTTGCCTCCCCTTCCCCCTTTCGTCACGGTTGGACCCATGCAACTTCATACGCTGCTGCGGCAACGGATAGCGCGGTACGGGCCGATGCCATTCCGGCGCTTTATGGAAGCCGCACTGTACGAGCCCGGGCTGGGCTACTATGCGGGCTCCTCCACCAGACGGGCGGGGCGTGCCGGCGATTTTTACACCAGCGTAAGCGTAGGTCCGCTGTTCGGCGAGTGTCTGGCCCGGCAGTTTGCCGAGATGTGGCGCATGGCAGGTTCGCCCCCATCATTCTGGCTGGCGGAGCAGGGCGCTATGGATGGCCGGCTTGCACTCGACGTGCTGACGGGATTGCGCGTGGCGGATTCGCAGTGCTTTGCTGCTGCACGAATGGCGCTTGTCGATCCGTTCCGCCCCATCCAGAACGCTTCCGCCGCCCCTGACCCTGCAAGCGATCTGGCAGACAAAATCGTGTGGTTAACCAAGTTAGACAAAGACAGCCTGGAAGCAGCCGCCTTTTCTGCCGGACATCCGCTGGATTTCGCCATCGTCTACAGCAATGAGCTGATTGATGCCTTTCCTGTCTGCCTGATCCGCTACGAGGGCGGCGCGTGGAAGGAACTGCATGTCATTGCTGAAGAAGCAGCAACTCCGGACGCCTTCCAGTTCGTTCCCCTGCCCCCCGCAACCCCAGGTCTGGTCGCAGCGATAGCGCGGCTCTCATCAGTCGCCGAGGACGAAGCATTGCCCGCTATTGAGGGCTATACCACGGAGATCAACCTGGAAGCTGCGGCATGGATACGCCAGGCATCCGAGATGCTCCCGCGCGGCTATGTCGTAACGATCGATTACGGGCTTCCCCGTCGCCTTTATTATAGTGTGGAGCGCCGGGAAGGTACCCTGCGCTGTTTCCGGCAGCATCGCTCCAGCAACGATCCTCTGGCGCACGTGGGCCGGCAGGACATAACGGCGGATGTGGATTTTACCACGCTGGCCGAAGAAGGTCTCGCCTGCGGACTGCATACGGAAGGCTTTGTGGATCAGCAACGGTTTCTGATGGGTAACGCGCCGCCACTGTTCTCCATGCAGCCGGGAGCCGCGGATGTTCCGCCCGAGACAGTGAAGACACGCGGTTATCAGGCCCAACTGCGTGCGTGGCAATCTCTTACACACCCCGCCATGATGGGCGCCAAGTTCCACGTCCTGATTCAGTCGAAAGGAATGCAAAGCACGGGCGGTGCAGCGGATGGTGGCGGCGGCTTGCCTCTTTCGGGCTTGCGCTTTGCCCGTCCCGTGACTTTGTAGGCGGCATTCCGGCAGCGAACCAGAGGCGACCAGAGGAAAAAGAATCCGTTCCTTCACTGTCCTGCTTGTGCAGTGTGTCGGGGTTCGCTAGCGTCACAGCCATGCTTGGCCTGGTGCGCTCTATAGGGGGCAATTTTCTCGGTTTCCTCGAGTCCGCGGGGGAAATCGTCTTTTTATTCACGGACACGATGCGTTGCCTTACCCGGTATCGCTGGCGATTCAAGCATATCATTGCCCAGATCCACCGCGTGGGCGTCTCCTCTATCGTGGTTATCGTCACCACGGGTTCCTTCACCGGCGCGGTTTTTGCGACGCAGATGCAGTACCAGTTCGGCCCTCTGGGCATGAATTCGGCGGTCGCTCCCGTCGTCGCCGTCTCCATGTTCCGCGAGCTTGGGCCGGTGCTGGCCGCGCTGATGGTGGCGGGCCGCGTGGGCAGCAGTCTTGCGGCGGAGCTTGCGACAATGAAGATAACGGAACAGCTGGACGCCCTGCGCGCACTGGCCGTTTATCCTACAGAGTACCTCATCGCCCCGCGCGTCATTGCTTTGCTGATTTCCATGCCCGTGCTCGTTTCTCTCACGATCGGCTGCGGCATTATGGCCGGATACTACGTGGCGGTGCCGGTTCTGGAAGTGGACGGCACCTACTATTGGGCTAACACCCTGAAGTTCACCAGCTTAAGTGACGTGCTTACAGGCTTGATCAAAGGAATTATCTTTGGCTTTATCATCGCGCTGATCAGTTGCCACAAAGGACTGAGCACCAGCGCAGGCGCGGAAGGCGTGGGCCGCGCGACTACCGAGGCAGTGGTCAATTCCTCCATGGTGGTGCTTATCTCTAACTTCTTCATCAGCTTCCTGCTGAATCTGATTCTGCCGGCCGATTAACAGCGTGACGCTTCCGCCCCCTTCCCCACCAACGTTCCGGCATCATGCTGGTTCACGACGTTCGCCATGACCAAACCGCCCATACTTCGCCTCCGCGGCGTGCATAAGACGCTGCGCGGCCAGCATATCTTGCGCGGTGTGGACCTCGATATCGAGGACGGCGAAAACATGGTCATCATCGGGCGAAGCGGTGGCGGTAAGAGCGTTCTGCTGCGGCACATCATGGGCCTGCTGAAGCCCGATAAGGGCGAAGTATGGTTTCGCGACCGCAACCTCGTGGATATGGACGAGGAAAGCATCACCCCGCTGCGACGCGAAATGGGCATGCTGTTCCAGAACGGTGCGCTCTTCGACAGCATGACCGTAGGCGAAAACGTGGCGTTCAGTCTGGTAGAGCAGGGCAAAATGAAGCCTGCGGACATCAAAACGGAAGTGGCGCGCGCCCTGAAGATCGTCGATCTGCCCAATCAGGAGCAGAAGATGCCCGCGGAACTCAGCGGCGGTATGCGCAAACGTATCGCCCTCGCCCGCGCCGCCATCACCCGCCCTGCACTGATGATGTACGACGAGCCCACCGCCGGTCTCGACCCCATCATGGCCGACAGCATCACCAAGCTCATCGCACGCCTGGGCAAGGAGCTGGACATGACAAACATTGTCGTGACGCACGACATGATCAGTGCTTACGAAATGGCCGACCGCATCGCCATGCTGCACGAAGGCAAAATCTACACCATCGCTCCGCCCGCAGAAATTGAGCACTCGGATGACCCGGTCATCAAACGCTTTGTAAAGGGAATGTCCCAGGCTTCGGACGCGGTCTTTTAACCAATATAAAACCAACTATGAGAGCCATGAATGCCGGGAAAATGATGCGCCGCATTTGCGCGCCTGCAGTCCTGGTGCTGGCTCCCGCCTGTGCCCTGGTGTTGTTTGCCGGCCTGCACCTGACGGGCTGCGCCACCGCCTCCACGCGCAAGGTAAGCGCGACAGAACAGAACGCCGTGGGCCTGTACAGAGACGTGACTTTCTCCGCGCAAAACAGGTACATGGTAACAATCCGACGCGCGGATGGCACCTTCCTCTCCAAATTCACCACCGATGATGCGTCAACCTCCGCCGGTGTAGAGAGGCGCATGTCAGGCCGCTGGCGTCTGACTCCCGCCGGCTACTTCACTTACATGGTGGATATGGCACTGGACGGCGTATGGAAGGAACAGAACGGCGTCAGCTTTAGTCAGGAAGTCCGCAAAACCACCAGAGAAGGCTACGAGTTCCTCTCCCCGGAAGGCGCCCTGTGCCGTGAAGTGCGCCTGGGCGATGCCTCCGACGCCGCGTTCGAGGAAACGCCACTTATCGACCGCGTGGCCAATGAGCAGATCCTGTCACGGCGCTGAGCACCTCTCTCTCCCCCTCTCCTGCTGCTTAAGACCAATCGCAGACGTTAATTGGTACAAAGACTGAGATCGATTTGGGGATGAGAGCAAGGCGCGATTGAGGGACTGCATTAGAATAATGCATGACCGAAAGCGCAACGCTGCTATCGCCCAAAAGCGACCCAGGATTTGTACCAATTAACGTCTGCGAATGGTCTAACTGGGTTCATGGGATTCTCACGGACGTCCGTATTACTCTTGCTTGCGCATTGGCGCGCGTTGCGTCATAAATGCTTCCTTCTCTTTTTCCCCGCTCTATCCGTTTGTGCCGCCCGGGTGCATTGTGCCGCCCGCTCCGCCGCGCGGAGCGGTGGGAGGCGTGAGATTCTGGCCGCAGCAGGCCGGCTCAGCTTCTTTTTGATCAGATACGATCTATCAATAACCCGCGTTATTACAAACACACCCCACCATCATGCCCCTTCAAGTCGGAACCTCTGCCCCGGACTTCGCCCTCAAATCCAAGAACGGCGATCTCACAACGGTCAAGCTTAGCGACAACTTCGGCAAGACCAATACGGTTCTCCTCTTCTTTCCCCTCGCCTATACCAGCGTGTGCACGCAGCAGATGTGCGACGTTTCCGCAGGTATCAGCGCGTACCAGAACCTCAACGCCACCGTTTATGGCATCAGCGTGGACAGCCCCTTTGCACAGGAAGCCTGGGCCAAATCCGTCGGCATCACCATCCCCCTGCTCAGTGATCTGAACAAGACCGTGACCAAGGCCTACGATGTGGTGTTTCCTAACCTGGCGGATATCGGCGACACCAGCGCGCGCGCCGCGTTCGTCATCGATAAAGCCGGTCAGATCATCTACAGCGAGCAGACGGAATCCCCCAAGCATCTGCCGAACGCCGAAGCGATCGCAGCCGCCCTCGCCTCCGCCTGACCAGCGTGACGCTGGACCCTGTTTGCTGACGGCCCTTTGGGGGCCGTAGCTGGGGACTCTTGTGCATCGCGTTATGATCTGAAAGTGCTTATGTGCGAGTCGCATCTCTTTTAGAGAGATGCGCTCTCGGAATCGCAACATCTCTGCTAATATTGCAGCGGATTTCTTGCGATTCCACACACGTTCGGCTGCTAGAATTTACAATTTAACAGGCGCAATAATGAATGAACGGGGGAGGCCTGCCATTGCCGCCTTCATGCGGTAGGGCACCGGCATCTCTTCATTCGTTTATCATGCCGCACGTCTCTTCTTTCTATACAACATCACCATGCCTCGTATCGTCACCTTTGGCGAAATCATGCTTCGCCTCGCCACTCCCGGCAACCTCCGCTTTAATCAGACCAACTCTCTGGAAATGACCTTCGGCGGCGGCGAAGCCAATGTGGCCGTTTCGGCTGTCAACTACGGCCTCGAAGGCCGCTTCGTCACCCGCCTTCCCAAGAATGATATCGCCCAGACTGCCATTCAGCAACTGCGCGGTCTCGGCGTAGATACGAACCACATC
>JBGGNE010000346.1:0-4250 GCA_041287705.1 Methylacidiphilales bacterium | reverse complement strand
GGCGGCGGCGAAGCCAATGTGGCCGTTTCGGCTGTCAACTACGGCCTCGAAGGCCGCTTCGTCACCCGCCTTCCCAAGAATGATATCGCCCAGACTGCCATTCAGCAACTGCGCGGTCTCGGCGTAGATACGAACCACATCGTCCGCGGCGGCGAGCGTATCGGTATCTACTTCCTGGAAACCGGCGCCGCCCAGCGCGCCAGCACGGTAACCTACGATCGCGCCGGCTCCTCTATCTCCACCGCCAGGTCCTCCGACTTCAACTGGGACAAGGCATTTGAGGGCGCCGACTGGTTCCACTTCACCGGCATTACACCCGCCCTGGGCGAGACCGCCGCCACCGCCACCCTGGACGCCGCCAAGGCCGCCAAGGAAAAAGGCCTGACCGTCAGCGTGGACCTGAACTTCCGCAAGAAGCTCTGGACCAGCGCGAAGGCCAAGGAAGTGATGACGACCCTCATGCCTTATGTCGATGTCTGCATCGCCAATGAGGAAGACGCGGAAAAAGTGTTTGGCATCAGCGCCAGCGGCACGGAAATCGAGCACGGCAAGATCGATCACCAGCGCTACATCGAAGTGGCGGAGAAGCTGACTGCCGCGTTCAAGTTCAAAGGCGTGGCTATCACACTGCGCGAGAGCTTCAGCGCCAGCCATAACGGCTGGAGCGGTCTGTACTACACAGACGGTAAAGCGCACTTCAGCAAGCGTTATGACATTCACCCGATCGTGGATCGCGTGGGCGGCGGCGACAGCTTTGCCGGGGGCCTCATCTACGCGCTGGCCGTCAAGAAGGAACCGCAGGCAGCCATCGAGTTCGCCGCAGCCGCAAGCTGCCTGAAGCACTCGATCTCCGGCGACTTCAATCGCGTGCCGCTGAGCGACGTTGAAGCCCTGGTAGGCGGCGACGGCTCCGGCCGCGTCCAACGCTGACGGCCCTTCGGGGGCCGTCGCTGGGGGGACTTCTATGCGGGGCGTCTGCTTCAGCTGTGACGGGCGCTTTTGCGACCGCCGGCTGACGGACTGACTGCATTTGGGCATCCCTGTCAGCTCAGCTTCCCATTCTTTTGTGTTGTTTGCGTATTTCGTGGACAACGCTTCTGTCTCCTCTCCTCTGTCTATCCCTAACTCACTCTTATCCCTGTCTTCCCATGACTAAAGCTGAAATCATTCACGGCCTCCTGAACCCTGGTATCGTTGCGGTTATCCGCGCAGACAGCTCCGGCCAGCTTGTTGAATGCTGCGAAGCACTCGCAGCCGGTGGCGTTACCGCCATGGAAATCACCATGACGACCCCCAACGCTATCGAGACCATTAAAGAAGTCTCCACCAAGCTGAAGGGCAAAGTATTGCTTGGTGTCGGCACGGTTCTGGATGCCGTTACGGCCCGCCTCGCCATTCTGGCCGGTGCGGAATTCGTCGTCACGCCCATCACCAAGGCCGAAATCGTCGCGATGTGCCTGACCTACAACAAGCCGATCATCTCCGGCGCGTTTACTCCTACGGAAGCACTGGCCGCCCATGAACTCGGCGCGGATTTCGTGAAGATCTTCCCTGCGGACGGTCTCGGCGCCACGTATATTAAGAACATCCTGGCTCCCCTGCCCCAGCTCCAGATCATCCCCACCGGCGGCGTAGATGTAAACACGGCCGGCGCCTTCATCAAGGCCGGTTCCGTAGCCCTCGGCGCAGGCTCCAGCCTCGTCAGCAAGGAGATTCTGAAGAATCGCGACTGGGCCAAGCTGACCGAGAATGCCAAGGCACTTGTGGCCGCAGTGGCAGCAGCCCGCGCCAAGTAGTCTTACCCTGCTGGCAGAGCAGAAGCAGCACACTGGAAACCGCTTTGACTGATGAAGCGGTTTCCTTCGCGTCACTCCTTCCAACCGAGGGCCGGTCCTTGCTTTGCAGCGGGATCTACCCTGGGTGTGCTTTGTCCAGAAAGCTCCACGTGTCGACCGGCATCAGCATCTCGTCTGCAAGCTCCCGAATCTTCAGCAATTCTGCGGGAGATGGCGCAATCTCGTATTCATCAAGCTGCTGGCAGAGAGTCTCCAGACCAACGCCCCATTCGCGGTGCACTATAAGGTCGCGCACGTCCTCATAATCCTGTAAAGGCAGCCTGCCATCAAAGCAGCTCAGAAGGGAGAGCAGCTCCGTCTCCATCTTCTCGACATGGCAGGACATATGTGTGCGTTTAAGCTTCCTCAAATTCCACGGCAAACGGATTGTGCCTTTTCTCCTCGCCCACAGTGGTGAGCGGGCCGTGGCCGGGACAGAGAATCGTTTCGTCTGGCAGGGTGTAGATGTACTCGCGGTTGGTGCGCAGGGCATCACTGTACGAGACGGCGCCGCCACCCATGGATCCCGCGAAAACCGCATCCCCCACAATGGCCACTGCGGCACCGGGCGAACCGGGGATCTCCAGGCCGTGAACCACATAGGTGGTGCCGCCGCGGGAATGCCCTACGGTAGGCCGCGCCTCAATCGCCAGGCATCCGACATTAAAGCTGCGGCGCGTGCTGTCCGAACCCTGCGGTGAGGCAAACGTCTGCGCCTCGGGTACCGCGTCAGCCTCAGCTTCGTTGATCCACACAGGCGCGTCGCTGGTCGCGGAAAGCAGCGCGGGCAGATCGAAAATATGGTCGCCGTGGGAGTGCGTCAGCAGGATCAGCCGGATGGTCACACCGCAGGCTTTTGCCTTGGCCAGCATATCCACGCAACTGGCGCCGGTATCAAAGGCCACACCCTCCTTCGTCGCGGGATCCCACAGCAGGTAGCTGTTCACCGTCATGTCCTCAAAGGGAGTATTAAACGCCGCGAAGCCATCCGCGGGCGTCTCCACCTTTGGGTACCACGCGTTATTGGCAAGGTCGATCAGCCGGGCGGCGCTTAGCTTCAGCACCGGCGCAATCTTGCGCAGAGCCGGCTCGTTCAGCTTGCCCCGTTTCAGTTCCTCCACCTCCGCCAGTGAGACGCCGGCTGCGTCCGCCACATCACCGTTGCCCAGTTTCAGGCCCCGTTGCGCTTTGCTGACAATGTCGTAGAAAAAGTCTTCGAGAGGTATCATCTCCCCAAAACATTACTCCGTGTTCCGCGGAATCTCAAGGCAGTACCACGGGCAATGCCCTACAAATGCGTCTTGCTGTACAGGAAAAAGAAGAGTACCGGCGCCGTAAACAGAATGCTGTCCACCAGATCCAGCGCACCGCCGATTCCCGGGATACTGCGGCCGCTGTCCTTGATCGCCGCGTCGCGCTTGATGACCGATTCCGCCAGATCACCCACCACACTTACCAGCGGCAGCACGATACCCAGCAGCAGCGCCCCCAGCATGCCAATCCCCTTCAACTGCGTGGGGAAAAACCAGACCATCAGCAGGCTGACACCGAGCGAAATAAGAATGCCGCCCGCAAAACCTTCCCACGTCTTGCCGGGACTAACGCGTGGGATCATCTTGTGTCGCCCCAGCAGAATGCCGGTGACGTACGCCCCCAGATCCGAAAACTTGGTAACCGCCAGCAGGTAAACCAGCACGAAGCGCGTCTCGTTGACGGAATCCGGCCAGAATGCAATCTTGGCGACAAAATTAAACAGATACGGCACGTAAAGAAACCCAAACAGCGTAAGCGACAGACTGACAATGGGTGACGGCTTAGGTTCCCCGCTCAGCACAAGGCGGATCAGGCTGCCGAGAATGACAAAAACAACGATGACGCCTTCCACCCACCATACCGTTTCCACCACGCGCAAAGTATGGGCGTCGCCATCCCCCAGCCCTTTATAGACCAGGAAGTACCAGCTGTTGAGGAAGAGAAGCAACCCGCAGAATAGCCCGAACTTGGAGTAAACGATATGCCCCTTCTGTTGCTCGGCGCGATAGAACTCGCGCTGCGCCAGCAGCCCAAAGCTGGCGATGACGAACCAGCAGCCCGTGCGGAAATCCAGAACCACCATGGTAAGCACCAGGGTCCACAGGATAACCGACGAAAGCGAGCGCCAGAACAGTACGCGGGTATCGACCATGCCAGGGGTAAAGAGATTGAGGAGGAGAGAGAATCGGAGGCAGTCTCCGGATGCTGCGGACTGTTCCGTATCTTTCCGGCGCTGGCAAGGCGAAAACGCTTGATGGCAGCGCTTTACCCGTAACTTTTGAGTAATATTTGTTTGTGCAGCGTGTGGCGATGCAAGCAATGTACGTTTTAGACCATTCGCAGACGTTAATTGGTACAAAGACTGGGATCGATTTGGGGATG
>JBGGNE010000345.1:0-10018 GCA_041287705.1 Methylacidiphilales bacterium | reverse complement strand
CCGGAGCATCTCGGCACGCTGCGCAACCTGCGCGATATCATCGCCTTTATTTCGGAGAAAGCCGCACCTGCCGGAGCTCCCGCAACTGCACCCGTAGCAACTTCGGCCGGCTCTGTAACTCCGACCGCAGCGGCCCCCACGGCTCCCGCGCCTGCTGCTTCGGCGACCGGTCTCGCGGATATTCTGCTGGACGTGGTTGCCGATAAGACCGGCTATCCCCGCGAAACGCTTGGCCTGGATATGGATCTGGAATCCGATCTCGGTATTGATTCGATCAAGCGCGTGGAGATTCTGGCCGGTATGCGCCAGCGCGCGCCCGAGGCGCCCAGCGTTGAGCCCGAACACCTTGGCAGCCTGCGCACTTTGCAGGATATCCTGAACTTCCTTGGTGAGCGTATGGCCGAAACCGGGCAGCCGCCGGGCCACTCGGGTCCACCCCCGCTTCCCGTA
Organism: Methylacidiphilales bacterium; assembly: GCA_041287705.1. Taxonomy (GTDB): domain Bacteria; phylum Verrucomicrobiota; class Verrucomicrobiia; order Methylacidiphilales; family UBA1321; genus LW23. Next base: position 9,568 of record JBGGNE010000345.1, on the reverse strand, counting down.
GCTGCTGCTGAACCTGTAGGAGCTGCGCGCTCTTTTTTTGAACAAGCCTCCCGCCCCCCGGCCGTCGAACGCCGCGAGTTGATCGCCACTGCGATTTCCTCCGCGCCGACAGCCCAGCTTCGTGTCGCGCCCGGTCACGAAGTTCTGGTGGTGGGAGGCAATGATGCATCTTTCGGGCGCAATCTCATCACTGCCCTGCAGTCCGAAGGGGCAAAAGCCCGGTTCCTCAGCTACGACGCAGCACTGCCTGGCTCTTTTAAAGCCGGGGGGGTGCCGATCGGCGGTCTGATATTCCTTGGCGCGGAGACATCTTGTGTTCCTGCGCAGGCGGAAGTTGTTCTCAAGCAGGCTTTTGAGATCCTGAAGTCGCATGCCGCCGACCTGCGGGCGGCTGCACGCAAGGGCGGATCGTTCGTCGCGACTGTATCCCATCTGAACGGACAGTTCGGCATTGGCTCGAACTTCGGTGATGTCGCCAACCCCGTCTTCGGCGGTCTGGCGGGTCTTGCCAAGACCGTTGCCGCTGAGTGGAGCGGTGTAAACGCCATCGCCTTCGACGTTGCGGGTACTCCTACGGATAAGGTGGCCGATGCTCTGGTGCAGGAACTTGCCGCGGTTCGCTTCAACGAGATCGGAATTAACTCAGAAAGTGTCGTTCCGTTTTCCCGCCTGGAACTGGTAGAGAAGCCTTTTCCGACGGCCACAACAGCATGGACGTCGCAGGACGTTATCGTGGTGACTGGCGGAGCTCGTGGTGTTACCGCATCTTCAGCTCTGGCTCTGGCGGAAGCTTTTGCCGCGCAAAATATTACCCCGACAATCGTGCTGATGGGCCGCACGGCTCCCCCCGCCCCCGAGCCTCAGTGGCTGAAAGGCGTTGAGGGCGAAGCGGCGATCAAGCGCGCCATTCTGGAAGACAGCCGCGCCCAGGGCAAAGCTCTGAATCCCAAGGCAATCGGCGATGCGTATCGCGCTCTTGTCGCGAACCGCGAAGTCTCCGAGACCGTGGCAAAGCTGCAAACGCTTGTTCATGCCGAATACGTCCAGACCGATGTCCGCAGCGCGGAATCCATTCAAAACGTTCTGGCTCAGGTCCGTGCGAAGTTTGGCGCAATAACCGGGCTGGTGCACGGTGCGGGCCTGCTGGAGGACAAGCGGATTGAGGAAAAGACGACCGCGCAGTTCAACACGGTATTCGATACCAAGGCCGGCGGTCTGCGTTTTCTGCTGGAAGCCACTGCGGCTGATCCTCTTAAAGCCATCGTGTTCTTCTCTTCGGTGAGCGGACGTTTTGGTCGTCGCGGCCAGATCGACTACTCCATGGCGAATGAAGTGCTGAACAAAGTGGCTCAGAGCGAGACGCGTCGCCGTCCGCATTGCCGCGTCGTTTCGCTGAACTGGGGGCCATGGGAGGGCGGCATGGTGACGCCCGGCCTTCGCCGTGAGTTTGAGAAGGAAGGCGTCGGACTCATTCCCCTGGTGGAAGGTGCTCGCGCTTTTGTTGCTGAATTCCTGGCACCTGCGGGTGTCGGAGCGGTGGAGGTTACCCTGGGCTCTGTGCTCACGGAGCCTGAACCCACAGCGCACGCTGCCGAAGCTGCGACCACGCTCACGCCCGCCGTCCCGACTCAGGATGCGGCACCGGCAGCGGCATCGCCCGTCGAAGTCACGGGCCGAACTATTTCGCTGGAGACTTATCCGGTTCTGCGTTCGCATTGCCTGGCAGGAAAGCCGGTTGTGCCGCTCGCACTGATCATGGAGTGGTTTGCCGACGCCGCCCTGCTTCGCCACCCCGGCGCACAGTTTCTGGGGCTTGAGCGCGTGCAGGTTTTGAAGGGTATCACTCTGGACTCCCCCAGGGCCGAAGTGCGGATCCTGGCCGGTACGTCTCACGAGAACGACCGGCTGGCTATCCCGCTGGAAATCGTTTCAGCCGGCAATTCGGGCGCATCGGGGCGAATCCATGCACGTGCCACAGCTATTCTTTCCCGCGCGGGAACTCCGGCTGTTCGCCCGACCGAAGCGGCTCCCGCATTGCCCGCGCTTCAGCCTTATCGGCTTTCGCCCGCGCGGGCTTATCGCGAGGTGCTTTTCCACGGGCCGCAGTTTCAGGCTATCACTCAGGTCGGCGGTATTTCCTCTACGGCAATGGCGGCCAGCGTCAGCGTGGCTCCTGCTCCTTCGCAGTGGGTGAAGAACCCTCAGCGTCCGGCCTGGATTACGGATCCGCTGCTGGTGGATTCCGCTTTTCAGCTTGCCATCCTGTGGTGTCAGGAAAATCTGGGAGCGCCTTCACTTCCCGCGCGGTTGGAGAGTTATGAGCAACTGGCTCCGTTCCCCACCCGAGGCAGTGTCGAGCTGTTGTTTCGCGTGGAAAATTCCACGAAGCAAAGCGCTCGCGGCCAGTTCATTTTCCATGCCGCCGGCAAGACCCTGGCCCGTATCCTGGGCTTTGAATGCACGGTAAATGCCGCCCTGGTCGAGGCCTTTGACAAAGGTCGCACGACTGAATTCACATCCTCCAACATTTCGGGTAGCAATACCTTACCTACATCGCCCGTGCTCCGGGCACCCATGGCCGGTGAGTAGCCTTTCTTCCCCTTCCGCATTGTCAACCGCACCTGAATCCAGCGTATCCCCCGTTCACCAGCCGCGCGCAATCGCGATTGTGGCGTGGAGCGGGCAGTTCCCCGGCGCTGCAAATCCTGGTGAATTCTGGCAAAACCTGGTCGCCGGCAAGGATGCCTCACTGGACAGAGCCCCGGAAGGGCGCTGGTATCTGGATCCTGAAAGCATTCTTGCCACGGAATCCGCCCAGCCGGATAAAGTCGCCTCCCGGCGTGCCTATTTTCTGAATCCCACGACTGAGGTTATCGCGGGTGAGGAAAATCTGGATCCGCTATGCCGGCTTACTCTCTCCGTGGGACGCGCAGCCTGGGCCGAAGCCAAATCGCCGCTGCCTGGCGATCCATCGCGCGCGGGTATCATTCTGGCCAACATTGCGCTGCCTACGGATACGGTTTCCGATCTCGCCAGAGCGGCCGCTGAACCGCTGGTGCGCCACGCGATAGCGGAAAGCCTGGGAATTGCGGCAGATGTTACGCATACTGAAGCTGCCGGTTCCGCGCAGACACAGGTGCATCCCTCCGCGCGATGCGTGACGGGATTGCCCGCTGGTCTGCTGGCGTCCGCTCTCGGTATTCGCGGTGGCGCTTATACGCTGGATGCAGCGTGCGCTTCCTCCCTCTACGCCATAGAGCTTGCGAGCCTGGAACTGGAAGCCGGCCGTGCCGACGTGATGGTGACGGGCGGCGTGTCGCGCCCTGATTCTCTGTACACGCAGATGGGCTTTTCGCAGCTTCGTGCGCTTTCCCCCAGCGGCCGGTGCTCGCCTTTTGATGCTAACGCGGACGGTCTGATGGTCGGCGAGGGCGCGGCGATCTTCGTTCTGAAGCGGCTGGAGGATGCTGTCGCGGCTGGGGATACGATTCACGCGGTTATACGCGGCATCGGTCTCTCCAACGACGTTGGCGGGAAGCTGCTTGCGCCGGACAGCGAGGGGCAGCTTCGCGCAATGCACATTGCGTATGGCCAGGCGGGCTGGTCGGCCAATGCGGTTGATCTTATCGAGTGCCACGGCACGGGTACGCCCGTCGGCGACGCCACGGAGCTGCGCAGCCTGCGCGCGATGTGGGAGCAATCCGGTGCGGCGCACCAGAAAGGGCAGTGCGCTCTGGGATCCGTAAAAGCAAACGTGGGGCATCTGCTCACCGGCGCCGGAGCCGCCGCGCTCTCCAAAGTCCTTCTGGCCCTGCAACATCGGACGATTCCTCCTCAGCCAAATTTTCGCGCTTCTTCTCCCGATTCTCCTTTGACCGGCAGCCCGTTCTTTGTGCCCACCACGGCACGGGAATGGAACCTCCGCGATGACAAGACGCCGCGTCGTGCGGCGATCAGCGGTTTCGGTTTTGGCGGGATTAACGCGCATCTGCTTCTGGAAGAATGGGTGACTGCAAAGGCTGCTGAGCTCCCCCGGATTGACCGCGTTATCGAGGAGCCTGAGCGGATCGCCATTGTCGGGATGGAGGCCACTTTTGGGAAGCTTTCCAGTCTGCGCGAATTTCAGACGGCCCATTTCCACGCGGAGTCTGTTCTCCAGTCCGTGCCCGAAAGCCGTGAGCGCAGCGCAGGGACATGGAATGTCACTGACGCTCTGCAGGGACTCATTCGGCAGGCTGCTGAATCGCCGCGCGGTGCGTTTCTTCCCGAGCTGCAGCTTCGGGCGGGTGAGTTCAGGATTCCGCCCGTAGAGCTGAAGGACATTCTGCCGCAGCAACTTCTGATGTTGCGCGTGGCAAAGGCCGCTCTGGCTGATGCGCTGGGCGCCAAGGGGGCAGACCGCGCCGCGCGGCCCCGCGCCGGCGTAATTGTGGGGATGAGCCTGGATCTGGGCACGACGAATTTCCATTTGCGCTGGGCTGCGGAAGATCTGGTCCGCGATGCTTTGCGCCGCCTGCGTGTTACGCTGCCGGATGAAGATCTGATTGCGCTGATTCATGCTGTGCGCGAAGCGCTTTCCCCCGCCTTGAGCGCCAGCCGCACGCTGGGTGCGCTGGGTGGCATCATCGCCAGCCGCATTGCGCGCGAGCTCGATTTTGGCGGGCCGAGTTTCACCATTTCGAGCGAAGAAAGCTCCGCGCTCCGTGCCGTGGAGGTTGCGACGCGCTTTCTTCAGACGGGTCGGTTGGATCTGGCGGTAGCCGGGGCGATCGACCTGCCGCTGGACTGGCGTAACGTATTTGCGCACCAGATTGGCCGTACCAGCCACAGCCTGGGAGATGGTGCCGGTGCGGTAGTGCTGAAACGGCTTTCCGACGCGCAACGCGATGGCGATCGCGTTTACGCGGTGCTTCGCGGAATCGGCGGCTCCAACGGGCATAACGTCACGGCAGAGAGTTTCCCCGGCTTTGCGAGTTCGGCTGATGCGTTGCCCTATGCGATTCGTTCTGCGCAGAAGACCTCTGTTTCCAGTCACGGACCTGGTGCGTTGGGCTATTGGGAACTCAGTGGTCAATCGCATGCCGATTTTTCTTCGGAAGCGATCGAGACGCAATCCCTTACGCCAGGCTCGAGCTCTCAGCCCTGTGCACTGGGCACATCGCGGAATGTCATTGGCGACTGCGGGGCTGCTCAGGGAATGGTCTCATTCCTGCGCGCCGCTCTGGCGCTGCATACCCGCACTTTGCCTTCGCAGTTGCCGCCATCTGCGCGCGGTGCAGACCAGGAAACGCCGCTGCATCTGAATGGCCTGGATTCTGATAAATGGCATCTGCCTTCGCGATCCCTGCCATGGCTTCGCGATCGCTCGAACGGTCCGCGTCTGGCGGCAGTGAATTCGCTCAGCAGCGATGGCACGTGCATGCATGCCGTTCTGGAAGAGGCCGGCGAGCCGTTCGGGCAAAGCCGTTTTGTGCCGCTGTCGCCCGCGTCTTCATCTGCGACCGCCCGCGAGGCATTGTTTGCTTTTGAGGCGGAAAATGTGGCGGGACTTCGCGCCAAAGCGCTGGAACTGAAGGAATGGGCGCAGCTTGCCGTTACTGATCTGGGCAAGGCAGGCTCCCCTTCTCTGCCAGACCTGGCCGCGCAATGGTTTACGAGGCAGCAGTCGAATAACGTCTCGGGCACGGGGAGCGCGCAGCGTTTTGCCATTCTGGCGGGGACGGTTGCCGAACTGAAGCGCAGGGCAGGGGATGCCGCCGTGCTGCTTGGTTCCGGGCGAGCGCATTCGGTACTGGATGGACGCAACGGGCTATTTTTCTCGCCTGAACCCATGGCGGCGCAGGGACAGACCGCGTTTGTGTTTCCGGGCTCGTGCAATCATTATCTCGGCATGGGGCTGGGCTATGCGGCGCGCTTCCCTCAGGTGCTGGAACGTCTCGATGCTGAGAATCAACGACTGGCGTCGCAATCCATGCCGAGGTGGCTAGCGCCCTGGCGTCTGGACTGGCCCGCGGACTGGGAAGCGCAATCAAACGCCGCGTTGCTGGAAGATCAGCACCGCATGATATTTGGGCAGGTGACGCATGGCGTTGTGGTGAACGACGTGCTGCGTCTCTTTCTGCCACAGCCGGATGCGGTGATCGGATACAGCCTGGGCGAAACCGCGTCGCTTTTTGCCAGCCGCACGTGGCGGGGACGCGATGAGTTGCTGCGCCGCATGGAGTCCACCGATCTCTTCCGCTCTCAGCTCGGCGGGAACTATGAGGCGGCCCGGCGATACCTCAACTGGCCAGCGGACGCTCCGCTGGACTGGCGCGCCGCAGTGGTGAACCGCCCCGCCGAAGCGGTACGCGCCGTGCTGGATGGCGATGCCGGCGCTGGTGGAGATAATGCCAGGCGGCCTTTCCCAGCTGTCTTCCTGCTGATTGTGAACGCACCGGAGGAGTGCGTAGTCGGCGGGCATTGGCCGGATGTGGAGCGTGCCGTGGCGGAGATGGGTGGCCGGGCATGGCCGCTTTCGGGAATCTCCATTGCGCATTGCGCGGTGGTGGAGGAAGTGGCGGATGCGTATCGCGATCTCCACAAGCTGCCGGTGACGCCACCGGCGGGTATGCGCATTTACAGCGGCAACGCCGCAAAGTCCTACGAGCCCACGACCGACAACTGCGCGAATTCCGTGCTGGGTCACGCACTCTATGGTTTCGATTATCCCGGGGTGATCCGGCAGGCTTATGCCGATGGGATCCGCATTTTTGTGGAGCCCGGCCCCCAGGGTTCGTGCACCCGCGCGATCGGCCGTATTCTGCGCGGGCAGCCGCATGTGGCTCTTACTGCCTGCGTCCGCGGGCAGGATGACGTGGCAAGCCTGCTGCGCGTTCTGGGCCGTCTGTACGTGGAAGGTGTTCCGGTCAACTTTACGGAGCTCTATAAAGACGGCTTCGCCCAAAGTACAGCTGCGGGTGCGGGCACAGGCACGGGCGATGAACGGAAGGTCGCGGCGGCTCTGCCAGCCGTCGGTGCGCCTGTCATTACCGTGCCGATCGAATTGCCGGGGCTGAAGCTGCCGAAGTTTCATTCTGTTACCCCGCCCAGATCAGCTCCTTCTCCTTCCACAGAGAGCGCGCCGTACCTGCCCAAAGTTCCCGACGCGCCCCATGCGCCCGAATTGCCGCATTTAACGGAGGCGGAGGATCTGCCGCACGTTCCCGCATTTTCGCCTTATCGCCCCGCGCCCGCGCTGCCTCCCGGCCGCGTTCAGGTGCCGGAGTTAGTGCCCAGTGCTTATCAAGAGACCGAATATCAGCCCGCTACCTCAATACTATCTGTTATGCCTGCGTTTACAGAGCCTGCCGCAAATGTGGAGACTGCCATGGGATTTCACCTGCGCGAAGTAATGGGCGGGGCGGAACGCGCCACGTTGCAGCTTTCCCAGGCGACCGGCCAGGCGCACGCCTCCTTCCTGGCACTGTCGCAGACGGCGGGTGGCGCCATGTCGTCGGCCATCGAGTTTCAACTGCGCCTGCTGGAGAATGCCGGTGCCGGTATCGTAACGCCGAGCAGTGCCGCGCCGGAAACAGCGCACGGCTACTCCCATAGCGAAGCGCCGTCTGCTCAGACTTATGAGTATGAGGCTCCGCACTATCAGGTTCAGGAGTTTCAGGATGCACCACCGCAGCCGCAGCCCTGGCAGACTCAGGATCAGCCTTGCTATCAGCCAGAAACCGCTCCGGAAGAGGTGGCCATAGATCCGATGCAGCCTCCGCGCTCGCTGAATCGCGCCGCATGTCTGGAGTTCGCCATCGGCTCGATCGGGCGCGTTCTGGGGCCTCTCTTTGCCGAGGCCGACCACGTCCCTAACCGCGTGCGCCTGCCGGATGAACCGCTGATGCTCGTGGACCGCATTACGGATATCCGCGGCGAACCGCTCAGCCTGGGCAGCGGCACCGTAGTCACCGAGCACGATGTACATGCCGGCGCGTGGTATCTGGATGCCGGGTGCGCACCTGTCTGTATCAGTGTCGAAGCCGGCCAGGCGGATCTGTTCCTTTCCGGCTTCCTGGGTATCGATCTGGCGACGCGCGGCGAACGGCGATATCGCCTGCTGGACGCGAAAATCGGTTTCCACCGCCAGCTCCCGCGCGCGGGCGAAACCATTCGGTATGAGATTCATATCGACAAGTTTATCCAGCAGGGCAGCACCTGGCTTTTCTTCTTCCGCTTCGATGGCTTTATCGGCACCGAGCCGTTGCTGACCATGCGCGAAGGTTGCGCGGGCTTCTTCTCACAGCAGCAGCTGGCTAACTCCGCGGGCATCGTACTTTCGCCCGAGGAAGCAAAACCACCGCGCTCCTGCCTGCCTGCGGACTGGATTACGCTGGCTCCCGAGCCTTCCGCCACAGAGACTTACGATGCGTCTGCCCTGGATGCACTGCGCCGGTCGGATCTTGTCGCGGCCTTCGGGCCCGCTTTTGTCGGGTTAAAGCTGCGCAAGACGTCCCCGCTTCCCGGCGGTCGCATGACGCTGATCCATCGCATCACCGGTATGGACCCCAAAGGTGGCCGCTACGGTCTGGGATCCATCGCGGCGGAAGCAGACGTGCGCCCCGACGACTGGTATCTCACGTGCCACTTTATCGATGACATGGTGATGCCGGGCACTCTGATGTACGAGTGTTGCCTGCACGCCCTTCGCGTGTACCTGATGCGTCTGGGCTGGATTGGCGAAGAAGGCAGGGTGACATTCGAGCCCGTTCCGGGTCGTGCGAGCAAACTGCGCTGCCGCGGTCAGGTGCTGCAATCCACCCGCGTGGTGCGGTACGAGATCGAGCTGAAGGAAATCGGCTACGGGAAGGAACCGGGCGGAAGCTATGAGGAGCCTTACGCAATTGCGGACGCCTTCATGTATGCGGACGGCAAACGTATCGTCTTCATGAGCGATATGTCGCTGCGCCTGCGCGGTTTGTCGCGAACGGGGCTGGAAGCTCTCTGGGCGGGGCGCGGTGCAGCCCATGCGCCGGCAAAGGTTCAGGCTCCGCCAACAGGGACATATGGCGTTCCTTCTCCCGATAACTCTCCCGCTGTCTTTACGGAGAGCCAGATTCTCCACTATGCGGTAGGCCAGCCTTCGCTGGGCTTTGGCGATCCGTACCGGATATTTGATGAAGGCAAAGGCCGCGTTCTGGCGCGCCTGCCGGGGCCCCCGTACCTCTTTGTTGATCGCATAGCGCAGACGCATGGTGCGAAGGCATGGCAACTGGGCGGCGGCTCGTGGATTGAGGCTCAGTACGATGTTCCGCTGGACGCGTGGTACTTCTGGGCCAATCGCCAGAAGAGCATGGCTCTGAGCGTGTTGCTGGAGATTGCGCTGCAGCCCTGCGGCTGGATGGCGGCCTTCATGGGCTCAGCCCTGCGCTCGCCGGATCTGGACCTGAGCTTCCGCAATCTGGGCGGCACCGCCACACAGTATGCGGAGATTTTCCCCGGCAGCGGCGAGCTGACCACGCAGGTCAGGCTGACAAGCTTTAGCGAAGCGGGCGGCATGATGATCCAGAAGTACGACATGTGCGTC
>JBGGNE010000344.1:0-5218 GCA_041287705.1 Methylacidiphilales bacterium | reverse complement strand
GGCGGAACCGATCGCGTTCAGCTTCATCTGAAGCTCATCGATGTACTCGTGAATGCCGCGGCCCAGAATATCGTCCACGGTGCTGTAGATGATCTCGGAGATCAGACGTCCACTGAGTTTTTCCGCCTGATTGGTGAAGTGCTCATCCTTGGCGCCGGAGATGCGGTGCAGGGATTCATCCAGCGAGTAGACGCAGAAGCGGACGGAGCGGGGGAAATATTCGTTAAGCACCAGGAAGTCCACCACGCGATCGGCTTCGACATAGCCGGAGTAGGCGCGGCGATAACCGGTATGGGCGGAGCAGCTGCGCAGGATGGAATTCAGCATCAGCGGCTCGCGGGCCTTGGCGCCGGGGCGCGAGTTATGCAGCAGCGCTTCTTCGTTGGCGTCCAGCATCCGCGTGGTTTTATCGGCGCGCTCCAGATACTTGCCGGCCTGGATGAACTCCCAGCCTTCGCCGTGAAGCATCGTAGCGTCTGTAATGCCCTGGAAAAGATGCGAGCCGTCCTTCACCTTCTTAAAGAACTCCGAAGGGGTCTGGCGCTCGATGTCTTCCATCGTCACATCCTTCAGGTCGAGGTAAACGCGGTTCAGCTCTTCCCACATTTCTTCGGAGATCGTCTCGCGAACGTGGCGCGCGTTTTCGCGGGCGGCGGCGATACAGTGCTGGATGCTGTTCTTGTTATCCGGGCTAAGGATAAGGTACTCCATCACGTTCTCAGGCGTGGCTATCTCGTACTGCTGGTAAAATTCAAAGGCGTCGCCGGTACTGCGCAACACGGGTTCCCACAGCGAGTTGCGGCGTTTGGGATCCAGGGTGGGCAAGTCCAGCAATAGCTGCAGGTTAACATCCAGAATGCGCGCGATGTTTTCGGCGCGTTCGATGTAACGACTCATCCAATACAAGCTGTCAGCCACTCGAGAAAGCATAGGGAGAAAGGGGATACGGCGGGCCAGCATAGCGCTGAACCCTGTATTGCAGATGATTTAGTAGAAAAGTGAGGCCAGAAGCAAGCTCTCGAAATTCTTATTAAGGAAGCACCTGCATCCGCTGTAAGGAAGGGGATGCAGGTCGAGGATCAGTCAGAGGGCTAATGGACGAGCGAATCGTGTTACTCGTCGCCGTAAAGCACCCAGGTGTCTTTGGATCCGCCGCCCTGGGAGGAGTTCACCACCAGGGAGCCCTTGCGCAGCGCCACGCGGGTGAGGCCGCCAGGCACGATGGTAATCTTTTCGCCATACAGAATGTAGGGGCGAAGATCGATGTGGCGGCCTTCGAAGTGGCCGTCCGTATAGCTGGGGTGGCGCGAAAGGGCAACGATTGGCTGGCCGATATAATTGCGGGGATCGGCCTTCACCTTGCTGCGGAAATCTTCGATCTCCGCCTTGGTGGCCTTGCTCCCCACAATCATGCCGTAGCCGCCCGATTCGTTGGCTGCCTTGATCACCATATTTTCGGTGTTCTCCAGCATGTACTTCAAATCGCTTTCATTCGCGCCCAGATAGGTAGGCACGTTGGGCAAAATCGGCTCCTGATCCAGGTAGAATTTGATCATCGCGGGCACATAATAGTAGATGGCCTTGTCATCCGCGGCACCTGTGCCGATCGAATTGGCCAGACTTACGTTGCCTGCGCGATAGGCTTCCACCAGTCCGGGGACGCCCAGAACGGAATCCTTGCGGAACACCTGGGGATCCAGGAAGTCATCGTCAATACGGCGATAAATGCTGTCCACCTTCTGTAAACCCTTGGTGGTGCGCATATAGACCTTCTTGTCCTTCACCACAAGATCGCGGCCTTCCACAATTTCGATACCCATCTGGCGGGCCAGGAAGGAGTGCTCGAAGTAGGCGCTGTTGTAAACGCCGGGCGTCAGCAGCACCACGGTGGGGCGATTGCCCTTTTCCGGCGGCGCGGCGATGTAGGTCAGGACGTTGCGGAGTTCTTCGCAATAGTCGTCTACGGGGCGAACGCCTATCTTTTCGAATACAGACGGGAAAATTCGCTTCAGGGCCTGTCGATTTTCCAGCAGGTAGGATACACCGGAGGGGCAGCGGCCGTTATCTTCCAGCACGTAGTAGGTGCCGTCCTTATCGCGGATAAGATCCGATCCGCAGATATGGATGTAGATATTTTTCGGCACATCAAAGTGCATGAACTCCGGGCGGAAGTGCTTGGCGCCCAGGATGTACTCCGAAGGGATGATGCCTTCCTTCAGAATACGCTGATCGTGGTAAATATCGTGCAGGAACAGGTTCAGCGCAGTGATGCGCTGGGTAAGTCCTGCCTCCAGGTGCTTCCATTCCTTATCCGGAATCACGCGGGGCAGCAGATCGAAGGGGAAAATGCGCTCCGTACCCCTGTCGTCGCTGTATACGGTGAAGGTGATTCCCTGCCGTAGAAAGGAGTTATCGACCGCGGTACGCCGCTCGTCGAATTCTTCCCTGTCCATGTCTTCAATACGATCGAGAAGTATCTTGTAGTGCGGACGGGGCTGCCCATCCGGCGTAAACATCTCATCGAAAAAGTCTTCGGGCTGATAGGCATCAAACAGGCCCGGTGAATTGGATGGAAGAGGTGTGGTAGACACGATTTAAAATATAAAATGGCGAATGAAGAAAAGAAGCCTGAGATAGGCCTAAAGCGACGCATCAGGTAATACAGACGCATCGGACCTCAGGCTTTGTAAGCTTAAGATGTGCCAGATTTCTTTAGCATTGAGTCAAAATACTGATAGCAGTTGCATGTATCCGCATACATAAGATACAGGCTTACTCCGTGGCGCTAAGTTAAGCACAGCATAAGTAGAAGCGCCGCACAATTCATTCTTTTTCGTAACGTGAGTTGCATTTTTCCTCGACTGCAATGCTATGTCACACAGTTGCAGCATGATGCACGGAACCAGCATCGCCTGTCGGGCTTTGTGCAGGAGGCTTTAGGCCCAGCATGCGGGCCAGTACTGGCAGGACTAATCCCACGCGGTTGGGATCCAGCTCAGATACTCCAGCGCCATCCCGCGAGGCGGCTTCGGCAAGCCCGCCCACAGCGCCGCGCGATTGCGCCAGACTGTGAACTTTCTCGCCGATCTGCCGTCGCTCGCTGGAAGCAAAGGCGCCAAAGGTACGGCGAAGCAGCGGCAGCAGCGAAGTGAAGTTATCGCCGTCAAGCGTAGCCACCCAGGCATAGAGAATGCGCAGCAACTCCGGGTGATGAATCAGCAACAGACCGCTCCTGGACAAAAAGCCCTCCACCCACTGTGCAGCCTGAACAGGTCCCGATGCGATGGAGATAGCCAGACCAAGCCGGCGTCCAAGCTCCTCCGTATTGACCATGTTCTGGTCAAACAACATGCGCAGCGAGCGGCCCGCCACCAGGCCGTGAAGTCCCTGGCGCTCGGAAACAATGCGCAGGGCATTGAACCAGATCTTGTTGTGCGCTTCGTTGTTCACCAGTTCCAGCGCCTGCGACACGCTTCCCATGTAGCCCATCATTTCCGTGGCGGCATCGTCATTCAGCGAGCTGCATGCAGGTGGAAAGCCCACGCAGATGCGTTCCACCATGCCATCGTAAATGGCCTCGACGGCAACCGCTTTGGTCTTGCGCACATCTCCATACCGGAATGATCGCGCCAGTGGATGCAGCGATTTCATCAGGAAGCTTACGTCGGTCGTAGTCGCCGCAACTTCCTGCACCCGCGCAAGTATGGGTTCAATACCTGCATCCAGGCGGGCGGTCAGCGCGTCGAAAAGGTAGCCGGCCAGCTTCACCAGCTCCTGTTCCTTCAGCGCATCCGACTGAAGCCTGCCTATCGCAGCGTCTTCAATGGTGTTGCCGTAAATGCCTGACGTTGCGAGATCCACCGAGTATTCCGGCTTCCACTTCAGCGACCAGTACTCATGGAACGTGCTCGTCTTGCCACTGCTTTCCCGGAGCTTACCCCAGCTTACGCCAAGAATCTTGAGCTGGCGCAACAGGCAACTGCGCAGCATGTCGTTTTCTTTGCGAAGATCCAGATCCAGCTCCTTCGTATCGGCTTCCGGCTTCAGGCGCAGCGACTTCTGTTTGCGCGACAGATCCTCCAGCAGAGGCAGTTGCGGCACGTCATCCGGAACATCGCCCAGACGATTGCTGATGAGCAGCTTATCGCGAACAATCGCCATGGGCAGATCCTGTCCGTAGCAATACACCGCGCGGATCGCCTCCTGCACCTCGGGCAGCCCGGGAAGCGGCGAAGAGCGAAGCGCGGCCAGACCTTCGGCAAGTCGCGTGGCTTCAATGGCATGCGCGGAGGAAATCTCAAAGCCTTCCTTGCGGAAAGCGCGCGCGGCACGAATCATCCAGCCCGGCATAAGCGTGGCAAGTCCACCCTTGGCAGAGGCCGCTTTCCACAGGAAGTGATACCAGCCCGGCGCCTCCACGCCGGCGCCATAGAACGGTGAGGCGAGTCGCTCGTACGTCCAGGGTATCCAACTGGCGCCGGTCTTCAGCTTCGACAGGCCCTTCAGCGTCTCGTTATCGACTTTAACTGCCGGCATCGTGGCCAGAGCAGGCGCGTGCCAGGCGCCGCACACCACGGCAATGCGCTGGAAGCCTTCCTTCTGCGCGGCGCGGATGGCCTGACGCATTGTGGCTTCACGCATCTCATTGCGCTTCTGCTCCCGGGGGCTGCGCTCGGGGGCGTGCTTGCGGAGTTCGGTTACGAGCTCCAGAACGGCCTCGAAAACGCCCGTGCTGTCCTGGCGGCGCTCGAAGGTGTGATCCCACCACAGCTCCGTATCGGTGTAGCCCGCGATGCGCGCGATCGCCAGGAAGGGATCGTGTGCCAGGACCTCACCGTCCGCCAGGGGCTTGTCTTCTTCGCGCGGAATAAAGTCCTCGCTGTTAACAGCATCCAGTGGCTGTGGACTATCAGCTTTTTCTGTGCCTTCGGCCTTGGCCTCGGCTTCGTCTTGCTCTGCTTCGGAATCATCGCTGTCCTCACCTTCCGTACCGTCTTCCCCGGCGGCGGCCGCTTTGGCAAGTACGGCTTCCAGGACTTTTTTCTGTTCTTCCTCGTGCTCTTTATCCAGGGCAAACTGTATGGCGACGGGGAGATCGATGAAGCGGACCGGCACACCGCCGCTTCCGGGCTCACCGGCTGCCAGCGCATATTTCATCGCCACCCATTCGGGCGAGTACATGGCGAAGGGATAAAAGGCGGCGCGCTTCGGTTCATCC
>JBGGNE010000343.1:0-18828 GCA_041287705.1 Methylacidiphilales bacterium | reverse complement strand
TGCGCTCCAGCAGGCGCGTGGAGACCGCCATGTGCTGGGCGGCGGTGCGCACGGCCATGGCGCCCATCTCTTCGCGAAGCTGGGCCAGAAAGCGCAGCGTCTGCGCGACAGTCCGCGCCGTGGTGGGCGGGGCGGTCGCTGTCGAGGCCTGGGCGGATCGACCCGGGCTGCGCGTGGTGCTGGCAGTGGGCGCGGGCTGATGCGCGGGCAGCTCTTCATCCGCATAGCGCTCAAGCACTTCCGTGGGGCGGGCGATCTGAAAGCGGGCTCCGTCGCCATCGCTGAAGACGGCGAGCGCGTGGTCGGAGATGCCGAAGATATCGCGCAGCACCCCCACGATTTCGTAGCCGCTCAGCGGCTCCGCCATGATCCACGCCAGCGAGGTAAACCAGGCGCGCGCGGGGTGATCCCCCACGATATCGTGCGTGGAGAGATTCTGCGAATCGATGCCACGCGCGGCCAGCGCCTTGCGCAGGGGATGCAGCCACGCGATGCGGGGGCAGAGCACCGCCACCTCGCTCCAGCGCGAGGCCTGCAGGCCGTCGAGTCCCTGCGTGGCCATGACATGCGCCACGTGCTCGGCGATATGCGTTTCGATTTCGCGCGTCTGGCGGCGCCTGCGCCGGGGGGCGAAGGGCAGGGCGGCGCCCGGCAGTCCGGCGGCGGCGGATCCCGGCTCGGCGGCGCCAATGCCGTCGTCCTCCGGCAGCGGGGGAAGCGGGACGCGGAAGGTTCGGCCCTGCGCGGCGGTGGAGGCGGCCTGAAGTTTCACGAACCGGGCCTGCTCGCCCAGTGCGGCTGCGGCGGCGCTGTTACCGGCGGCCTCGCCCGCTTTATCATCCGAGGAAGCGAACGCGTGCGGAAACACGCCGTTCACGAAATCCACCACCGCGCGACTGCACCGGAAGGTGACGGTAAACATGGCCTCCGCGCCGTGCTCAGGTTTCAGAAGATCCTGATGATGTTGGCGATACGTCGGGATATCCGCGCGCTGACCGTAAATGGACTGCTGGAAATCGCCCACCATGGAGAACCGCCCCGGCAAGGTCCGGGAGGCACCCATCGTGGAGGCATTGCCCGTGGGGTCCAGCCGCTGAGCCAGTCGCAGAAGAACCTGAAACTGAATGGGATCGGTGTCCTGGGCTTCATCCAGAATAATGCGCCAGGGCTTTTGCAGCACGCGCTCTGCCACCTCCGGCGTTTCCAGAAGCTCCAGCGCCAGGGCGATCTGGTCGTCAAAGGTCAGCACGCCCTGCGCAATGCGGAACTGCCGGAAGGCCTCCGCGATTTCAACGGCAGCCCTGGTGGCCGCGCGCGAAAGCCAGTCGCGCAGCGGGCGGAACGAGTCCTCCCACATCTCGCGGATCGCTTTGGCTTCGGTAAGGCGCTCCGGCAGAGGGCAGAACACCTCGCCGGGCAGCGGCTGATCCATGTCGTCAGTGCCGAGCACGGGGCCGTCCTTTGCAATCGCTGCCGCAATCTTATCGGGCTGACCCGACTGCGCAGTCAGGCCGGGCTGACGCGACTGGCTGTGCGGGCGCGACATCTGCCGCTCAAAGCGCTCCACGGCCTCCAGCGTATTCGTGACCGAAGCGGCGGGGTTCTTTGCCTTGGCGATCATCCCGCGCAGCTCGGTCAGAATGCCAAGCAGCGGCACTTCGGGCAGAGGTCCGGGTTCTTCCAGCTTTTCCGGCAGGGGCAGGCGCACTTCGCGGCTGAGTCGAAAGAGATCCAGCAGCCCCACATGGCGCAGCAGCGCATCGCGATCCGCGTCGCTGAGCGATCGGTTCCACGGCACGTCATTGCTGATAAACTCGTCCCACAACTCGTCCAGCCGATCTTCATCCGCCACCTCAAAGCGCGCGGGCACGCCCAGAAAATGGCCATGCGTCTGCAGCAGCTTCACGCACAGACTGTGAATCGTGCCGAAGAACGCCTGATTGAACGCCGCCATCGTGGCCGCGGAAATGCTGTGCCGCGCCGCGCCGCCTCCATCTTCCTCGTCGCCGTGAGCGTCAAAGTCGATATCCACGTCCAGGTCGACGTCCGTTTGCGCATTTGCATTCGCATTCGCGTCAGTGTCCCCGCGAAGCGTGGCCTGTTGTAACTGCAGGACACGCTGGCGGGCGCGGCGTTTCATTTCGCGTGCGGCGCGGTCGGTATACGTGACGACGACGAGCCAGGGAAGGACTTCCGCCGCGTTGGGCGCCGCTGTAATGGCCGCTATGCGCTCCACGATCGAACGTGTTTTGCCCACGCCTGCGGGTGCGATAACGGAGAAATTGTGTGCCAGTTGGCCAATAAACCGGTCGCGCTCTCCCTGATCCGCCGGCGGCCGCGGGGCCTCGCCGTGGTCTGCTACTGCTGTCGCCGGAGTCTCCGGCTCCGCGGTGGCGGATAAATCACTGGCCGTCATAGGGAAATGGAAAAGAGAAAGAAAGCGCCTGTCCCGCTTATAGTAACCGATCCCGCCACAAAAGTGGAGCACGTATCTACGCTTTTTGCTAACTGATACGGGCCTGCTTTTTCCCCGTCCGGAGCGTGTATTTTGGTAGGAAAGCAGAGGAAGGGGGATGGGAGATTCAGGCAAAGCGTATTCTTTGCTACGCCCGGCGCAAAAAAAGCCTGCATCCACGCGTTGCCATTCGCCGCGAGGCTCTTGTATAATGAGCGCTCATTTTCCAGGATCCTCGCATTTCCCGCTATGAACGACCGCCATATCGCCCAGATAACTCAGGAACTTAAGCTTAGCGCCACCTCCGTGCTGGCCACCGCCAAACTGCTGGCGGAAGGCGCCACGGTGCCGTTCATCGCGCGCTACCGCAAGGAGGCGACGGGCATGCTGGACGAAGTGCAGATCATGAATATTCGTGATCGCCTGACGCAGCTTCAGGAACTGGACGCGCGCAAGGAAGCCATCCTGAAAAGCCTGGAAGAGCGAAAGCTGCTGACCGACGAACTGAAGGCCGCAGTAGAAGGCGCCGAAACGATGACCGCGCTGGAAGATATCTACCAGCCGTACCGCCCCAAGAAACGCACACGCGCCATGATAGCCCGGGAAGCCGGCCTGGAGCCGCTCGCGGATCTCCTTTTCGCCCAACAGGCCGCGTTGAATCCCGGCAAGGAAGCTGAAGCGTTTGTCAGCGAAGAAAAGGGCGTAAAGAGCGTGGAAGACGCGCTGTCCGGCGCCCGCGACATCATTGCGGAGCGCGTGAACGACGACAAGGATGCACGCGCCAAAGTCCGCGATCTGTACGCCAAGACCGGCGAATTTCGCAGCAAAGTTGTTCCCGGCAAGGAAGTCGAGGCCGCCAAGTTTAAGGATTACTTTGAGTGGAGCGAGCCGCTGGGCTCCGCGCCCTCGCACCGCGTGCTGGCCATGCGCCGCGGCGAAAAGGAAGGGTTCCTGACCATGCGCATTGCCGCGCCGGAGGAAGACGCGGTTGCCCTGCTGGAAGAACAGTTTGTGACCGGCAGTAACGCCGCCTCCGCGCAAGTGGCTCTGGCCGTTAAAGATGGTTACGCCCGCCTGCTCGGCCCGGCCATGGAGACGGAGATGCGCCTGGAAAGCAAGAAGCGCGCGGATGCCGAAGCGATCCGTGTCTTTGCCGATAACCTGCGCGAGCTGCTGCTGGCTTCGCCGCTCGGTCAGCGCAATACACTGGCCATCGATCCCGGCTTCCGCACCGGCTGCAAGGTGGTGGCGCTGGATCGCCAGGGCAAGCTGCTGCACAACGACGTGATTTACCCCGACCAGGGCGAGCGCCGCAACAGCGAGGCCGAAATGAAGGTGCTGGCCTTTATCCAGCACTGGAAGATCGAGGCGATCGCCATTGGTAATGGCACCGCCAGCCGCGAAACCGAAACGTTTATCCGCAAGCTGAAGCTTCCCTCCACCATCCCCGTGGTGATGGTGAACGAAAGCGGCGCCTCCATCTACAGCGCAAGCGACGTGGCGCGCGAAGAGTTTCCGGACCACGACATCACCGTGCGTGGCGCCGTCTCCATCGGTCGCCGCCTGATGGATCCGCTGGCGGAACTCGTCAAGCTGGATCCCAAGTCGATCGGCGTAGGCCAGTATCAGCACGACGTGGAGCAGAATCAGCTGAAGCAGAGCCTGGACGACACCGTGATGAGCTGCGTGAACGGCGTCGGCGTGGAGCTGAACACCGCCAGCAAGCAACTGCTCACCTACGTCTCGGGCCTCGGGCCTACGCTGGCCGAGAACATTGTGGCGTACCGCAATGAGAAAGGCGCTTTCAACTCGCGCGATGAACTGAAGAAGGTGCCGCGCCTGGGACCGAAGGCGTACCAGCAGGCGGCTGGCTTCCTGCGTATACGAGACGCGAAGCATCCGCTGGATGGCAGCGCGGTTCACCCGGAAGCGTACCCCATTGTGGACGCGATGGCCAAAGACCTGAACTGCACCGTGGCGGACCTGATCAAGAGCGCGGACCTGCGCAAGAAGATCCGCCTGGATAAGTACATCACCGCCGAAGTAGGCCTGCCCACGCTGCAGGATATTCTGAGCGAGCTGGCCAAGCCGGGTCGCGATCCGCGCCAGGGCTTCGAGCTGTTCCAGTTTGCGGAAGGCATCCACAAAGTGGAGGATCTGAAGCCCGGCATGAAGCTCCCCGGAATCGTCACGAACGTGACGGCGTTCGGCGCTTTTGTGGATATCGGCGTGCACCAGGACGGTCTCGTCCACATCAGCCAGATCTCCGACACGTTTGTGAAGAACCCGGCCGAAGTGCTGAAGGTTCAGGACAAAGTGCAGGTGACCGTGATGGAGATCGACATCCCGCGCCAGCGCATCTCGTTGTCGCTGAAGAGCAAGCCCGATCTGGGCTATCAGCGGGGCGGCGGTGGAGACGGGGATTCGCGCAGCGCTTCCGGTGGCGGCGGCGGTAATCGCGAGCGCGGGGGATCCGGATCTGGCGGCGCTGGTGGCGGCACAGGCGGCGGGTCCGGTGCCGGGAATAACCGCAGCTTCAGCCGGCCTGCGGGTGGCGGTGGAGGCGGTAATCAAGGTGGCGGCAATATTGCGCGTCCCAAGCCGCAGGTCCAGGCTCCCAAGTCGGACTCCCTCAGCGGCGACTGGTTCAGCGAAGCGCTGAAGAAAGCCAAGAAGTAAGCGCTGGCGCAGTCGCAAGCCTGGGCGTGACGCAGAAGCAGGAAAAGGGGCCGTGAGTTCATCACCTGCGGCCCACCTTTCCCCTTTTCGTGCTTTGTTTCCTTATTTTCGCGCCTTTCGCGTTTATTAGCTTTGCCCTTTTCCAGACGCTGGGGTGTTAAGGATATTCGGTGCGTATTAACACGAAAGGCACGAAAATAAGGGGGGGGGAAACACGAAAGGGGAATGGGAGTAGAAACGAAAAGGAAAGGAGCTCGAGACAAGTAAGCTTATCCGCCTTAGCGGCGTGAAGCCCAGATCCAGCCTTTGCCGCCGCAGGTCGTGCAGGTGGTATTGTTGCGGATGCCGACGCCGTTGCAGCGCGGGCAGCGAATCTTGCCCTGTCTGACGATCTGGCCGCTGCCGTGGCAGGTTCTGCACTGCACCCACGAGACCAGGTAGCCCGTGCCGCGACAAGGCACATGCTTCGCGTACCGCGTAGGATGCCTGCTGACAATGACGTGCCCCGTCCCATTACAGCCGGGATCCGGCCGCTTCACCATGACTTTGCCGTTGCCCCGGCAATCGGGACACGTAGCTGCGGACATCGACACCTGTCCGACCAGCAGTATAGTAAGGCAAATCGCGAAAAGGCTCACTACGGAGCGCCACCGCCAGGAACCTGGATTAAGGTAAGAAGTAAACTTCGTCATCCTTATTACTAACATACAAAGCGTCTGCGTCAACTGGTTGGTGATATTTTTCGGGGAAATAATGTAAATTGTGTTTCTCTGTGTTTAAGTTTACATCTAGAGCTCTGTCAGTTTATGTATTAGAGCATTTTGTATTGATATAGGTGGGCTTCCTGAATTCACTCCGAGAACGGCTTTAGCCGTTCCCTATCTTAGGCTGGGGTTGCCCGAGCTTTCCGAAGCGAGACAACCCCAGTACAGCATCCCCGCGAATCCAACCCGCGGAGCGGGTTGCATACCGCCAGAATACGTAGCTGGTTCAAATTCATTATTACATTCCATCTGAGTAGGGAATAGAATTAGATAGAACCATGTCAGAATCATTTATCCGCATCATTGCTCATGCTGGTTCTTTCAACAAAGGATAGTCAGAGCGCCATATGCAACCCGCTCCGCGGGTTGGAATCGGGGGGCATGCTACACTGGGGTTGTCTCGCTTCAGAAAGCTCGGGCAACCCCAGCCTGAGATATGGAACAGCTAACGCTGTTCTCGGAGGGGGTTCTGGAAGCTTGACTCTATCAAACGACAGGCTTATCTCTATATGGAAATCTTGGAGGTCATCCACCAGTTCTGGAGATAAGCTGATCTGGTGATGAGATGCACAGCGTATTTTATTAATAAATCATATGATAATGGCCGTAGTCGTAAATGGTAATGACTGGGAGGGTAGGGGAGGTGATGGACTGGATACGGTATTTCTGGTGGATGCCGACTCAGTGGAGCAAGCTTCGGAAGTTGTGGATCAATTTCTCCGATCATCTTCACAAGATGACCCATGGAGCTGTAGTTATATCCATATACTGGAGCCACGGAAACAGGCACCAGGCAGCGGTCCACTAATCCTCAGTGGCCCTGTATACGGTGTCGGCTGGATCTATCATGAAGACCGCTCTTTCTTCAGAGGTGATGCAGGTGATGCATGGAGCCTGACATAGTTATTAAGAGAAATCTGAGATTATACATGCAATAGTTATGATTTTAATGGTAATGAGGAAAGGGAATAATTATGTCAAAGATGCACAACGCCGGTTGATTTCTGACTGGGACATTTATTTCATTGTAAGAGCTGATTCACCGGAAGGCGCCGCGGAACTGGTGGATAAACAAATGGCGTCATACGCAACCTCGACGCTTAAA
This sequence comes from Methylacidiphilales bacterium, assembly GCA_041287705.1. GTDB lineage: Bacteria > Verrucomicrobiota > Verrucomicrobiia > Methylacidiphilales > UBA1321 > LW23. The sequence continues at coordinate 11,825 of JBGGNE010000343.1, read as the reverse complement.
GCGTACTGTGAGTTTATCTATGTGTTAGATTCTACTGCTCACGAGCCTCGGGAAGGTCCTGTAATTCTGATGGGACCTCTTTATGGGCTTCCCGCCTTTTACGATAAAACCGAAGCTTATTTTCGGGTGGAGAAACCGATGCATGGAAACCATTAACATGCTACTAGATACCAGGGCATTAACCTACCCGGGTTTCAGATAAATGCGTACGATGCTTCCGTGATAGCTGTAGACGAAGGTTCGATCGTACCTGGTAATGGTAGTGTCGGTGGAATAGAAGTAGAAGTTGAAGGCCACGGCAAACTTATCCAGGGCGGGGCTGAAGACGCAGTTGGCGGCGTCCTCGGCGGCGTCGGAGTAGTTCAGCCGCCTTTTGAGCAGCGGCATGTTGAGCGTGGGCACCGCGTGAGGGATGTAGAGCGACGCGGTGGGGCGACCCGTGGCGGCGTCCCACCAGGTGAGGCCGTAGGAGAACGGGGAAGTCTTCTGCGGCAGCGTGACGGCGGCGGCAATTTCGCGTCCGTCCCGGCTCCAGGCCAGTTGCTGGGCGTGGGATTTGCCGCGGGCAGGGGAGCCAGGGGTGTCCGCCGGGGCAAGAGTGTGCTGCAGCACGGGTGGCGTGGATGAGATCTGCGGCGCGACGGACCACACCGTGGCTTCCGCCAGCGCGTAGGTGAGGGAGTTGCTCCGATTTCGCGAATTCCCCAGAAAGGCAATGCAAGCGCCATCGGGACTCCACGCCAAACCCCGCGCGCCGATGATGCCAGGAATACGCACGGGTTGGGCGCGCTCGAGTTTCTCCTGCCGGGTCAGATCGTAAAGGCACGGCCCCTCCGCCGTAGCCGTGGCCATAACCGTGGATGGAGAGCTGGAGTTGGTGGGCGCGGGCACCGCCCCGGCGGGAACGGGCCTCCATTGCAGCCCGTAGCTTACGTCGATGACAACGGGGATGTGCTCGGGCTCCCTGTTGGAGTATCGCAGGCGATCTACTTCCCTGGGCTTATCTATATTCCACATATAGACTTCGCCATCGGATAGCGAGGCGATACCGTGGCTGTCAGGGTTCCAGGCGTAGGCCGTAATGTCGCGGCAGCGGGAGGTAATGTTATCCAGCGCGCTGTCGCGGAAAACGCGGCTGAGCTGTCCGGTTGTGGGATCCACGAGATGAGTGCCCAGCGAAGAGCGCGCCACAATCCGGCTGCCGTCGGGACTCCACTGCAGGCAGGTCAGGAACAGGCCGCTGTGTGGAGTGCCGGACGGGCGTACGATGCGCGTGGTAAAGGTATTGGCGCTCACCGATACGTGCAGGATATGGAGCGCCCCATCACTGTACGACACCGCGAGCTGCGAGCCATCGGGGCTCCACGCCATGCTTTTCACCTCCGCCAGTCGTATGTGGTTACGCGCCGTTACCATCCAACCCAGGCACATCATCGCCACGACACCCACCGCTATTACCACCCCCAGCGAAGTCAGAACCGGTCGCCGCCATGTCCAGCCGGACAAACGTTTTTGCCAGCGCTGCAGCCACGCGTATCGCAGGCGATACCATGAACTCCGCTCTGCGGGCCGGGAAGACGTGGACGTTGGCGCAGGAGCCCCCACGCTCTGCGATGCAGGATCTGTCGGCAAGGTGCTCATGCTCATCTGCGGCTTGCCCTAAATTAGCTGAGAGAGCGCATGGGGCGCAACAGTATTAATCACAGCAGGATATTGAGCTAAAGAAAGACCCTCGGATTTTTTCCGATATGATAAGCGGTGTGCTACTTTAGATATCTCGGCAATACGTCGCTGGATATCACCTACAGAGCATTAAACGGAAAGCCCGGGCTACGCACATGGCGCAGACCGGGCTGTTAACTCTGCAAACTGGTCTAAATCCGCAAAAAAACGCCGGACCCCATCCCCCCAACAAGGTCCAGGGTCACGCTGGCTGGCGCTGGGGTTATTCCAGGGTCAGGGTGCCCCACAGGAGAGGGGTCAGGTCGCCTTCGCCGGGGATATCGTTGACCAGGCCGGTGCTTTTGTTGCTCCAGTACTGGCGGGAGATGGTGCTCGTGCCGCCGCTGTCGGCGCTCAGGATACCGAAGTCGCCGCGCAGCTTCAGGCCGCTTCTGGGCGTGATACCCAGCAGCTTCCAGGGGATGACCGCCTGCACCACATAGCCGTTGCCGCTCTTCTGGTACGTGACGGCCACGTCGGGGGCCTGCACCACGCGCTCAAACGCAATCTTGCGCCACGGCGAGGCAAACTCGAACCCTTCCTCCTTCTTCGCGCCGCCTACCGCTATCTTCTGGTTCAGCACCGCCTGCGGCTTATCGCCCGGGAAGGCTACCACCACGCGGCTGCCTTCACCCTTCGATGTCTTGCTCTCGCCCAGGTCGGGACCCACCATTACGTCCACCACGTCGCCCGTCTTGAAGAAGAGCCGCCAGTCCTGACCCGCGTTACGGGGCCGGGGCTGACCGTTTACGCGCCATGCCACGTACAGATTCTGCTCATCCCAGCGCGCCGCGGCACGTCCGTAGCGTTTGTTGGGGCCTTCTTCTATACCGGCGGCTTTGCCTGTTGTCGTGTCGCTTTCCTTCTCCGCCAGCTCCGGCCACGCGGCTACTTCCTTCTCCTTCGGGTCGGTGCTGAGCGCGGGGGGCGTGGCGGCTTTGGCGATGCCGTAGCTCTTCGCCTTGGTCGTCTCGCCCGCCTTGGCCAGCGCCGCGGACTGAGCTTCAGCATACTGCTGTGCGTTGTAGATCACCTTGCCGCTGAACCGCCTGATCGCATCCAGGCCCGTTACCTCCAGCACGCGGGCGTCGGTGCCGCCGATGATCAGATACACCTTGCCGTCCTTCGTCGTGCGTACAAAGCTGCCGCCGAAGCTCTCGCCTCCGGCCGTGGTCGCGTCCATGCTCATGCCGCGCACGGCCTGCTCGGGCGTCTCGAAGGAGCCGCGTGTGTCCTTAAACAGCGCCTGAATCCACAGGCCGTCCTGCGTAAAGAGGTAGTTCTCGCCCAGGTTACCGTTGATGTCGATCACCTCGCCGATGCTCTTGCCCAGATCCACCGTGCCGATGATGGAGTTCGGCCCGATGAGATAACCGGGCTTGGCGCTGGTGGCGTTGTGACTGCCGTGCACGCTTACCACCTGGCTGGGGTAGCGGCCGATCACCTTGCCGTTGGCGTCCAGCGCCAGCAGCGGGCTGCCGTTGACGTAGAAGCGACCGTCGCCGCCGCCGCGCATCATGGCCGTGTTGGTGATCTTCACGTCCGGGCTGATGGGGGTGATGACCGGGTTGGCGAGATCATACACGGGCGCGCCGCTGGCCGTGTAACTCTTGACCGGGTAGCGCACCAGTGCGGGGCCGGTCTCCTTCTCTTCCGTCTCGGCGGTCGCGGGAGCAGGCGCTTTGGCGGTGTCTTTAGAGGCGTCCTTCGCCTTCGGCTTGGTCTTCTTCGGCATTTCGGGCTGCTGGATGTAGGACATCTCACCCTCCTTGCCGGGCAGGATTCCCCAGTAGCCGCCCATAAGGTTTCGCTGAGCCGCGAAGCTCAGTTCATCCTCCTGAACAACGCCGTCGCCGTTCTTGTCCGACCACGTGTAAGCTTCATCCACGTGCGCGGCCATGAACGGATGTTCAAAGTTCAGCGCGTTCTCATTATCATTCTTCTTCAGCACGCGCCCAATCGCGGCGGCCGGCTGCCACTTGCCGTCTTTCAGAATCGTACACACCGTGCTGCCCGTGCGGTCGCTGGTAAACACGTACGTGATGCCGTTGCGCGTCATGAACTGAGCGCGCGAGCCCACGTCGCAGACAAAGATGGCGTTGGGATCGGGATTCCTCCCCACGCTGTACACCGGCTTCCACTCGCCCGTGGCCAGATTGATCTTATAGACCGTGTCATCCGAGAACGCCATGGTGGGATCCTCCGGATTGATCGAGCCCGCGCCCGCGTAGCTCGTCGTTCCCGGCATATCCTTCACCAGTTTGCCCGTCGCGGTATACCACGCGCTGGTGCGCTTGGGATTGTGCGACGCTTCCGGTACCCACAGGCGGTTCGTGCTGTCGATGGAGATGCGGCCCGGCATGTGCATCGCATCCTGATCGTACGGCCCATTGATCGTGCGGCCGCCCTTTCTGCCGATCTCCCGTACCAGCTCCCCGGTCGGCGAGAACATCTTTACGTTCATGTCCGGCCCGCGATCGGACAGGTAGATATTGCCTGCGTCATCCACGGCCAGGCCAAAGCCCTTCGGGTAGGACGCATCGGCGGATCCCGTCAGGAAGGGCGTCGTTTTACCGTCCGCTTCCAGCTTCACCAGCTTGCCTTCGGTCAGCACGACCAGCTTGTCATCCTTGCCCCATACCAGCGCCATCGGCGCGGGCACCGCTATCTCCTTACGCACATCGCCCGTCTCGGGATCCAGAATCTGGATCTTGTTCTCCTGAACCAGCGCGACCGCCAGTCCATCCTTGCCCAGTGCGATCCCCTTCATATTTGTGGGGGCGCGCTTCGTTTTCTTGCCATCCTTGGAGGCGGGATCCGTAATCAGACCAGGCAGAGCGCCCACCTGAAGATCCAGCACCTGAAATTCGCGGCCTTCGGCATCCCTGGCTGTACGCTTCCAGGGCGCATACTTGCCGGTCGCGACATTCACGCGGTAGATTGTCGTCTCGTTGCCGTTATTGCCGACCCAGAGCGTATTGCCGTCGGTGGCCAGTACCATTTCGCCGCCGTCAAAGGCCTGGCGATTCGGCAGACCCCACAGGCGCTGTCCCTCCAGGTTCAGGCCGATAAGGTGGCGCCCCGCTTCGCCCATGGGACAGCCCAGCACCACAAACTTGCCGGAAGCCGCGCTGGCCATTGGCGGCGCGTGATCTCCATAAAAGGCGCCTGTGCCCTTTGAGTTATCCCACGTGGGATTACCGGGATTGGCAAAGCTCATCACATAGCTGACGTGAATACCATCGTGCGAGATCGCCTTGAACGTATACTCGCCGGGCGTCACGGGCTTGCCGGCATCATCCATACCGTCCCATTTTTCGACATTCCTGCCCGCCTTGCGCGTCTGGGCCGCCACAAGATTGCGCACGCGGTTGCCCTGCGCGTCATCGATTGCCAGGGTTACGCGGCCATCCTTCGCCAGTTCATACGCCACGTCTACGGGACCGGAGGCCGTCTCGCCCGCCAGCTCCTTCTGCCACGCGGGGGTGGGAAGTGTCAGCTTGCCGTTCGGCTCCAGAAACAGGTCGCCCCACGCGCGGTGGTTGGTAAAGAAGAACTCGCGCCCGCTTGTCCCTTCCAGCACATTATCCGCGTAGCGATGCACAGGCCAGTCCGCCTCGCCCCATAGCAGCTCAAAGCCCATCTGCAGCTTGTCGCCGCCCGCGTAGTGCTCCTTCTTGGAGATAAGCTTCCACGGCAGCTTGATTTCCTGCACATAACCTTTGCCGTCCGTATCCTTCTTAAAGGCCATTTCCACGCCCTGGTCCATCTTCCAGCCCTGCGTGCGGGCGATCGTGACGCTGCCGCCGCCGAACGGCTTATCCAGGCCGATGCCGTAGGTGATGTCCATGGCGGGCTCATCCTTGGGGCCATAATACCAGGCCGTCACGTGGCTCATGCGATCCGCGCTCTTGATGCGCAGCTGCACGCAGTCGCCGGCCCAGCCCTTGGCGGACTGGTAGAGCGGATCGCGGCTGTTGCCCATCGGGGTCGTATCCTTCCAGTGAATACTGACGTAGAGGTTATCCGCGTCATACATGGCGGAGACCTTGGCGCTGTGGATATCGATAAGCGCCTCTACGTCATAGCACATGAGGATCTGCCCGGAGAGATCCCAGTCGGCCAGGTCGCCATCCACGGTAACTTTGGAGGGGACGGGCACGGCGTGAAGCCCCTGGTTATCCGTCTGCACCGCCCACGCGCCGGGTGCCGAGGAGAACATCATGCCGGACGCCGCGGCAAATGCCACCAGGCCGGAGCAGAAAGCGCGTCGCCACGGCAACAGCCGCGCGCGTGCCCGCGCCAGACGATACGATGAGGAGAGGAAGGAAGGGATCATAGCCACGAACAGAGTGTTGGATAGAATTGCGATTTTCGCAACGCATACACTATCCATACACGGCAATATTTTCCTATCCAGCCCCGCGCTGGCGTACTTCTTCTTCTGTTTCTTCACGCCCTATCCCCTTTTCGTGCTTTTCTCTGCTTTTCGCGCCTTTCGTGTATATATAATGTAAATATTGGGTTAAGCTTAATGAGTTTGAGAAGAGCAACGGTAATTAACACGAAAGGCTCGAAAAGCAGAGAAAAGCACGAAAAGGGGATAGTGGAAAACGGTTATCTATAAGCGTATAGAGTGTGTATTATGGTAGGAAAGCCGAGGAAGGGGGGAGGGCAGATATAAAGAAGAATCTTCTCGGCTCTTCTCTTTTCTTATCTTCTTCCCTCGTTGCGGTCGTCGCGCCGTTGCGTACGTAGCGTTAAAAACGGAATCGCCTGGCAACACGCTATTGTGTCGATACCCAACCGAACCCCCAGCCCACCCAGGTTCAGCTCCGGCCTTTTATTAACGCGATCTCTAAAAACGTTTGGCGTTGCAGCTCGCGGGCGGGTGGGGCAGAGTGCGCGTAATCATGTCTTTGCCGTCGTCATCGTCGTCGCCTTTGTCGCGTCCGCCTTTGAATATTGTGCTGCTGGAGCCGGAGATTCCGCCCAATACAGGCAATATAGGGCGGCTCTGCGCGACGACGTTCACCAGGCTGCATCTTATTGAACCGCTCGGCTTCAGCATTAATGACCGGGAACTGAAACGCGCCGGCATGGATTACTGGAAAGAAGTCGACTGGCGCCTCTACCCGAACTGGGCTGAGTTCCTCGCGGTTGCATCGGATACCTGCGCGGCGCTCGGGATTGCGCAGCCTCGGCTATGGTTCTTTACAACCAAGTCGCCGAAAACTTTTTGGCAGGCGGACTTTCAACCCGGCGACTACCTGGTGCTGGGGCGCGAATCCAAGGGCCTGCCCGAGAGCCTGCTCGCGGAAAATCCTGAGCGCTGCATTCGTATCCCGCAGTTTAACCCGCAGGCGCGCAGCCTTAATCTGGGCACGGCAGCCGGGATAGGCCTGTTCGAGGCGATACGTCAGACGCAGATGCACGGGACGGCTATAGACTGAGAGGGACGAGATAGCCCTGTAACTCTGCGAAAGGGGAATTGCTTTCGGCCTTAGCTGCAAACACGCTTCGAACTTTGACGTACAGACAAAAATGGTTGCGGGGGTAGGATTTGAACCTACGGCCTTCAGGTTATGAGCCTGACGAGCTACCTGGCTGCTCCACCCCGCGAACGGTGGGCTGACACCAGCATCATCATCAGCAGTTGCTAATGGCTGGCCCAAATAGAGCGGTTCTGCTTTTCGAACGGACGCAAATTGCGGGGGTGGGATTTGAACCCACGGCCTTCAGGTTATGAGCCTGACGAGCTACCTGGCTGCTCCACCCCGCGGTCATTTGCGGACATCCAATGGCATATCGCCTTGGGAGGATTAATATGGGGGATGACCTGAAAAAGGGCAAGCGAAAAGATGAATAATTTTACAGGCCTCTCAAATCAGTAAATTCAATGGTTTATCGCAAGTTTTCCTGCCCGACGCGTGTCATTTTCACACGAAATCCCTTCTATGAAATCTCTCCGGATTGCCACCTTCGCTCTCACCTTGCTCGCCGCCGCTGTTGCCACGCCGGTCCCTGACGGTGCTTTTGCCAAACAGGATACGGCTAAAGTTATGTCCCAGGAAGAGCTGGAGCGCAGCCTGCAGGTTGTTATCAATGAACTCCTTGATGCGCAAACCAGGGGCGATGCAGCGGCTGCAACCCGTATCACCCGTGCCCTGTTGCCCGACGGAGCACGGCTGAAGGAAGCGCTTCATCCGGAGATCGACTCTGCCACCCGCGAGAAGATTCTGGCTCTGCACGCCAAACTTCCCAAGGATGATGCCTCGCTTGCCAAGCTGCTGGCGGCCAAGCCCGGCCAGACTGTCGTTGCCATCCATGGCAGCACTACGGAGCAGCTTGCCGCCTATAAAGAGGGCACGACTGCATTCGCCGAATTTCCCGGCGGCGCCCAAAAGCTGGCTCAGGGCAAAGTGCTAAAGCCCGGACAGACCTTCTTTGAAGTCGAGTTTCTGGCACCCGGCAGCGACAAGGGGATGAAGTATCACCTCTTTTACTGGGACGGAAATTCCTGGTCGATGCTCGGCCCCATCTGGCGCGTCACTGCTTCCTAGTGAATAGCAGTGGCAATGGCAGCGGCTGTGAGGCTGCGAGTTATCTCAGACTCCTCCGCTGACTAAACCCGCCGCGACAATTCCTCCAGCCAGGCCTGGGCGGGCAGGGGGGAAGTCTGAAGGTCGGTGCTGCGCACTGCAGGCATCAGGGCGGCCTTGATTTGTGTGGCAAGGCCGTCTTTTACGGAGGCATCCATGCGCGCGGCGCGGTGCAGGTAGCGTTGGAGAAGCTCCAGCTCGTTCGGGGCCAGTACAATGCGTGTGATGGCGACTGGGTTGCTGCCGGGCTCCGGCTCGGGGTTCGCCAGGAAGATGCTCCAGTCGATGGGGATCTCGCGAATGACGAGCGTGCGCGCCGCCAGATCGCCGGGGCGCTGCCCACGCGGGTGGAAAAAGATAAACGCCATGCCGACCAGCGCCATGATGGCGGTGGTATCGATCGGTCGGAGGAAGTTGCGCAGAAACACCTCCAGCACTCCCACGGGCGAGCCATCCATCTTGATGACGCGCAGGTTCATCAGCCGCTTGCCGGGTGTCTGACCGTTCCACAGCCACTCGAAAAGCGTAAAGTAGAACCATTCGGAAACGAACACGATCAGGATAAACAGCACGGTAAAGCCGGTCATCCCCAGATCCATCTGGCCGCCCTTATACCCGGAGGCCAGCGACGTCATGATGTAGAGCACGAACACGACGCTGTAGCGCACCAGCAAATCAAACAGCAGCGCCAGTCCACGACTGCCCACATTGGCAATCTCCAGCTTCAGATCCACCTGCTCCGGAGTGGCAAGCTGCGTGGCGGATTCGTCCCATAGTGAAACTTGTTGCATGAGCAGGCGAGGCGTGTGGCTATCGTTGAAGATGATTGGGGAAAATGAGAGCAGAGCGCGTAAGAGGGAGGAATGATAGTAGCGGGTAAGCGGTCCTCCCAAGGCTCAGTGCACCATCCTACAGAATTTTTCAGAGACGGGAAGCCGCCATTTCTTGGGAAGAATCAAGATCTTTCTCTACCGCATCCTCACATTCTGCTCGAACCACCTGGTCAATAGCTCCATCGCCTCCGCCACCGATGATTCTTCCACAGGCAATGCGCAGGGCACCTTCTCGCAATAGTTGGGCCAGATGAAGCGGGTCATGTCTGCACCGTCGGGCTCCTGCTCTTTAGACCCCGTTTCAGCATGATGCCGCAGGTAGCTTTGCTTCACCCATCTGTGCACCGGAATGATGTGAAAGTGGATGGAGAAGCCGTCCATGTGGCCATATCGCGAGATGTAAAAATGCAACGGCGCGTAAATCTCTGTAAGTGCCTGCTGGGCTCGCGCCAGCCAGACGCCAAGTTCTGCCAGAGCTTCTGCCGGCAACGCGTGCAGATGATTCGTTTCCACACGCGATGCCAGCATCAAATAGCCTGGCAGGGAAGCATCCACCCGATGATTCAGCATCCAGTGCTCGGTTTCGGCAAGTATGAGATGCTCGGGTGGACGGAAAGCCATTTGATGTGAAATCTGAAGGCTTAAGCAATACGCACCTGAACGTCTGCCTGAACTTCGGTCCACCATTGGTCCAGGGCGGCGCGGACGGCCAGTTTGGTGGCGTCCAGATCGCCGGTGCCGGGGGCGGTGGCGAAGAAATAGAACTTGATCTTCGGCTCGGTTCCGCTGCCGCGCACGGCCATGCGGCTGCCGCTCTGCAGGTGGAAGATCAGCATGGTTTCCTTAGGGATCGCCTTGCCGTCCACATCCACAAAGTCCTGCAGACCGAAGTCCTCCACACGCACGACGGACTCGCCAATAAACGTAACGGGCGGCGTGGAACGGTACGAGGCGAGGAGCTTCTTGATCTGCATGGCGCCCGCCGCGCCTTCGAAGGTGAGCGTGCCCAGCTTTTCCGTGTAGAAGCCGAACTTCCGGTAAATATCGTCCAGATACTCCACGAGCGTCTGGCCGTTGACATGCGCCCAGGCAAGCGCTTCGGCAAACATCAGCGTGGCGGCGTTCGCGTCTTTATCGCGCACGTAATCGGCGCCGCTGTAGCCGTAGCTTTCTTCACCGCCGAAGACAAAGAATGTTCCTCGCTCCAACTGCGCGGCGCGGCGCGTTTCATAAGGCTGCGCGTCGTAGTTCTCCAGACCGGTGAGGAGTTCGTAATCGCGCAATTTCTCGCCGATGTACTTGAAGCCGGTCAGCGTGTTGATGATCTTGATGCCGAAATGCTCGGCGATGCGCGCCTGGAGGTCGGTGGTAACAAAGGTCTTGATCAGCGTGGCGCGATGCCTGTTGGAGTCGTTAAGGATGCCCTTGGCGAAGAAACGCTCGGCACGGTAATACGCGCAGATGGAGCCGATCATGTTGCCGGTTAGCAGAACCATCTGGCCGGAGCGATCGCGCACGGCTACACCCATACGGTCCGCGTCGGGATCCGTAGCCAGCACGGCGCTGGCATTCTCGGCGTTTGCCTGGTCGATACCAAGCTTCAGCGCTTCGGCGTTCTCCGGGTTGGGCGACTGCACCGTGGGGAAACGGCCATCCCCCGTGCGCTGCGCCTCGACGATCGAGTAGTTGAAGCCGAATTTATCCAGCAGCGCGGGAATGATCTGAATGCCCGTGCCGTGCAGCGGCGTAAAGACCAGCTTCAGATCGGCTTTCGCCTTGGCGATCGCCTCGGGCTCCAGCACCAGGTTGCTGACTGCTTCCAGGTAGGCCGCGTCGGCATCCGCACCCAGAATGATGGTCTGCGGGATGGTGCCGGCAGGCGCGGGCAGCGGATTCGCCGCGATCTTGTTTACTTCAGTAATGACGCCGCTGGCGAAAGGTTCCACCAACTGGCCGCCGTCCGCCCAATAGGCCTTGAAACCGTTATCGTGCGGAGGATTGTGGCTGGCGGTAATGACCACGCCGGCCTGTGCCTTCAGCCAGCGCACCGTGTACGAGAGCTGCGGCGTGGAGCGTTCCGCGGAAAAGAGATAGGGCTGGATGCCGAGCTCAGCCACCGCCGTTGCCACCACCTGTGCCATGTCGGGCGAGAAATGGCGGGTATCGTGCGCTACCACTACAGAGATGGGCTGGTTGGGGTAGGTCAGCTTCAGATACTGGCCCAGGCCCTGTGCGGCGCGGCGAATGTTGGCCGCGTTCAGCATGTTGGATCCGGCTGCGGCATGTTCGGGGCGACCCAGAGGCTGCGGTGCGCCACGTTCCACACCGGTTACCACGCGCCCGATGGTGCGTCCGCGGATACCGCCGGTGCCGAAAGCGAGGTTTTTGTAAAAGCGGTCGTTAAGTTCAGTCCAGGCTTCGCCGGTGACGAGCTCCTCAATGCTGGCGCGCGCCCAGTCCGGAGTGCTGGGGGAGGAGTGAACGGCGATGATATTCTCTACGGTAGAGGGCAGAAGAGCCCCGGCCGGTACTGCGGCCAGGAGATCGGAAAGCGATGTCATAGAATGAATGGATGAATGAATCAGAAGGGAACGCTGAACTCAATATGGCAGACGGCAGGCGGGCGCTGCACCCAAAATTTTGAAGCTAAAGCCATTTCACACGCTTA
>JBGGNE010000342.1:0-13400 GCA_041287705.1 Methylacidiphilales bacterium | reverse complement strand
CATATGGAGGCGGAACAGACGCAATCGGCACGGGCACGGTTGTGGTTGTCTGCACTGGAGCCGGCGCCTCCACTATCTTGCCGGGATTAGCCAGTTGAGCAGCCAGCTCCGAGCGAAAGCGCCAGGCGATCCTCAGGCACTCCGCCACTTCCCCGTGCGAGGATTCGACCAGCGCATCCACGTCTTCCGGGCGGGCAAAAGCCAGCTGGGCAAACTCCTCAGTGGCCGGGGAGAAAGGGCCGTTCAGCGGGCCGCACGTGTAGAGCTGAATAAAACGCTTGCTGTTATCCAGCCCCGCAGGAATCTTCGCGAATGGACGCAGCGGCACGGTCTCCGCAGGAATACCAAGCTGAGCCTCCAGGGTACGGCGCGCCGCGCTGGGATAGTCCTCGCCCGCCGTCACCGGACCCTCGCAGGAGACGTCCCAGCAGTTTGGCGAAGTTTCGTGCACTTCGCTGCGGTGCAGCATCAGGATCTCACCCGCATCATTATAGATGAAGACAAAGAACCAGCGATGAGGCTGGAAGGTGGACTGCACTGTGGCAAGACTTCCGGTCCCCACGACATGGTCCTGGGTATCCACATAATCCACCTGCGTATCGCTCATAAACACGAGTGATACTACACCCAAACACAAGACATGGTCAAATATAATCAGTCATGAACAGCACTGCCGCACAATAATCATTCATATGATTCGGAGTCTCTATATTAGCTCATTAAAGTAAAGGTTACTGCCCTATCCCATAATCATTTCTCCCATGGAGCGCCGGGCCACCAGATGCGGGTGCCTGCAGGAAGTGACAGAGCAAAATGCTCGGCGAGCAGCTCCAGCAATTCCTCGGGAGTCCGGACGGTAAATTTGACGCTTTGCCCGCCCGGTTCGCGGCTGGTAAATACGTTATCCAGCACCGTTAGCCTGCTTCCATCCCGTGCAGCCAGGGCCAGCAGCAGGTGATTGCGAAACTTGGACGTTGGATGTGTGCTGGTGAACCAGTTGCCCACTTCACGATCAATCTCCGGCATCTCCTCCAGCGTAAATTCGCACACATCCATCCATGTCGAGCCGATGAGCACCTGATGGAAGTAGCTGGGCTCGGCGCCCGGCACCACGCTCTCGCGGATGATACGTCGCGTATCATGAGGCGTTGCCTGCTCCTGCATCTCTTTAAGCAGCAACGCACTGGTGAGTGAAAGCCCGCCAACGCCCACATCCGCCAGCCACCACTGGCCATCCAGCTCCACGCGGGAAAACAGATGCGTGCGCGCCGGTGTCACGTCACGCGTCGACTTCCAGCGTACCCGGGCACTGATGCTTTTGACCTTATACCCCAGCGCCTCCAGCACGCGGATGAAATGCCCGTTCTGCTCAAAGCAATAACCGCCGCGATGCTCCACAACCAGCTTTTTCTCTACCACTGCTGCTTCAATGCATATACCACGGCCCAGCAACACATCCAGATTCTCAAATGGAACAGTGGTAACATGCGCCATCAGAAGGTCATTGAGCGTCTCCAGAGTAGGCTCGCGGGAACCTGTGTAGCCAATGCGCTTGAAGTAGGCATCCAGATCTGGCTTGTGCGGCATGTTCGTCATTATGGTGAGTCTGTTGGCTCTATAGCTTTCGTGGAAAAGATATAGAGTAAGGAGTCTCCGGAGAATAAACTATCACCTTGTGCCTACAAAGTCACGCACGGCGCGCCCGCACGAACAGCGCCAAGTTCCACAACCCCGCGCGTCTTCTCTTTTGACAACAACTTACAATCCTTCCATTCTACCGGGAAACCGCCTCCCTTTATCCGCCGCATCACCATGAGCGCCCCTGCATCCTCCTCCCAGCCAGTGACTTCCGGCGCATCCACAGGTGATACTTCCGCCACCCTTAGCTCCACGGTCGCTGCCGGCACCGGCGCCGCTCACTTTTCCTACTGGGCCTTTATCAGCTATAGCCATAGCGATGAAAAGGGCGCTTCCTGGCTGCATCGCACGCTCGAAACCTATCGCGTGCCTGCCACTCTGGTCGGTAAACCCCACCGCGATGGTCCCCTGCCCCGGCGTCTCATCCCCATCTTTCGCGATCGAGACGAGCTGGCCAGCGGACATGACCTGAACGAAAAAATTCAGGCTGCGCTCACCGCCTCCCGCTATATCATCGTACTGTGCAGCCCCCGCAGCGCCAAGTCCGTCTACGTTAATGAGGAGATCCGCCGTTTCAAGCTCATGGGGCGCCGTGACCGCATCCTGGCCATCATTCTTGAGGGAGAACCCAAGGACGCCGGCGGCCCTCAGGACTGCTTTCCACCCGCACTGCGCCACCCGCTGCGTGAGGATGGCACGATCGATACCAGCATTGCGCTTGACCCCATAGCGGCCGACGCCCGTCCCGGCAAAGATGGTCCGCACAACGCCTCGCTAAAGGTACTGGCCGGTATGCTGGAGGTGGGACTTGACACCCTGCTGCAACGCGAGAAACTGCGCCGCCGGCGCTATATCCTTAAGCTCAGCCTGCAGATTGCCGCCGTTATCGCGCTGGTGCCGCTGTATGTTCTGGCTGCGGATTCCGGCCTCATGATCCCCGCGGCACAGGATATTCGCAACTATCTGGACAGTGAGCAGCTCAGCGTGCTGCGCCGCCCCGCCGGCGCTGCCACTGTCTGCCAGGCCGCAGCCCGACAACGCGCGGACCTGATGACGAAATTCGCCGAGTACCGCCTTTCCGACGACCTTTACACCAACGCCGAACCCAAAAGCCGAAAAGCCGCCTCAAGCGCGGCCACTGAACCAACTTACTGGAACAGCGGCCAGATTCTCAGCGCCATTTCGCGCAACCCCGACCTCACCTCTGCGGACGGCGCCATCATTCTGCGGGGTCTGAAACGGCTCTTTGAGCCCGGCATACTGCGTATGGAATCGGGCGCGCCCATCGGTTGGAATGAAGCCAACAAGCTCGGCAATCCCACGCAGGGCGAAATCGGCGCGTGGATCTGCACGGCAGTGGCCGCCGCGTCGGGGCGCTCCGAGATCCTGCTGAAGCCCCTGCCCGCGCCGGAGCTCGACAAGCAGCGCGAAGCCCTGGCCATCGAGTGGGCTACCATTACTCAGGTCATGGAGCTGCACGACGCCGGAGAAATCCCCGGCGCCTGGGCCATGTATCCGCGTCAGCAGGATAAAAAACGCTACAGCCACTACACCAGTACGCTGATGCTGATGGCTCTGTTGGAGGCGCGTCAATCCGGTCTGGCCTGGGGCGGCAGCATCGAGCGTCGCGACGAGCTTCTGCGCGACACCGCCGCGCTGCTCATCCGCGGCTACGAGCACGATCTGGATTTCCCCGGCTGGCAATCGGACGATCGCGAAGAAGAAAACCGCTCGCTGGACGGCTTGACGCTCCAGATCTACGCCCTGTTGCTGCGCGCCGAAAACGACGGCGCCATCCCCCCGCTGCCGAAGCAGATGACTCAGGACATCACCGCCCACCTCATCCGCTGCGAGGGCCGCAACCTCAGCTATCCCGTCACCACCGGCGAGTTCAGCTACATTGTCATGATGCCCGTCGGCAATGAAATGAAGCCCACGGCCAATACCGAAGCGATCAACTTTCACTGGTATCCCTGGGCCATCGAAGCCACCGCCCAGTGGCTGCGCCGCTCGATCCGCGTTCCCCAGTCGCAACTACACCTCACCCGAGTCCGCCGCACTCTCAGTCACCTGGTAGTGGAACTCGGTCCCGAAGCTCTCCCCGTTCTGGGCAAAGGCGGCAACTGGACCCTGGCCGAACTTCTCTACTGCCTGGGCAGCGTCCGTCCCGGTACTGTCTCCAGTTCTTCCAGCTTAGAATCGGCACTCTGAAGCTGGATGCGGCGGGGCAGATGACGACAGGCTGAAAGCCCGAAAATATCGCGAACCGCAACTCTGCGCTTGCCTGCCGCATCGCCATTCGCTATGCTTCCAGCGCTGAGAAATAGTGTTTTCGCATTACGAATCCGTAACTCAGCCGTATCGTCCGAAATTCTCTAGTCCCACCCCGGCTCCCCTAGCTTAGCGGATAAAGCAACGGTCTTCTAAACCGTAGAGCGCTGGTTCGAATCCAGCGGGGAGCGCTTTTTCTAAATCTTCAGCACTCCGACACGGATCTGCAGATTAAAAACATGTCTGAGGTGCGCGAAATAGCCTGTTGATTTAATTTCAACAGATCGTATATTTTATGTAATTAAAAATGAGTTCTACCTTTCATATCTGGCGACATAATATCCCTGAGGGACCATATACCCTGGATCAGCTAAAGGGGCTTGAAACTCTGGGCAAGCTATCCCCCAGGGACCGGCTGTCTCGGGATACGGGAGTAACATGGCTTCCCGCGGCTGATATCCTCGCCGCTCATACCCCGGAAAATGTAGAGCGGACTTCCCCTTCAGTACCTGCTACCAGCGATTCCAGTGAGCAGTTAATCTGGGAAGGCCGCCCAAGTCAGCGGGCCTTTACCATACAATATGCGCTATTGGGAGTGTTTGTCTTCATATGTTCCTTTATTGCGGTTAGCTCCAGATCAACGCCATACTTCTATTTTGCTGCAGGTGCTTCTATAATCCTTATAGCCTGGATCACTGCAAAGGCTATGCAGGTTTACGGATCATCTTACCGGCTGACTAATGAGCGCCTTATATTAAAAAGCGGTCTCTTTGCAGTTGCCATTGTAGAGATCGAATTATTTCGTGTCCGGGACACTTCAGTTTCGCAAACCATGCTTGATAAAGTATTTCAAATCGGAAGCGTATCGATTACAGCGCCTGACACTTCTACACCTCAGGTTTGCATATATGGTATCCGAAGACCGCTTGAAATACGGGAAAGCATTCGCTCTTTATCATTAAAAATTCGCAATTTGAAGAATCTAAGGAGTCTCCGGAAAATAAACTGTGCAACTTAAGTCGTTGATTTTGAGATGAGAGCAAGGCGGAATGAAGGGAGTGCATTAGATTAAGGCGCTGACCGGAATTCCAACGCTGCTCTCGCTCAAAAGCGGCGGCTCAAGTTGTGCAGGTTATTTTCCGGAGACTCCTAAAGGCAGAAGTTGCGGTGTAGTGTTAAGTTAAATCCTGAAACGCTTGTTACAGCCAGTGGCATGTTAAAAGGTCATTTCGCTCCGGGCATCCCAGACATGGGTGCGATTCAAAGTGGAGCTAAAAAAGGCATCAAGTTTTTCTTAACACTATATTACCCATTTCCTTCCGCCTCTTCTTGGTCCCCCCTTGGTACCCTCTTTGTATCTTCGTGGTAAAAAATTCCCCCTTTCGCAGACGCAAACGATGCAGAATGGAAAAGACAGGGGATTTCACCACGAAGATACAAAGAGGGTACCAAGGGGAGACCAAGAAGAGGTGGAACATTGGATTGTTATTGCCGATATTCTCGCTCCTTTGCTCCACTTTGAATCGCTCCCCCCAGACATTACTTACGCGATTTCGCGTTGCAGTCGGGCCGGGCGACGCTAGGGTGAGGTACATTTGCGCCGGGATCCGGGCTGCTGTGGGGAAAGCCGGCTGTACGCATTGCTTTTATTCTATGCTCTTTCGCAGTTTTTCATTTTACCTGGCACTGGCCGGGATTGTCGGGGCAGTGCTGCTTGTGGGCAGAATACGGCAAACACCGCCCCCTCCTGTGCCGGTCGCCCCGCCTACCCGTTCGCCGTTTCCCTTTAGTGTGGCAGCCAGCGGCATTGTTGAAGCTGTGCGCGAGAACGTGAAGATCGGCTGCGTGCGGGCCGGACTGGTGCGCAAGGTTTTTGTCGAGGTGGGTTCGGTGGTCAAAAAGGGCGATCCGCTGATGCTTCTTGATGACCGCGAGGCTTCGGCCAAGCTGGCAACAACGCGTCTGCAACTGCGCTCGCTACAGGCAGCCCTGGAGACGGAGCGGATTCTGGTGGCCGATGCGCGCGATACATATGATCGCACCGCCCGCCTGGAGCGCGACAAGGTGGCGAGCACCGACGAGTTTCGCCGCAAAGAGTACCTGCTGAAAGCCGCCCTGAGCCGCGTGGCGAAGCAGGAGATTGATATTGAGCTCTCGAAGGCACAGGTGCAGCAGGCCGAGACGGAGCTGGAGATTCTGACAGTGCGGGCTCCGCGAGATGGCACGGTACTGCAGGTGAATATTCGCGAAGGTGAGTTTGCAAACACGAATCCTAATGATCCGCTGATGATGATGGGCAGCACGACGCGCCTGCAGGTTCGCGCGGATGTCGATGAGCAGAACGCGCCGCTGGTGCTGGCGCATCAGAAAGCAGTGGCCTACCTGAAGGGCACGACGGATAACCCTATTCCGCTGGATTTCGTGCGCATTGAGCCTTTCATCATGCCGAAGCGCTCGCTGACGGGGGATAACTCGGAGCGTGTGGATACGCGCGTACTGGAGATTATCCTGTCATTCGACCGTCCGGAGGCTTTTGCCATTTACGTGGGCCAGCAGGTGGACGTCTTTATTGAGCGGCCCGATCCCAAACTGAAGTCGCGCCCCGCCCCGGCACCTGTACGCGCCGAGCCAAACGCCCCCGCTACGCTGCCGGAACCCGCTCCGCTGACCAACGCGGCGTCGGTTCCAGTGCCCGCGCCTGCCCCAACTCCTGCGCCCGCGTCCGAAACTGCCCCATCCCCCACATCTGCCGCAACAGCCACGCCTTCGGCTGCGTCTGCGCCCGCACCAGCGAGTGGCACGGGCAAAGCGCGGGGCGGCACGCTGATTTCGACGACATCCGTCCCCTCATCCAGCCTTAGTACTTCAGAAGCTCCTGGCGCACCTACGTCCAACACGCCTGCCGCTGAGCCGGCAGCGCGCAAACCCATGTCGCTTCAGGAGCGCCCCTTCGAGCCCTGAATCGCGAGATGTCATGGAGACGCTCCCTACGACGCCAGCGCCAGCGCTTTCACCCACGCCCGCGCCCTTGCTTTCACACCCGGGTGCTACCGATACCATGTTGCGGCTGCGTTATGACGCACTGACACGGCAGTTGGAGACAGCCCGTACTGGTCAGGCCAGGCTTGAGGCGCGGCTCTTTGCGTGGCTGTGCCTGTCCGCTGGGACTCTTCTGGGGATCTACATTGCGGGTTCGACGCTATTCCCCAGCATTACCGCGCTGCTGCCGTTTCTGGTCGTGAGCAGCGGGGTGCAGGCGGCCTTCATCCTGCATAACATTGAGTTTTCGCGATTCTGCGCCGCAAAGCTGGAGGAGCGGCTGAATCAATTGCTGGATGGCGATGTGCTGGTTACCGCCCGGCTGGAGGATGCTTTTGGCCAGCCGCTGGGCGAGTCCAAAATGGCCACGCTTCTCGCCCGCCCCGAGCGATTTCATGTTGCCTGCAGCCTTCACTGGGCCTGCGTCTGGCTCTTCTTCTTCATAGCCGGCGCGCTGGAAGCGGGTCGCACTGTTCCCGAGGGTCAGCGCTTCTTCTACGCCACCATGCTGGCAAGCTGGGCAGGCATGAGCGGCGTCTATCTCCTGTGGCAAATGTCGGTGCGCCATGGTCTGAGTGCCATGGAAGCAGTGCTGCCTAAAGAGGGTCCGATAAATGGAAAAGCGTCGGACTGATTCCCTTCCCACCCCTGACAGCTTGCCATCCTGCCTGCTTGATATCTGGTGAGGAACCTCTAGAGTGCTTGTACCCAACGCGGAAATCGCCGGAATTCTCCACCCCTAATGCGCACTATCTACGCCTACCTTTTCCGCGAAATCTTCAGCGTCGCGTTTGCCACCGTTTCGGTGCTTACCTTCCTGCTCGTGCTGGTCAACGTCTTCAAGGACGTGTTCGAGATGCTGCTGTATAGCGAGGTTTCTGTCTGGATCATTTTCAAGCTGGTTGTTCTTCTCATCCCCTTCGCGCTCATCTTTACTCTGCCGTCCGGGATTCTGCTCAGCGTTTTGCTCGTCTATGGCCGCATGTCGCAGGATCGCGAAATCCTGGCGCTGAAGGCCAGCGGTATCGGTATCTTCTGGATCGCTGCCCCCGCCATCCTCATCTCGCTGTCGTTCAGCGTGCTGAGCCTTACCATTAATGCTTACCTGGCACCGGTCTGCCGCAACGAATTCCGCGAGATCGGCTATCAGCTGGCGACCACTACCCCCATGGCGTTCTTTGCCGCGGAGTCCGCGATTGATCGCTTTCCCGGCATGAAGATCTGGGTGGGGAAAAAGTCGGGAGCGACTCTGCAGGATGTACACATCTGGCAGATGAACGACAAGAATCAGGTGTTTCGCTATGTGCGCGCGGAAGAAGGCAATATTCGCCCCGACCGCCGCAATCAGCAGCTCCTGATTGTGCTGAAGAATGCCCGCCAGGAAGACCGCGACTCCGTGGAACCCGCGGATATCGCCAAGTTCAAGCCGGCGGCGAAGGCCGAAGAGTACAGCCTGCCGCTCTCGCTCTCTAACTTTCTGGAACGCGTGCGCAGCCGCAGCGCCAGCCGCCTTACGCTCATGGAAATCCATAACATGCTGATGAGCGACAAGGAAATCGCGACGATCAACCCGACGCCGTATCTGACGGAGTACCAGAAGCGCCTGGCGTTCTCGTTCTCTTGCTTTACCTGCGTGCTGGTCGGCATTCCTCTCGCCATTCAGGCTCAGCGCCGCGAAACATCGGTGGGTGTCGCTCTGGCCGTCACGATTTTCTTCAGCTACTGGGCCATCATGTCCGTTGCCGAAGCGTTGAAGAATCAGATCAACGCCTACCCCGACCTGCTGATCTGGATGCCGAACATTATGTTTCAGACGCTCGGCTTCATCCTGCTGTGGCGCGCCAACAAGCATTAAGGATTCTCCGCAAAATGCTGTAAGATTGCAGGCAGCCACTGCGACTCCCGTTCATGCGCTCTCTGGTTGGCCTCCTGTTTCCACGACCTGATTTGACTGGTAACGCCGCCTTCGTGCGGGTGGCCTTACTTGCTTCTGCCTTTCTCGCACTGATTACATGCGCCGTCTCGCCGGCTGCGGCCCAGAAACCCGAACCGAGTTCCGTTTCGTCCGCAACGGCGCCCCAGCAGGCAGAAGCTAAAACGGAAACCGGGCCGACGGAAGCCGAAGAAAGAGTGGCCCTGCACAACACGCTTAAAGAATGGCGTGCCGAAAAGAATCCCGTAAAGCGTAGCGAGCTTGCCAGTGCGATCCAGCATACCGCAATCAGGCTTGAGGAGGATCGTATGGTGGCTGAACTCAGCCGGAACGGAATCCCCCGGCGCAGCATTCCTCTTCCAGATAAAGTGCGCGATGTCCGGCTGATGCACGTGGCAACCTTTCCGTTCAAGACAAAAGGCAGGTGGGTCAACATAGATGCGGTTGTGCGCCGTATCACCAGGGACCGGATAGAAGTTTGGCTCCCCACCGAAGGCTGGCTGCTGGATAGCACGGGAAAGCAACTGAATCACGTCACGATAAAGCGCCGCGATAAGGAAGGCACCGGACGCGAATGGTACGGCGCCTTTTTGCCAGATGGCTGCTATATTACCACCGAATTATGGGATATGGACCGTGCGCTGTACGGTTTTTCTGCACAAGGCAAGCCGATGTGGGAACTCAAAATCCCTGATTTGCAGCCTGCGCCAAAAAGTGATTCTGAACTCTGGAGGAGCAACAATCCTTCGATTGGCTGGGCCCGCAGTACGCGCAATGGGCTCAGTTGGATCATGAGCCTGGGTACAGAGGGCGGATACGGCTATGTGACGGTAACGCCGCTCGGCAAGTCATCCCCGTTGCCGAAGGGCGCTACGCCCTGGACGCTGAGCTACCCAGGCGCCCTGGGTCCGCGTGGTTACTACTGCGTGCAGAATGTGCCGAACTCGAAGGGCGATCGCACTATCCATATGCACGTGGCTTCGCACGGCTTTGAATGCGGTTATCCCGACTACAATGTTCAACGTCGCCCCCCGCCGGCCGCAGGGTGTGGAATGGACGATGAATCCTGGTTTAACGATAACGAGATTACAATTCCCAGCGGCGGGCAGTTTGGCTTCTGGCCCGGCACGAATCAGGTTTGGGTGGAAGGCGGTGAAAGCATTGCCAAAGATGGAGGAGATTTCGCAGATAAGTCTTTTCTGAGCACAAGCTGTCTGTGGGTTCTGGACTCCAGAGGCAGATACATGGCCGACCTGGAAGCAAGCTGCAAGGGCAACATCGCTGCGGATGGTATCAGCATGCTGGTTGAAGATGGAGATAATCAGATCTACGCGGTGAAGCCCAATCTGACGTTTCAGGGTCCGGGCCGTCGCTTTCACTGGAAGGATGGCGAAACAGCAATCGCTCACGAACTGTACGATGATTTGAAGCTCGGCTTCTTCAAGCGCGGGGAAGAAGGGAAAGAGGAGCTCATACTCGCCCGCTGGAAGTAGGGGTAAGAGAGGGCTAACGGAATGAGATCGGCTCAGGACAAGCGGAATGTGTAGCCGGTCACATCGGCCAAAGCTCCATCTGATTGGGACGGCGGCGAAACGACGCGCTGGACAGATTGGCGTGCGTACCGATGCCCGCGCGGCGTTTGGCCACATCGAAGATATGTCGGATCTGCTCGGCCCAGAGGCCCGAGCCTTTCATGCGGGTGGCCCAGTCGTGTTGATTCAGCTTGCCGCCACGCAGTTCCAGAATGCGGGAAACGACGCGATCGCGCTTTTCCGGGAAGTGCTTTTCGAGCCACTCCACAAAGATGTCTTTAACCCCATAGGGCAACCGCAAAGCGGTATAGCCGGCAGCCTGTGCACCGGCATCTTTGGCGGCCTGCAACAGCGGGAGTATTTCGTGATCCGTAAGACCGGGAATGATGGGTGCCATCATCACGCCAACAGGGATGCCCGCTTCGGTCAGACGCCGCACCGCATCCAGTCGATGCGCAGGGGATGACGTGCGCGGCTCCATACTGCGCGCCAGCCGGGCATCCAGTGTCGTGATGGAGACGTAGACAACGACGGCGCGATGGGAAGCCAGTTCGCTCAGCAGATCGATATCGCGCGTGACGAGGTGGTTCTTGGTGACGATACCGACGGGATTACGGAACTCGCCCAGAACCTCCAGGCAACGCCGCGTAAGCTGAAAATGCCGCTCGGCAGGCTGATAGCAGTCCGTAACGCCGCTCATGGCGATCACCTGCGGTTCCCACTTCGGGGCATTCAACGCCTCGCGAAGAAGCTCCGGCGCGCGCTCTTTCACCAGGATTTTGCTCTCGAAGTCCAGCCCGGCGGACCAGCCCAGGTACTCATGTGTAGGGCGGGCGTAGCAGTACGCGCACCCATGTTCACAACCGCGATAGGCGTTAAGACTTGCCCGGAAACCTATATCCGGGCTGTCGTTGTAGTTGATAATGGTGTTGCTGAGATCCCGGTAAAAACGTGTCTTCAATGCCGGCTTCGAGCAATCATCCGCAACAGCGTGATCCGGATTATCGGGATCCGTTCCAGCACCAGGCTCCATGGGCCACTCATCCGAATGCAGAGGTGGATCGTCCAGTGCCGTATGATCATACTGTATGGACTCGAAACGCCCCGCCGGATTGGATGGCGCTCCGCGGGCATGCGGTTTGGCAGCCCGGGGAGAATCCGGCGCGGAAGCGTTCATACTAACACGGTCCATGAGATCACCGTACAAAACCACGATGCCGGAGTCAACCGGGATGAAGACATTTCTTGCGGACCAGGCATCAGGGCTCAACACAAGCGCAATTCACCGCTAATAGTGCATTCTCGCCGGAGGCCCTCCGCCTCTGGGATGCGCCCCTTGTTGCGCATGTTTACCTCGGAAAGCCAGCGCAACAGATCGCTAAAGTATGGCAATGCTACGCCAGCAGGGAGGACAGTATGAGCGTAGCTTATTACAGATGAAAAATAACGGTTGTACGCTGCGGGCAGTCGCCTTCGGCATTCTGCTGACCGGCTTTGCTGGTATCGCTTCACCACTTTCCCTGTGCGCCGCCGATGCCCCTGCCACAGCCTCCGCGCCTGCCCCTCTGGATACCGCCACCGCAGCCCGATTCTCCAAGCTGAAAGAGTATCTGACATCACGTCTTGCCAGGATGGGCAAGGCTTCCGAGCTCTATGTTAAAAATGCTGCCGCCTACGCCGCTTTCATTGATAAAGCCGGTGGACTGGACAAAGCCGCCGCCGCTTCCCCTGCGGAGCTTCGCAAACTCATCTCCACCCTGCAGGATGACTACAACGCGCTGGACAGCTTTGGCTATGAAACGGTGGAAGGCATTGTAGCCGGCGTAGAAAGCATGGTCGCCTACGACGTTTACCTCGACAGTGGCGTCCCCGCCGATAAGGCCACCTCCGAAACTCCCACCGCACCCGTTACGCTGGATCTCGGCGGCGGCAAGAAGATCGAAGGCAAAGGCAGCCTCTTTACTTACATAATGGCGCCCAGCCTGTGGGGCAAGAGCGAGGAGTTCTGCCAGAAGGTCAAGATCGAAGGCAAAGACGAGTTGCTGCCCGATCCCGTCGTTATCAATGCTACGGCTGCCGCGGCTCACGCCAAAATCTCGCAACTGATCGCCAGCGGCAACGAATGGGCGCCCTCCCTGCCCGACTGCTTCGGTATCCTTATCACCATGACGCCGACCCTTTCCGGTTACTTTGATGACTGGAAGGAAAGCCGTTACACGGATGACAAATCCGGTCTCTTCGCCGCCGTAAGCCGCGTCAGCGATATGAAGGGCATCATGACCAGCGTAAGCACCACCTACGCCGCTGTGCAGCCCAATGTGGAAGCCAAGGATAAAGCTTTGGCCAAATCGATCGATAATGGCTTCAAGAACATCCTGGGCTTCATCGAGAAGGTTGCGGAGAAGGAAGCCAAACTTGGCAAATCCATCACTCCAGCACAGATAGATGAGCTGGCTGCTCAGGCCAAAGAAATGGCGGATAAACTCGTCCCTCAGATCGATCAGGCTTCCGCCATCGTAACGGATAAAGGCACTGGCACCAAATAGCGGCCTGCAGTTACAGAGGAGCGGCAGCATACCCGGCGGCACCGCCCCATCTGTTCCTCGCCCTCTATAATACATCCCTTCTCTCTTCCCGGCTTTCAGCGAAAGGCCGAAGAGATGAAGGGAAGAAGATCCCTGAGAATAATCATAAGACCTGAATGTAACCACCAGCATTAGCCATTCTTTCTTTCGCTTCCCCCCTTTCCTTTACCTGCGCCACAACACGCGGTACCCTTCACGCCCCGTTCCCCTTTCCTACACCTCACCATGACGTCGTCGCTTCATCCTCAGTCCTGTACGGCCGGCCGCCGGCGGGAAACGCTTGCACTGCAACCGCAGCTGCAACAGATTTTGGCCGCAGTACTTTTGATACTGGCCGTAATCGCGACGCCCGTTCTGGCTGAAACAACAGCGCCCGCTCCTGCTTCCGCCACGCAGACTTCC
>JBGGNE010000341.1:0-5223 GCA_041287705.1 Methylacidiphilales bacterium | reverse complement strand
GGATTTTGCGGAGCTTTCTTGATCGTCTGGGTGACGACCCAGATGCTGAAGGTATTGCTCTGTGTCGTGGTCGCACCTACAACTTTGGCCATCAGGTCGTTACGAGTCTGTGCGTTGGCGGCCACACCACGGTAGGTATAGGCGGCAACCTCCGGCACATTGGCCAGCTGACCAGGCAGCATGAAGGGGCCATTGCTGCTGAGGTAAGAGTTGACCGCGTTGGCCAGCGTCAAAGCATCGGAAGCGCTCAGCGTCTCGTAGATGGGATCGCTGTTACCCTGATAATTGCGGGAGATCTGGGTGTTAAGGAAAAGCGCCTGCAGAGGGGTAGTACGTTCCGGGCCGCTCTGAACAACGCCCGGGGCTGTTTCAGCAAAGGGGTACGGCACGCGGGGGTTATTGATATTGAGGCGTCCCTCCGTACTGCCGCCGGTGGTAAGCTTGCGGAATGGCTTGGGATTGGCGCTGGGAGTAGTGGCAGCACCAGGCAGCGTTTCAGGGGCCTGCGGCATGAAGGGGACGGTGAAAAGATCCAGCATTGCCCAGTCGGGATAGCTGCCTTTACTGGTAGCCTGACCGGAGCCGGTTGAGGCATCGAAGCAGAGGCAACGCCACGGGGTGCCCTTGTTTACTTTCAGATTACCCGTGTTGAAGTTATCGGGAATCATGCCCGTGCGGATGGTATTGAGCGCGCCAACACTGGGAAAACGGGATTGCTTGGGTATGCGCAGATCCTGCCGGGGCAGCCACAGGGAGAGCGGATCGCCACCGCCGCTGGGTTTAAACTCGGGGTTATCTCCATCCAGGTCGATGGGATCCTGCAGAGGAAGCACGGAAGCAATCTTGGTGAAGTAGGGATCGCGCGCGGCAGTGCCACCGCGCTGGTACGGCCGGGCGTTGGAGTTACCGCTGTTGGGTGGGCGCCATGTCTGGTGAGAGGGGGCAGGATCCAGTTCGGACAGCCAGTCGCCGGGGAATTTATTGACCAGTGGATCGGCTACGCGAAGTGAGTACTCGTGCTTGCTGGGGACTGCGGCGACAAAGTTGACGGGTATGACGCCGTCCATGATGTTAGTTTTGATATCCGCAATGGCTTCGCCGGAATAATCAGGTCCGCGAAGGGCGTCCATAGGAGCAATCTCCCAGGGATAACCGCCGGACTCGTTGTGACTGGTAAAGCTGATACCGCCGTCCATGACGAAGCTGGTAATGCCAGGTTTGCTGGAACGGGCAATGACGTTGCGGAAGATGCCCAGGGAATAAATTCCCGGCGCGGAAGCGATCAGGTTATCGCCATTGAACGGGCTGGCACCCTGATAGGCGGGGCGGGTATCCGTGGTGATAACGTTGGCGCCGGTGTACTTGCCTGTGGCCGTATCCAGCAGATAGGGATGGTAGATCGCGGCGTTTGGCTGGTCGAGATCAAAGAAGCTGGTGCCATCGGCATTCTTTTTCGGGTAGCCAGTCATGTCGATGCCCGAGTGGACGCCGTTCTGATCAAGAAAGCGAAGCTGGTTAGCGTGCCAGTAGGGCAGTGTGCCTAGCTCCGAAACAGGAGCATCAATACGGTTCATATAATCATTGCCCGAGCTGTTGCTGCCCACGCGCCACTGACTGACGGCGCTGCCAAAGTAATCGAGCGGCGCTCCCTCATAGTATTTCGGGAAATAGTACTCAAACCGCAGAGTAAACTTGAGCTGCGGGATACTGCCTGCGATAGCCTCGGCAATCAGATTCACCTCCGTAAGCTTCATGTTACGGTTCGTGCCCGAAACCATTTCACCGCTCAGGAAACCTTTATAGAGATAAGAGCACAGGCTGTAGCCGCGGAACTGGTCCGGCATGATGCAGCGGGTGACAACATCCGCAATCTGCAGCGTAATACTGTCGATCTGGCGCAGGCTGTACTTGCCGGCAAAGCCATTGACGTTAGCACCGGGGAATTTCGGCCATGTGATGGTCTGGCCCTGACTGTTGTAGCCCTGAAGGTAACGGGCAATGCGCATACCGAACGCCCAGTTGGTGGAACTGCTGTTGCCAATCGTATCCGTTGTGGCTGCGTGCTGGGGAAGATCGACGCTGGTGGAAGGAGAGCCCGGCATCACCATCAGCGGCAGCTGCTTGCTGGTAGGGTAGATGTGGTCCACAATTCCGCCCGCGACGTTGGTCTTGATCACGTCCGTGCCGGCGCCACATTGATTGCTGGGGCTGTCCACATTATTGCCACCGTACGGTCCAAGCATCCAGTTCAGCACCCGCAGAGGTGCAGCGGCCAGGCGGTTGACAGGGAAAAGATGGATGCGAGGTTCTCCCCACATGTTCAGATCCGGGCTGCGGCTGCTGTGGGTGATGGAGAATTTGTTGCGTGCCAGGAAGTCCGAAGGCACTCCGGCAACCTGTCCGGCCTCACTGATCGAGTTGAAATTGTTAGTGGCCGCATACGTGGCCATGGTATCAGCCAGAGCCGCGCTGCTGATGCCATCCAGCGCCTGCAGGCTTATCTCCGACGGCACGCCAAACCCATAGCTGTACTTCTGGGCGGCGTTCTGCGTGGCGGGCGTGTCGTTCTTATGACTGCCATCAGCGGTATTGATGTTGATCTTGCAGCTCTCATCATCCACCCAATAGGCTATGCGGCCCACAATGGTGTTGGAGGCACTCGCCGCCTTGGAGGGATCGGCCAGAATGTTGTTCCAGCCTACTTTCATTGTGCCGGGTGTCTTGCCGGTAATGGGGTGAATGCCGGAAAGCGACGCCTCATTCAGATCGATATTATTCAGATTGGGCGTCGTGGTGCTGTCCGCACCAGGCATAGCGGAGAAGAGAGGGACCTCGCTGTGCGTAATATCCCCGGTGCCCTGCGTTACTTTAAAGATATGGATGCGCCCAGGCTCGGAGGCCCACGTAGTGAAGTAAGAGGCATTGAACACGCGGCCGGAATCGATCGCTTCACGCAGCTTTTCCACTGCAGTATCCGCGGCAAAGTCGGCCAGCAGTTCTGCCTGCACGCGATCCATGGCGAGGTTGGACGTAGTGCGCTCAACACGTGCCATAACAAGGAAACTGATGACCAGCAACGTCATCAGCGCCACGAACGCCAGACAGATAAGCAACGCGCTGCCCTGTCGGGGCCGGTGGCCGAAGACAGGCATTACGCGGGCGGCCACGAGACGAAAAGGTTTAAGCAAGGCGTGCAGTTTCATGGAGGCGGAACGTTGAAGTGAAAAGAGATTCAGTGCGACAAAGCCGAGTTGGCCGGATGGAACGGTATTGCGAAACCGTGCGTAGACAACAGGGATGCAGCCAAACTGTCGTCTAAGGCAAAGACTACTAGGCGGAGGTTAAAATACGATGCACACACATTAAATACAGCTGATGTCCCCCCTCTCTCGTAAGCCGCCCTGA
This sequence comes from Methylacidiphilales bacterium, assembly GCA_041287705.1. Taxonomy (GTDB): domain Bacteria; phylum Verrucomicrobiota; class Verrucomicrobiia; order Methylacidiphilales; family UBA1321; genus LW23. The sequence goes on along the minus strand of JBGGNE010000341.1, from coordinate 1,818 downwards.
TTCTGTTCCGGAGGTGCACGAAAGAGTGCCTGCTGTATCGTCCGGGAAAGTGAAAAGTTCATATCACTATGCACAACATTTTCGCCTATACATCAGAAAGTGTTTATATCGCCAAAATCGACGCACAGGAGACGAATTAAACTCGATTTTTAATCACCAGCATGGTCAAAATGGCACCGCAAATCGCTCATCGCTTATGCCGGATTACACGCCCATGAAGTACAAGGAAGCCCGGAAAAGAACCGACAGGGCCGTTTTCCGCGGGCTGGGCTCCATATTAAAGGCGATGCTGAAACGCCGTACGGTTTCCGCCCAGCCTCAGCAGCGATGCCAGGAATCTTCCAGGACTTTCCCGGCACCGGCAATGAAGCGGCCTGTTCCGCCCGTGTCCATCACATCCTCGCTGTTGCGCGATGTGCGCACTGTTGTGTTCTTTCTGGGCTGCGGCTTTGTGGGGCTGACCGTCCTGAGCATTGTCAGCATTATCGTACTCACTATTCTGGGGCAGTCGGATCGTACAGCATCACCGCCCGGAATCGCCTCAAATCCCGGCCCAGCGCCAATACCTGCCTCCGCGTCCGAGATTCCACTGGAGGTCAATACGCCTTCGACATCGCCTGTGCCTGTGCCGACGCCTGCTCCTGATCCTGCTAAATCCTCCTCGTCTTTCTCTTTTCAGCCGACCGATTCCCAGTCAGTGCTCCTGGATTACGCCAGGAAGCAGTTTGGAATTACCTCGCTGCGTGTGGAAGGACCTTCCATCTTTGTGGAATTTCCGCCAGAGAAATACGCCCGTGCCACCGCCCGCGCGGATCTGACCGAAGCCGCCCGAACCATTGCCCGCAAATGGAGTGAGATCAGCGGCCGGGGCTATGTCAATTGCCACGTATACAAAGGCAAAGAGGAATTCACTAACGGTATCAAAGCTCAGTAATCTTTCGGATCAGACAGAGCCTTGTGTGAGGACGTGATGCGCATTAGATTACGAAAGATATCTGTTTTATGCGTCTACTCTCTCTGCTGAATCTTGCTCTTTTAACGTTGCTGCTGCTGTCTGGCGCGACTGCCCTCACTGCACATGCCAGGCTTATTGCGCCTATGGCGAGACCCAATCGCGCGCCGGATCCCGAGTTGCTGAAGCGCGCTGACGTGATTATTACAGGGAATATCACCGGCATTCGCGCTGAAACGGTCAGCCCGACGCGGTCTTTGCCTGTCAGCGATGTTGACGACTTCGTTCGCCCGGTTCGCACCGCCATTCTTACCGTAGCCGTAGAGAGAACACTGAAGGGTAAATGCCCCGCTGTAGCGGAGATAGAGGTATGGTACGAAAAGCCGGAGGAAGTCATCTTTACGATGACCCCCATCCACGCCAATCAGGTGCTGACACGCCGGGACGAACTGCTGAGTCGCCGGCTCTTTTTGCTCAGGGAAGTGAATGGAAAGCTGAGCCTGGTGGATCCTCGACGGAGCGAACTTCCGCTCAGTCTCATCAATACGGATAAGATTAACTCCCTGACCGATCTGATTGAACGCCACGTTACTTATGTTCTGCGTGCTGGGCCTGTGGGCTATTCCACGTTCGATCTGGCTGCCGCGATGGATGCGGCTGTTAATTTCAGATTCAACAAGAAAGAGACTCTGGATGCGCTCGAAGCGTTAATGAAACACAACGCTTATGGACGGACGCCGGAGATTGAGCTGATGGTGCTGCTGACACAGGAAAAACTGGGAGTGACCGGCTCGCGGGAACGGATAGTGGCCCTGTTGTGCAATCGTCTGAAGAACAATGCCTTTGGTCTCAACAAGGATTCCATC
>JBGGNE010000340.1:0-26246 GCA_041287705.1 Methylacidiphilales bacterium | reverse complement strand
TCCTAATAACATTCTGGAAATGCGAACGCATCTCTGTAGCCTTGCGGCGTAAATCCCTGATATGGCAAACGCAACGCAAAAAGCTGCTCTCGACTGGTATAACCCGCGCGACTGGGGCATAGAAGGCAAAGGCTGGACATCCACCCATCGCTATTACGATCGCCTGCCTATCCACGCTGAAGGTAAAGTTACCCCGGCCGTATGGAGGCTGAGCCGAAGCCCCACCGGCTTTCACACCTTTTTCGAGACTGACGCGCCGGAAATCCACGCGAAGTGGCTGGTTCGCGACACGCCGCTGAATGAGGCCAATATGTCGCAGGCCACGTTTAGTGGTCTGGATCTATACGCCTGGGACGAAACGCAGTGGCGCTGGGCCGGCGTTGCCCAGCACTTCAAATATACCCAGGCCGAGGTTTGCCTCATCAACAATATTCCAGGTCAGCGCCGCAAATGGCTGCTCTACTCGCCGCTGCGCAATCCTTTGGTACGGCTGCAGATAGGCGTTCCTGCCGGGGCCGCGTTTCAGTCTCTTCCCGGAGGCGCCAGTCCGAACACTCCAGCACCTAAGCCCATTGCCTACTATGGCTCCTCCATCGTGCATGGTGCTTTCGCATCGCGTCCCGGCATGGTCCATACTTCTATTCTTGGCCGTATGCTGGGGCGGTCGATCATTAATCTTGGTTTTTCCGGCAGCGCCCGGATGGAAGAGGCCGTGGCCGAGCTTCTTGCCGAGCTGGACGTCGATCTGTTCATGATTGATCCGCTTCCCAACATGCATACCGAACTGGTGCAGGAGCGTGCTGAGAAGTTTTTGCGTATCCTGTGCGCAGCGCGGCCTGATGTGCCGGTTTTGCTGGTTGAGGATTTCCCCGTAACTAATGCCTGGATCAAGCCGGATACGATGCGTCACCACCGGGCCAAGTGGGCCGTCTACCGCCAGGCTTATGAGAAGGTGCGCGATGACGGCGTCGGCAAACTCAGCTATCTGGCGGGTGAGGAACTCATTGGTACGGATAACGAAGGCACCCTGGACTGCATTCACCCCAATGATTACGGCTACATGAACATGGCCCGGTACATCCTGCCGTCAGCAAAAGAAGCTCTGGCATCGGTCCGGTAGTCTGGTCTACGATTGAGACCACAATCTGCCGCTTGTGCGGTACGTTGCTGCGGCGGATAGATAGAGCGCATGTCCCAGATTCTCTATCGCCCGCCGCAACTGAACAAAGACGCTATTCAATACGTCACCATTGCCGAGTCGAATCCGGATTCCCCCCGCAATGATACCGCCAATGTCGTCGAGCTACCGGACGGCAGTCTGCTGGTGGTATGGCATAGATACGGCAAAAGCAGGGAAGGCGGGAGCGATTATGGCAAGGCAGATATCGCCTGCCGAATCTCTCGTGATCGCGGCGCAACCTGGGCGGACGAGCGCGTTATTGTCACGCGTGATCCTGAAGACCTGAATATCCAGGCTCCCGCTGTATGTCTGCTACCCACAGGGGAGCTTTTGCTGACCGCACTGAGAGCGCACAGCAACGCATCTTCCAGCATGTGCCTGTTCCGCTCTAACGATCTTGGCAAAACCTGGAGTGACGCGGGCGCAATCTGGAACCGCAGCACGGGACAGTGGCTGCAGGGCGGAACGTCCAGCATCGTTCAACTGCCGGGCGGAAAGCTGCTGGTGCCATTTCACGGCGGATCGGGCACTCAGTGGCAGCAGCATAACACGGTGGGAATCTGGGCAAGCACCGACCAGGGCCACACATGGCGCCGAACTCCTGCGTGCGTAGACTTGCCCATGCGCGGAGCCATGGAAGCATCGGTTGCTCCGCTGCCGAGCGGACGTCTCATCATGTCTCTGCGCAGCCAGCTGGGAAGCGTCTTCATGTGCGAGAGCCGCGACGAAGGCGAAACGTGGTCACTGCCCTGGTGCAGCGGTCTCACCGCGCCGGAATCCTGCACTTGCCTCCGTCGCATTGGTAACAGTGACTGGCTGATGCTGATCTGGAATGGCCTTGATCATTACGATCCGAAACACCATCACTACGGACGCCGGACGCCCCTGACGATCGCAGTTTCACCAGATGCCGGCCGCACCTGGCTGCGTATCGGCAACCTGGAAGATAATGATAATGAGGAATACACAAACCTCAACTGCACCTTCACCTCCTCAGGTGACGCAGTCATTACGTACTGGATCGTCTCTCCCGCCTTCGACCGCGCCAATCTTACCATGTCGAACTTAAAGACTGCTATCATCCCCAGAAGCTACTGGGATTCCGTAATCTTATAGTCGCCAGTCCCAGCGAAGAGACATACTCCTGGCCAGAACATATGAAGTCTCTGGTGCAGGACATGTCTCTACTGATCATTTGCTTTGCCCGTAGTACGCACCCGGCCCGTGCTTGCGCAGAAAATGCTTATCCAGCAGGGCCTTGGAGATCGGCTTGGCCTCTGGATTTATCTTCAGCGTATTAGCGGCCATTTCGGCAATAATCTCTAAAGCCAGCGCGTTCTCGACCGCTTTTGCGGCGCTCGGACCCCAGGTAAATGGACCATGCCCATGCACCAGAACGGCAGGCACCTGGGCGGGATCTATCCCTGTGGACTGAAACCTTTCTACGATGACGTTACCGGTTTCCCACTCATATTCGCCGGCGATTTCCTCCCCTGTCATGCGGCGTGTTACGGGAACTTCTCCGTAAAAGTAATCCGCGTGAGTGGTGCCGAAGCAGGGAATGGGGAGGCCGGCCTGCGCCCACGCCACCGCATCGCGGGAGTGAGTATGAACCACAGCGCGTGTACCGGGAAATCCGAGGAAGAGCCGGCGGTGCGTGGGAGTATCGGAAGAGAATCTGAGGGCGCCCTCCAGAACTTTTCCATCTTCGAGATTCACGACAACTATGTCTTCGGGTTGAAGGACCTCGTAGCCAACGCCGCTTGGTTTGATTGCGAAGACACGTTTCTCCAGATCCGCCACACTTACGTTGCCGAACGTGATGTCCACCAGACCGAGCCGCGGCAATTCGCGGTTGGCCTGGCAGCACTCTTCTTTAATTTTCTGGTAAATGCTGATGCTCATGGGCTTACAGTCGGGCAAGGCCGGGGGCTATGTGGTAATATAGCTCGTTGTTGCGAAGCTGCTGCCTGAATGATCTTACATCAGTCTCACCGTCGATGATGGCCAGTTCCACCCCTGCAATTTCGGCCAGATCTTCGATGTGCTCGGTGGTTACCGCATAGCTGAAGCCGGTGTGGTGAGCGCCACCGGCGTAGATCCATGACGTACATGCTGTCTTGAAGTCCGGTCGGCAGGTCCATACTGCACGGGCCACGGGCAGATTTGGCAGCGGCTGGGGCGGAGCGATGACATCCACTTCGTTGACCAGCAGGCGGAACCGGTTGCCGAGATCCATCAGCGAAACATTGATTGCCGCGCCGGGATGCGCGTCAAAAACAAGGCGGACCGGATCTTCCTTACCACCGATACCAAGCGGGTGAATTTCCAGCGACGGTTTTGCGGCCGCGATTGACTCGCAGATCTCCAGCATGTGCGCGCCAAGGACAAGGTGACCTTCCGGAGCCAGGTGGTAGGTGTAATCTTCCATAAAGGAAGTGCCGCCAGGCAGATCCGCCGCGATTACCTTCATCAGACGCAGCAGCGCCGAAGTCTTCCAGTCTCCTTCGCCGCCGAATCCGTAGCCATCGGCCATAAGGCGCTGAACTGCAAGACCCGGCAGTTGTTTCAGGCCGTGAAGATCTTCGAAGGTGTCGGTGAATCCTTTATAACCACCGCTTTGCAGGAATGACCGCAGCCCCAGCTCAATGCGTGCGCCATCACACAAGGACTCGTGGCGCGCGCCGCCTTTGCGAAGCTCCGCAGCGACGGTATAACGCTCTTCGTACTCTGCCACCAGACTGGCGATAGCCGAATCGCTGACGTCGTTTACAACCGTGACTAGATCGCCTACTCCGTGGTAGTTCACTGAAAAACCAAACTTCGCTTCTGCGGAAACCTTATTGCCTTCCGTTACCGCGACATAGCGCATGTTATCGCCAAAGCGCACAAACTTTGCGCCCTGCCAGTCATGCCAGGCACGGGCTACGCGCATCCATGCGGCAATGCGTGCCTGCACTTCAGCGTCGCTCCAATGGCCGGTCACAACCTTACGGCTAAGGCGCATGCGGGTGTGTATGAACCCTGCCTCACGGTCGCCATGGGCACTCTGGTTCAGATTCATGAAGTCCATGTCGATATCCGACCAGGGAAGATCGCGGCTGAACTGCGTGTGGAGGTGCAGAAACGGCTTCGACAGAATACTCAGCCCGCCGATCCACATTTTGGATGGCGAGAACGTGTGCATCCACAGGATAAGACCCGCACACTGGGTGGCGGAATTCGCCTCCAGACAAAGCGCCTTTATTTCTTCGGGCCTCGTCAGAATGGGTTTGAAGACGAGCTTCAGGGGAAGCGTGCCCAGGGTGTTTAACTCGGAAACAATGCTTTGCGAATGTGCCGCTACCTGTTTCAGCGTTTCATCACCGTAGAGGTGCTGCGTGCCGGTAATGAACCAGATTTCAGATGGGGCCAGGGAGAGAATGCTCATGTCGTTAGAAACGGAAGGTGTAGATAATTGAAGTGTTGCTGTTGAAAGTGAGTTTGCTCGTCGCGGTCCATTCCACCTTAGATCTTGCCGGTCTTGATCAGGATCAGCTTGCGCATGACGCCGGAGAGATCCGCCTGGCGATTCACGCCGCCGAATGCGTCATGCAGCTGCCGGTATAGGGCATAGAGCTCGTTGTAGATCTTTACGTTTTCCGGACGAGGCGTGTAGACGATATCTTTAACTGATGCCATTGCTGCCTGGGCCGACGCGAAATCCGCATGCTGCCCTGCGATAACCGCCGCGCTGATGGCAGAGCCCAGTGCACATGCCTGAGAAGAGCCCGCAACCTGCATGGCGCATCCCGTCACGTCCGCATAAATCTGCATGAGCACCGCGTTCTTTTCCGCAATACCACCGGCGCAGACAACGCGCTCAATCGGCACGCCGTATTCGCGTATCCGCTCAATAATGGCCCGCGCGCCAAACGCAGTGGATTCTACCAGAGCCCGGTAGATTTCAGCACGCGTCGTGTAGAGTGTCTGGCCCAGAATCAGGCCGGTAAGCATGGGATTAACCAGGATGGTACGGTTACCGTTATTCCAATCCAGCGCCAGAAGGCCGTGCTCGCCGGGGCGCTGCGCGGCTACCTCCGCCGTCAGTTTGGCATGCAGGGAAGGATCGCTCTGACATACAACTTCAACCCACCATTTAAAGATATCGCCCACCGCACTCTGGCCCGCCTCAATGCCGTAGTGCCCGGGCAGGATGGATCCATTGACGATGCCACAGATACCGGGGATATCCGCGACGACACGATCCGCAGGAACCACGGCGCAGTCGCAGGTGGATGTGCCCATCACCTTTACCAGCGTGCCCTCCGAAACGCCGCACGCGATCGCCCCGTAGTGCACGTCCATTTCGCCAATCGCGATAGGGATGCCCGCAGGAAGCCCCAGTTTTGTCGCCCACACTTCGCAAAGATTCCCTGCTGAGTGAGAGGCGTCGTAGGCAGTGGTGTAGAGGCGGTCACGAAGAGCAGCCAGTTCGGGCGCCAGCAACGCAAGAAATTCCGCGTCGGGCAGACCGCCCCATTCGCTGCTGTAAAGCGCCTTGTGGCCTGCTGCGCATACGCCGCGCTTTACTTCGGCCGGGCTTTTGGCTCCGGCAAGCACTGCGGGCACAAAATCCGAAAGCTCAACCCAGCTGTGTGCGGCGGCAAACACGTCCGGTGCTGTGTTGAAACAGTGCCAGATCTTGCTCCAGAACCATTCGGAAGAGTAGGTATTGCCGCACTTGGCAATGTATTGCGGGCGATGCTGACCTGCCAGTTCCGTAATGCGGGCCGCTTCCTCGTAGCTGGTGTGATCTTTCCACAGCCAGCATTGCGCGGCCAGATTGTCGCGCCATTTGGTATGCATGGCCAGCGGAACGAAATCAGAATCAACGGGCAGGGGACTTGAGCCGGTTGTATCCACTCCGATACCGACCACCTTATCGCGAGAAAAGTCCGGCAGCGACCGCTCAGCGGCCGCCAGTGCACCTTTTACCGAAGACTCCAGCCCTGCAAGGTAATCGCCGGGATATTGTCGGGCCAGATTATGATCCTTAGAGTCAAGCAGAATGCCCTCTTTGCCACTGGGATAATCCGTGACACATGTACCTATTTCTTTGCCGTCCGCTGTACGAACGACGATGGCGCGCACCGAGTTGGTGCCGTAATCCACACCGATAGTGAAATGCATAAAAGCGAAGTAATAATAGGAAGCTGTCGCCGGGCCTTGATCCGGTCGACCCATTATGGGGTGCAGTGCCGTCAATAATCGATCGGAATTGCAATATTGTAAACGGCGAAGCTACATTACAGTAATGTAGCGAAGAGATAGCCGGGTTCTGGCCGTCTCTGATACGGAGGGGGCAAACGACGCTCTTTCCTTGCATCTGTGTCGCCAGTATTCCAGACTGTTGAGACGCAGGAATATGGAGCACAAAAAAACCACTGTGACGGATCTGAAATTCATCCGTCAGCGCAAGTTGCCGTATTCCCGGGTCTTCAAGTCGATACTTTCCCCAACTGCATACGCGTTTGTTTATCAGTTATTATACAGACAGCGCTTGCTGCTGAATTATATCTTTATCGGAATACTTTCCCTGTGTGTCGAGCTCTTTACGATGCGCGGGCTTCATTACTTTAATACCGAATTTCCACAGGCCAAGATGTTTGGCCTTGTTATCGGAATCGCTTTTGCATTCTGGCTGAACGTAAGATTCAACTTCAAAGTACCAGTTTCAAAGCGCTATCGGGCTCTCATTTACTTTGTCATTATCGCAATAGGATCTGCTACCCTTAGCTCGGTCTTCAAGAATGAACTTATTAAAATAGGCTGGGGATACGAACAGGCCCGCTTTGTCACTTCGGGTGTTTTGTTTATTTTTGCCTATGTCTTGCACAGACGCTTTTCGTTTGTCGATCGTAAACAGGTTGGAGTTGCCGTTTATGCAAACGGCGTCGAAGATATTCAGACAATCCGCAATAAGATCGAAGATTTTCCTGATTTCATCCACGTCGATCTTATTGATTCTACATTTGGGGATATAGATTCCGATGTGCGCTCGTATCGTCTGGAAGCAATCCGCGCCTACTGGCCATATCGGGATATTCACGTTCACATGATGACGCGCAACCCGCTCAAGTGGTTGCCCGATATCGTACCATATGCGGATGTCATCATGGTGCATTTTGAGAGCGACGATCCGTTAGATGATGTGTTTGAGACAATCCGGAAGCAGGATAAACAGGTAGGATTATGTCTTGCACTTGCCACACCAATCGAATTGATATTACCTTTACTTGATAAGATAGATGTGCTACTCTTGCTGGCTATTTCCAGGCCCGGCCATTCAGGCCAAAGCTTTCAGCACGAAGCAACATTGGAAAAGATTGCCAGGGTAAACGCGCTTCCGGATCGCTCCAAGATAATACTCTGTATTGACGGTGGAGTTAGTGAGAAAAATATCCATTTGCTTAATGTTGAGCTCGTAGTTTCGGGATCCTCTGTACTAAAGGCGGAATCACCCATACGTCAGATCATGCGACTGCAAACGTCCAATAATCACGAAGCAACCTGATTTTCTGCATGAAGCATCCTGAACGGGTTAAGCAAGTATTCATGACAGAGCTTGCCTCACAACTCATTGCTCTGAAGGGCGTTATTTCCGTGACGTTTACCGGCTCCTTCATTGAGCGGGAAGGGCTGGGTAGCATCAGCGACATTGATGTTATCGTCATTACGGAATCATTATCTTCCTGCCTTTTTAATCAATGCAGAGATGCTGCCTCGGGAATTTCGCCGGAGCTGCTTGGCTTGAGTGATTATCGTATTCATCTCAACGACACATTTGGCCCGCTAAAGTACGATGAACCCGGCCTGGTTGTCATTCATCTGATGGTGTATGACAGAGCTGGTCATTGCGAACATGTGTTAAAGAGCCCGTTTACCTGCCTGGACTGGGAAAGAAGTCCGTATGTTACTGGCCCATCGTTGAGAGTAATCTATCCTGTACTTACTTTGCAGCTTCGGCATTTCATGGATGCAAGGCGCAGCCTGAGCAATTATATGAACGATTTGGCCAAAGGTACTCTGAGCTATCGCAAGTATGAATTTACAGAGAACGGGTACAGCGAGAAAGTTTGTGATATGCCTCTGGACGCCCGCCATCAGGGCGAATATGCCTATCATATTGTAAAGAACCTGCTGGGTAACTATGCCAAATTCTTCCTTAAGAAGAATGAAGTTCTGTCTGATACTGCATTAACTGACTTATGGAAACAGAAGTTGCCAGAATCAAGTCAGTATGTGGACTGGTTTCTTGCTCTAACAGCTATAAAACGAACGCGAAGCGCAGCTTTCCCGACTGGAACGGTGGATACCGCACGTGATTTTATCGCTGCGTTTTCAGCCGATCTCCGCACTGTCTGGACACAAAAAGCTGTGCGCCACGTGTTCGTCCGGCATGGACGTACCGCTCTTAATGACGGCAGCTTTCTGGGACAGCGGCGGGATCCCGACATAGCAGAACTTCCCGGTGCGTTGCCAGATATGCCGGTGCGCGTCATGTGCAGTCCTGCGCTACGCTGTCGAAGCACAGCCGCTGCTTTGGCACCAAACGTCGCCTGTCAGGTGGACAATCGCCTTGCGGAGATCGATTACGGACTGGCAGAGGGCCTCCGGTATTCTCAGTTGGCGGAAAATTTTCCACATCTTGTCGAGGCGTGGGCGAGGGGAGAAGACCCGCACTTTCCGGATGGGGAAAATACCGCGACTGTCGCCACGCGTCTTCAGAATTTTCTGGAGGAGCTGGGCGATGTCCCCACACTGGTAGTAACCCACAATGTCGTGCTACGCATACTTGTCGGCGGTGCGTTGAGTTTGCCTTCAAATGTGTGGCACTGGATTCCCGTCTCGCATCTGGAGCCAATTGTGATTCTGAGAAACGAAGGCATGACTTATCTCGATTTAACTTCCGAACAGACAGTACGTATTACTGATGCTGTTGCGCCATACCTTTCCTGATCTTATGACGCTGCCCATCGCCATATTCATCGAACCCAGGGGAGTGCTGCTTGAGGAGATTGTTCAACGCAAGACAATGCTGGAGAAGATATTACCCGGAATGCCGTACACCTCGCACCCTCCACACAGCACTCTCATCTTTGGTAACTATGGCGAGCCTGATGCATGGCTGGCACGACTCCGGGAACGTTTGAAGTCGATGGCATGTTTTCCCCTTCATGTGAAGAGCTGGGTCAACTTCGAGAACGATGTTTTGGCGGGCGGCGGCAATACAATTGCCTATCGCGCTACTGCGTCGAAGGAGCTTCTCGCCTTGCAGGTTGCTGTCGCCGAAATCGTGGCACCATTCCATTCAGTTAAGGTCGGCAAGGCCCCTCATCCGCTGGCGGGCAGGGAACCATTTGCGACGAGTCTTCGCCTTTACGGCTCGCCGTTTATCGGCGCGCACTGGATTCCTCACTTTACGATTGGTTCTCTAAAGGGTCCGACCGCAAGTGAACTGGCTTTGCTCCTGACGCAGGAAACTCCGAACTACACGTTTAGCGTCGATTGCATTTCGGTGTGGAAAGTGGAGGGGGAGAAACACGAACGCTTGCACGAGATAGCGTTGGCGGGCAAGTTGTAAACGACCAAAATTCGGACTCTTTAATATGCCTCGCAGAGTTAATCTTATTCCCATGGCGGGTGCTGGACAGCGCTTCGTTGAAGCCGGTTTTACGGTGCCAAAGCCGCTGATTCAGGTTGCCGGCGTACCCATGATTGTCCGTGCCGCCCAGAGCCTGCCTGATGCCGATCACTGGCTTTTTGTATGTCGTCAGGAGCATATAGACGAAGCTGCCATTGATGATCATCTGAAGCGCCTTTTTTCACCCGTGGATATCGTACCGGTGACATATTTGACACAGGGACAGGCTTCGACCTGTTTGCTCGCCCGTGACTATCTTCAGCCTGACGATGTACTTACTATTGGCGCATGTGATAACGCAATGACCTGGGATTCTGAAGCCTATTGTAGCTTCATACAAAAGGAGCAGGCAGATGTTATTGTATGGACATTTCGCCAGAATCCCGCAGTCCTGCAGGATCCGCGCATGTACGGCTGGGTAGAGACAGAAAAAGGAACTCAGGCCCGACGCGTCTCCGTAAAAGTTCCCATCAGCACGCGTCCCATGGAAGATCATGCGGTTATTGGAGCTTTTACCTTTACGCGTGCGGAGTATTTCCTGGAAGCGGCAGACGCCATGATCGCGGCAGACAGCCGTATCAAGGGTGAGTTTTACGTGGATCAGGTCGTCAACTTTGCCATTGAACAAGGACGGCGTGTTCATGTTTTTGAAGTGGATCGCTATGTTTGCTGGGGAACTCCCCAGGATCTGCGAACTTTCGATTACTGGCATGGTTATTTCACCTCTTCTGCATTTACTTCTTCTGGTAATTAGGCAGCTATGGAGTCCAATTCATCATCTTCACCCCGCATATATAAGGAGCTTCTCAAGTTTCTCGTGACGGGTGGCATAGCTGTAGGCATTGATGCCCTGGCCTATGTGCTGTTGCTTCACTTTATCCAGATGGAGCCGGCATGGGCCAAGCGGCTAAGCTTTGCAGTAGGCTCTGTTTGGGCTTTCTTTGCCAATAAATATTTTACCTTTGCCGCCAAAGAATTCTCTTCTCGCGAGCCGTTCCTGTTTCTGATGGTGTATATCGCGGGGTGGATGGCAAATTCACTGGTACATGATGTGGTGCTTTATTTTACCAACTGGAAAATTGCCGCATTCATAGCAGCCACAGGTATCTCAAGCTGCACTAATTTCGTAGGCATGAAGTTTCTCGTCTTCAGACAGAAGCAGATTAAGAATTGATATACACTATGGAACCTCAATTCTCTATTGTGCTTCCCTGTTACAATGAAGCGGAATCGTTGCCTGCTCTTTTCACAAGGTTCTCTGCGATTCTTGAGCAGCGTCACGATGTGGAAGTCGTGTTTGTCAATAATGGCTCGAAGGACAGTTCAAAAGCAGTGTTCGAAACCCAGCTCTCTTTTCCTGGCAGATTGTGGGCCCGCGTCGTGGATGTTCCTGTCAACAAAGGCTACGGCTTCGGTATCATGAGTGGATTGCGCGCAGCCAAGGGCGCCTATATAGGCTGGACGCATGCTGATACTCAGTATGATCCGGCTATTGTACTGCAAGGATTTGCGCTGTTAAAGGCATCTGCAGATCCAGAGCATGCTTTTCTTACCGGGCGCCGGATTCAGAGACCTTTGCTAGATAATCTGTTTACCCTTGGCATGACCTGTGTAGCCAGCATGTGCTTAGGCGTTTGGGTCAGCGATATTAATGCACAGCCGAAGCTTTTTCCTCGAGCTTTTCTACAGGATTTAGCTAATCCGCCGGATGACTTTTCTCTGGACTTATATGCGCTTTTCATAGCTCGCAAGAAGGGATATGTTATTCAGAAAATGGATGTAGTGTTTGGCAGGCGAGATTTTGGTGAAGCCAAGGGCGGAGGATCTCTTGCGCTAAAGTGGAAGCTCTCCAGGCGTACCTGGGCTTTTATCCGGGAACTTCGCCGCCGTATTCGATCTGGTCATATATAAATAGAAGATAAAGAACTATGGAAATTGTGATTCATCGGGCTAACCAGCGGTCGTACTTAGAGCAGATACCTGCTCACTTCGGAGCAGAAATAGATCTGCGTGCGGATGGAAGTACATTGGTGCTGAATCATGATCCATATAAAGGCGGCGAACGCTTTGACGAATGGCTGAATTATTATCGCCACGGACTTCTGGTGCTCAATATCAAGGAAGCAGGCATAGAGGCTGAAGCAATACGTCTTGCCGAGGCTCACGGCGTGTCGCGTTTCTTTCTTCTGGATGTGGAGTTTCCCTACATTTACCGGGCAACGCGGGCAGGGGAGCACCGCATTGCGATGCGCTATTCCGAAGATGAAGCCCTGGAAACCGTGGAAAGATACCGCGGCAGGGCGGACTGGGTGTGGATTGATACCAACACTCAACTTCCCCTGGACTCCGCGACCATACAGCGGCTAGAGGGATTCCGCTCGTGCCTCGTCTGTCCGGAGCGCTGGGGGAGACCCCGGGATATCGTGCCATACCGACGGAAAATGCAGTCCTTAGGCTACACCCCGGATGCCGTCATGACATCGCTGCATCATGCCCAAACCTGGCTTGGCGCTATTTCTTCCTGATCCGAATATTGGCAAGCTGGCAGAGATAGAACGGGAAGTCGCCCTGATCCCAGTGCGAGCCAGCCGGTGATCATCAGCGGACGATCTGCGAATTTCCGCTATACCTCATCGAAAGCGTGGCACCCTAATCCGTCTCATGCATACTACTTACAGATGAATCACGACATCATTCCCTTCGCACTAATCGGGGCCGGCGGATTTGGAAAGCTGCACCTTAAGGCCATTCTTGCCATGGAGGAAGAAGGCCGGGCGCGCCTCACCGCCGTGTGCGATCCCAATGTCCACAATCTTGGCGACTCAACTACGCTGCTGAAAGAACGCGGCGTGCGCCTTTATCTGGACCATGAAGAAATGCTCAGCCGCGAGCAGGATCTGCGTGCCGTCACTATTGCCGCCCCCATTCCGTATCACTACCGCCTGGCGAAAAGCTGCCTTGAGCGCGGCCTGTTCATCTATCTTGAAAAACCGCCTGTCCCATTGCTGGATCAGCTCGACGAACTGATCGCTGCCGATGCAGAGAAGCGCGTGGCCGTGGGCTTTCAGCTTATCGATACCGACTGGGTCCGGCAGATCAAACAATGGATTGTGGACGGCAGTCTGGGAGACATTACCAATATCCGGGTAACAGCCTGCTGGCCGCGTCCTACTGCCTACTACCAGCGCGCAGGTTGGGCGGGACGTATGAGCCTGCGAGGTGAACCTGTATTCGACGGTCCCGCAACAAATGCGCTCTCCCATCTGTTGCACAACATTATGTTTTTTGCCGGTACCCACCAGCACTCCTTCGCCGAGCCGAGCGAAATCCGTGGTGAACTCTACCGGGCGCGCCCCATCGAAAGCTACGACACCGTGGCACTGCAGGGTCGCTTTGGATCAGGTATGCGATTCTCTGCCGAACTTACCCATGCGGGGGACAAAGCCCTGCCTTATAGAATGGAGATCACCGGCACGAAGGGTTGGGCCCGCGCCTATGAAGAGACGCGCGCACTGGAGAGCAGCCTGGGCAGCCAGCCGCTCAATCGCGATACGGGCAACGCGCTTATTAAAACTTACTCTCAGTTTATCGACTATGTGAACGGCGCCGTTGATCGTCCATCAACAACGCTTGGCGACACACGCGGCTACGTTCTGACGACGAATGCCATGCTGGTTTCTTCAGGCGGCATTCATACAATAGATGAGGCCTGGACAGAGATCCGCGATTATAACGACGATAAAATCTACACCGTGCATGGACTTGAAGCGGCCCTCCTGGATTGTAGCTCTGGTTCGCCACTGTTCTCGGAGCAGGGCCTGCCATGGGCTTCCGCCAGGCCCGAGACAGTTGACACTGCCGGCCTGAAAAGTTCCGTAGCACGGGCGGCCTGTTTTAAGGAAGAGATACCCAAAATATCACCGAAATAAATTATTGCGCGTGATGTGATTATTTAGTAATTCAGTGATCACATGATGTATCTTCGCCCTGCTCGCGTTCTGTCGATCTTAATGATGGTAGCGTTGGCATGGCTCAATCTTCTGGAAAGAGTGCAGGGCGAGCCCTTGCCGGAACTACCTCTGGCAAAAGCCCCGCCCAGGATCGCTGAGGTATTGCCGGGCGATGTGATCCTGTTTTTGCACCTGCCCGATGTCACCGCGACTCTGAAGGCGTACGAAGGCTCCGATCTTAAAAAGGCGGTAGAGGCTCCGGAAACTGTGGTCATGCGCGAGACCCTGTGGGCCACGCTTGGGCGCTGGATACCCAATTTCGACGAGAAAGGCGTCCCCATCTCGGGGAAAGAGAAACTGGATCAGTTCGCGGCAATCGCTTTACAGGCAACACCATTGCTGCAAGGAGAAGCCTTTATTGCATGGAGTGGCGTTAATTCCAGTCCAGAGAAGGATACATTGCGATTTTCCGGCAAAATTATTGCCGGTGTAAAACCCAAGGCGGGAACGGGTGTGTACGATGCCTATGTATCGGTTGTCAAAGCGCTGCTGATAGCCAGAGGCAATAATCTTTCTGAAATGACCGGCTCCGATACGGTTGAGGGCGTGCCTTACGAATATATGCTGGGGCCGGGGCCGCGCTTCGATCGTCAGTACAAAGAGAAACGGCTCTGCTTTGCCAAGTATAACGGGTGGGTGCTAATCAGTGCAGGGGAAAGCGGGCTCGCGGACTTTATCCAGCGAAGCTCTGGCAAAAAGCAGGGGAGCCTGGCGGAATTAGCCTCTGCTCGTAAGTCGTGGGGGCAGCTTCACGCAGACGCGGACGGGCAGATGATTATTGATGTAGCAGGCGTCAGGAAGACTGTCAGAGAGCTGAATGCACCGACTAAAGCAGTAATACTGCTGGACTCAATCCTGGACCAAGGGACGAGTATCATGTCCTGGTCTGCCAAATTTCGCGGACCACTGCTGGAGGATCGGTATTCAAATACCATGCTCCCCAAGTCCACCATCTACCGTGCCGTATTTGGAAAACCCTGCACTTTTGACACATTGCGTTATACCACCCCTTCGACCGTTCTCTATAGCGCCATACACATGGACTGGCCCGCACTCATGAAGGCGCTGCCGGAGTTAGACACGGAAGAGGAAAATATATCCGACTATGCGGAAGAAGCTCGCGCGGAACTGGCGACGCTTAAGTTGAATCTGGACGACATTGTGGCCGCTCTCGGATCGGAATTATGTGTGGTTGCGGACTTCGAAGCAAATCGGGGGCCGGAAGCGGCGATTCTGCTGCGTTTGTCCAAGCCGGAGAAACTGGAAGAGCTTTTCGCCAAAGCGCTCGAAGGTTTTGAGCAGAATAGCGATCTCGGCATTGAGGAGATCAAAACGCGCGCGACAACGGAGACTATAGGTGAGTTTAAAGTTTTGGTGATCAGTTATCCGAAGTATCCCAAGATAAGGCCTACGATCGTGACCGTTGGTGGATGGCTTGCTCAGCCTGTGCTGGGTATCTTTAGCAGCCGGGCAGCAGCAGTACGACTACTGACTCAGCCTCCCGCTTCAAAGACAGTAGCCGATCAGCCTTTCTTTCAGGTTGCCCTGCCCGGCGGTTTCAAGGAATACAGCGCCCTGACATATATAGATACCCCTGTGATGTTGAACCAGAGCGAACCGGGTTTGCGGAAGTTGTTTAGTGTGTTCGTCAACTTTATTCCAAAAATACACCTCATGCCGGAGCTTGCGAATCTTACACTTCCCAAAAAGCTGGTGCTGCCCGATCTGATGGGAGCCCAGATTGAGGCCGAGCAAATGGGGCCGGATGGTGATATGACGATCTCCACATCGCTTTCCGGTGCAGGAAATCAAATTGGTTATATCTTTGCGCTAATGATGTCCGGGATAGCTGTTGTGGAGTATTCAATGGAGGAAAGCGCGAAGGTAGAAGCCGAAGAACAAAAATAGGCTCAGGTCAACGTCTAAAGCCGTAAAAGGTCCCTGCTATCTCGTCAACGGCCCCGATTACTGAATCCTGGGGTGGTCTTGATAAAGACACTACCATCCTGCCCCGGGTACTACGACAAACGCGCCGAAAGTCGGTTGGCCCGCCCTGGAGAGGCAGATTAGTCTGTGTTCTGCTTTGTCTTCGTGATCTTCCAGGCCTGGCCGGAAACGTTCTCAGTCTTGGCCAGAGTCGGCATATTATTGTTCGTGCCGTCGTTGATGATGTCCAGAGCCCAGCCCGTTCCGCGCCATTGAGTCGTCAGGCGGTAATAGCCATCTGCAGTCGGGGTAATCTTCCAGAGCTGGCCGGAGAAGTCGCCTGTCTTGGCCAGAATCGGCTTGTTGTTCGTACCATCGTTCACGATATCCAGCGAGAACTTCTTGCCGCGCCATTGAGTGGTGAGGCGGTAGTAGCCGTCCGCTTCCGGGGTCAGGCGCCAGTACTGGCCCGACACATCATCCGCATTGGCCAGAATCGGCTGGGTATTGGTGCCGTCATTGACGATATCCAGGCACTTCTTTGGCCCATGCCACTGGGTGGAGAGCTTGTAATAAGTATCGTCCGTGAACTGCGCGGACGCGTTCAGCAACATTACAGCCTGGAAGAGCAACGGCAGCAGGAGAAGGGAGAGAAGGCGTTTCATATAGTGGGGTGACCTGGATCGTAGTGATTAAGGCAAGCGTCGACAGCTTGCAGACTATTCGCGTTAATAGGCATTTTACTACCCAAAACTAACGTGCTTCCAAGAAAATGTTGCCATGAGTGGCGCTGTTCATTTATATACCACCACCTGTGAAGATTCCTCTCCTTGACGTCGTTCGCCAAAATAAACCGCTGGAAGCTGAGTTGAAGGAAGCTGCATGCCGGGTTGTGGTCGAGGGACGCTACATCAATGGGCCTGATGTCTCGGCCTTTGAGCAGGAACTGAGCGCTTACTGCAGCGCAGGGCTGGAGAATGGAGAAACGGCTCACATCATCGCCTGCGCTTCCGGATCGGATGCGCTGATCGTGGCCTTCATGGCTCTTGATCTTCAGCCGGGCGACGAAGTTATCACGACGCCCTATACGTTTTTTGCGACGACATCGTGTCTGACTCGCCTGGGGCTTGTGCCGGTATACGTAGATATCGAGCCGGGCACCTTTAATATAAATGTGGCGCAGATTGAAGCAAAGATCACCTCGCGCACGCGCGCTATCCTTCCCGTGCATCTTTATGGGCAGTGCGCGGATATGGACGCAATTATGGCGATTGCGAAGCGCCACGGGCTGATGGTGGTTGAAGACGCCGCACAAAGCCTTGGCGCACAGTGGCAGGGCCGTATGGCGGGAGCTATCGGGCATCTTGGGATCTACAGCTTTTATCCCAGCAAGAATCTTGGCGGTTTTGGTGACGGCGGAGCCCTGGTAACTCGTGACGCGGTGCTGGCGGATAAAATGCGTGTGTTGTGCGCGCATGGATCTCGGCCGAAGTATCATCACCATGTTGTAGGCGTCAACAGCCGGCTGGATACCATGCAGGCGGCGCTGCTGCGCGTGAAGCTGCGCCATCTGGACAGTTACCACACCGAACGTCTGGCAAGGGCGAATGAATACCAGGAAGGCCTGTTGCAGAGTGGTGTAAATGAGAAGCTGGCGCTGCCCGTCTCAGACTCACGCGGAGTGCATGTCTGGAATCAGTACTGCATTCGTTACGAAGACCGCGATGCGCTGAGGGCGGAACTGACGGCAAAGGGGATTGGATCCGAGATCTATTATCCGATTCCCCTGCATATGCAGAAGTGTTTTGAGTTTCTGGGCTATAAGGCTGGGGAGTTTCCGGTGGCTGAGGAAGCTGCCCGGACCTCTGTGGCGCTGCCGATATTTGGGGAGCTCAGCAGGGAAGAAATTGCTTATGTTGTGGCCGGTATTCGTGACTTTGTGGGTAAAAGCGCGGTTTAAATACGGTAAAAGAAAGATCAGCCTCGTTTAACATTTAGATACTTCCTGGCGATAATCTGTGTATTTGTTAGCTGACAACTAGGAATATCGGGATGATTTTCCGAAAATGTCTGTAAATAGATTCTTTGTCTTTCTTGAGAAAAATCTGGACATTCAAAGCGTTTTTTAGTGGGGCAAACCGGCTTATTTATTGGCCGGTAAAAGCTCTCCACTTTGCCCCACCAGCGGCCGGATGCTGAGATAAAAGTGGGGCCAAATGGGGTTGTTTAGGGCCTGTTCTGAGAAAGAATTTTGAGGTTTTTCCGCTTTTTTGTTTTATTCTATACATTTGGGTAAAAACTAATAATTTTGAGCTTCTGCAAGGGCTTGATTTTGAGGTTGAAAGGGCGGTTTTACAGGGCGTTCGGGGCAGGCTGGGGGATTGGTCGGCAAGCCCTAAATTCTGAATTTTTGTTTTTACGCGTATTTCATAAGAAGTTGGATTAAAGGTTGCAAGAGAACGAAATCGGATGTATACGTATGTATACTTTGGATAATTGAATTACCGGTTTGCCTAACTGTTACAGAGGACAAATTCCGGCTTTCTATTTAAAAAGGGATTGACCCTTTGTGGTGGCTGGTGTTTAAAAGTGGCAGGAAGTGGGGGAAAAAACCGCTTCATGGGGCAAAATGCATGCAGATCCCTCCGCGAGCCAGCTACACCGACACATTCGAGCACGCCTTCGATATCAAAGGCCGTGTGACTGTGCCGTCGGACTGGCGCTCGGAGACCTTCGAGCCCCATTTGCATGCTTTCCCCTCCAAAGAAAAATGCGTGAAGATTTACCCAGCGTCATACCTCGGAAGGCTCCAGGAGCAGCTCTCAGGGCTGAAAATGGACGACCCGCAGCGGAAACGCGTGGAGCTTCTCGCCAGCCTTGCCCAGAACGCTTCCTGGGATCAGCAGGGCCGCATCATGATCAAGGAGAAACTGCGCAGCATGGCTGGTATCAAAAAGAACGCCGTGCTGGTGGGTCGCCTGGATCATTTCGAAATATGGGCCAGGGAAGAGTGGGATGCTCTTCCTGCACTGGATACAACTCTGGAGGATGCTGCGGCGCTGCTGGGTCTCTGATCTCTCGATCGATGACCTCAGGACGGCCCCGCTTCAACCCATCAGGATTTACTCCAGCTCTGGAGGCGCTTTGACAACTGACCCGGAATACCCTGCGGACAGTGCATCAGCCCGCACGGGAGGCGATCATCGCCCAGTGCTGCTGAAGCCCTGGCTGGCAGAGGCAAAACCCGAGCCCGGCAAGCGCTGGATCGACGGTACCTTCGGACGCGGCGGCCACACGGCCCCGTTGTTGGAGGGTGGCGCGCTTGTTCTGGCACTGGACCAGGATGCGGCGTCCCGGTCGAATGCGGAGGCTCTGGGGGATCAGTATCCGGGTCAACTGACCTGGATGCGCGACAACTTTACAAACATGACACTGGCCTGCCGCGAGGTGGGCTGGAGCTCGGTGCACGGGATTCTTCTGGATCTCGGCGTCAGCTCCCCGCAGCTGGATACCGCCGGGCGCGGTTTCAGCTTTCGACTGGAGGGACCGCTGGACATGCGCATGGACCAGCGGGCGCCCCTCACGGCGGAGCAGATTGTGAACGAGGCGGACGAAGAAGAGCTGGCACGCATTTTTTATGAATACGGCGACGAAAAGCACGGCAGGCAAGTGGCACGGGCAATTGTCCGGCACAGGCCCCTGCATACCACCACAGAACTCGCGGAAGTGGTTGACCGTGCCATCCCACGGCAGCGCGGCAAGGGACGAGGCGGCTCGGGGGTGCACCCGGCCACGCGAGTCTTTCAGGCCCTGCGCATTGCGGTTAACCGCGAGCTGGACGTACTTCGCGAAGTACTGTCGCAGGCTGCGGCGCTCCTGGAGCCGGGTGGGCTCCTCTGCGTCATCAGCTTCCACTCGGGGGAGGACAAGCTGGTAAAAGAGTACCTGCGCAAGTACTCCTCACCCTGGCTGGACACTCCCCGCTTCCCCAACACTTTACCGAATCCCGAACACTACTACAGCAGCATGGCCCGGCACCTGCCGGATACCGAAGAAGAAACCACGAACCCGCGCTCCCGCAGCGCCCGCCTCCGCATCGGGGTGCGTAACAGCACACCGGTTCATGTGGAGGAAGTGCAAAAGCGCTGGGGAAAATCGAATCCCAAACCGAAGCAAAAGCCCACTTCCTGACCTCCGTCCCTTATATCTTAGCTACATCCGCAATCTTAACCCTTCGCACTAACCATGAGCCGTAATCGCCTCCGCAATAGTCACTCGCTCAGCGCCATCCAGGTGGCGAAATGGGTCGTCGTGATGGTCATGCTGGCCATGCTGGGTATCGGGTATCTGATGATGAAAACTCAGATTGCCAAGATTGCGGAAGAGACGCGCCGTCAGGACATCAAGCTGCGCGATCTGAACGAGCGCAACAAAACAATGGCTCTTCTTCTCGCCAACCTTAAGGCTCCGCATGCGCTGAAAAAGCGGATCGAAGGGCTTCGCCTGGTGAACGTGAACGAGCTTCAGCAGGTGGAAATGCGGGACCGCGTTGGCGTAGCGGATCAGCCGCAGCCTGTGGCAAGTCGCCTGGCCCGTACGGGGGCTGGTCGCCGTACACGTGAACCAGCGCCCTGAGAACCAGTCAGCTTTACCTGCGTTTTCCGTTTCTCTCCTTCTTTTCTGATAATTCCAGGACCCCGGTACTACTTCCCTTTATCCATGACACGGCATACTTCAGCAGCTGTCATACTAGTGGCGCTCAGCCTGGGCTTCACTGCGGTATCGCTGAAGCTTGTTCACATTCAGCTCTTCAATCACGATCACTACGTCAAGCTTGCGGAGAGCAACCACATCCGTAAGCGCACGCTTTCGGCCAAACGCGGTCCGATCCTGGATACCCACGGTTCTTTGCTGGCGGAAACGCTGGTAAAGTATGACCTGCGTATGGATTGCAAGATGGACCTTACGGACTCCAATGGCAGGCAGTCCAAGGAATGGGAGAAATTTCAGGGTGTGTTAGTGAAGCTGGCAGACACTCTCCACATGCCCCTGGAGAATGTGCTGGAAATATTTCATTCCGAGAACGAGAAGAAATCTCCCAACCGCTGGTTGCTTCTGGCCCAGGATCTGGACCCTAAAGTTCAGGTTGCAGCAATTAAGGCGTTCAAGTCCGTAAACCTTGTGGTGGAAGAGCGCATGGTGCGCAACTACCCGTGCGGACAACTTGCCAGTCACGTGACCGGTTATCTGGACAATAACGGCATTGGCAGCATGGGTGTCGAGAAAGAGGCGGACAACATTCTTGCCGGTACCCCGGGGTTTCAGGAAGTAGAAACGGATAATCGTCGCCGTGAAATCGCAGCGTATGGAAGCCGTTATCAGGAACCTAAAGAGGGCAATACCGTTGTCCTGACTTTGGACGCGGTGATTCAGAGCGTAGTGGAAGAAGAGCTGAATACGCTGGTGACCGAGCACAGGCCCAAGGCCGCTTATGTCGTCGTCATGCGTCCCAAGACGGGTGAAATCCTGGCGATGGCCAACTGGCCCACTGTAGATTTCAATAACCGCAAGAACATGACGGTGGAGAACATCCGCAACCGCTGTCTTACGGATTCTTTCGAGCCGGGCTCTACGTTCAAGATCATCCCAATGGCGGCGGCGCTAAATGAGAAGCTCATCTCGCCAACCACACAGATCTTTTGCGAAAACGGCCAGTTCTTTTACGCCGGTCACACGCTTCGCGATCATGCTCCATATGGCATGATGACCGTGAACGACATCATCAAGGTTTCCAGCAACATTGGCACGGGTAAAGTGGCGATGCATCTGGGTCCGGATCAGATGTTCTATTACTGCCAGCTCTTCGGTATTGGGCAGCAGACGGGACTTTTTACAAGGCAGGGTGAGGCAAACGGTACTCTCCATCCTCTCAATCGCTGGCATAAAATCTCCATAGTACAGGTGCCGATGGGGCAGGGGGTGACTGCAACCGCGCTTCAGATGACTCAGGCCATGGCTGTTATTGCCAATGGAGGCCGCTTTGTTGCTCCGCAGATCATCAAGGAAATTCGCGATGCGAATAATGAGATCATCAAGCCCTTCCAGCCGAACATTGTTCGTCAGGTTGTAAGTCAGAAAGTGGCCGATCAGGTCACGTATGCGCTGAGCTCTGTAGTTGATGATGAAGGAGGCACCGGTTCACTGGCTCGCCTGGATGGATGGACCGCGGCGGGCAAGACTGGTACGGCTCAGAAAGCCGTCAATGGTGTCTATGCCAAGGGCAAGTATGTTTCATCGTTCATTGGTTTTGTGCCGGCTCAGAACCCCGAGTTTGTCGTGTCGGTCATCGTTGATGAACCAGGCGGTGCCAGCCACTACGGCGGTGCGGTATCCGGGCCCACTTTCAAGCGCATCAGTGAGCGTACCGCTAAATATCTTAATATTCCCCAGGACCCAACCCTGCGCATTCCCGAGCCGATACAGGTGAAAGGCCCGAAGCCTTCGCCTGAGCCAACTCGTCCGCGCCCTCAGCAGGCTACTCTGTGAAAGCTCTCCCCGTTGTTCATAAACTCTCGCGCCTGACTGCCGCGCTTAACGGACCTGCCGCGTTTCCCGCCGGCTCGCCTGCCGTTTCCGTGCGCGGCCCCGTGGACCGCGACATCGCAGCACTGCGTTACGACTCACGCAAAATCACCAGGAACGACGTATTTTTCGCCTGGAAGGGAAAGAACGAGGACGGCCACCGCTTCATCGCTTCCGCCCGGGATCAGGGTGCCGCGGCCATTGTTCTGGAGGACGCTTCCTACATCAGCCAGGGTACTCAAACTTATATTCAGGTGCCCGATGCGAGACGCGCGCTGGCTCTCATGGCCGCCGCCTATTACGGTCGCCCCGATAAGCAGCTTACGATGACGGCGGTGACTGGCACGAATGGCAAGACGACCACCACTCTGCTCATTAAGCATCTGCTCGCATCATACGGTCGCGAGACCGGCTCTATCGGCACGGTGGGTTACGAGATCGGCGACCGGATTCTGCCCGCATCTCGCACGACGCCGGAAGGTTCGGATCTTCACGAGCTGCTGGCGCTGATGAAATCCTTTGGCTGCAGCGATGTGGTGATGGAAGTTTCCAGCCACGCTCTGGATCAGGGCCGCACACTTCCGATTGATTTTAAAGTGGGTGTCTTCACCAATCTCACTCCCGATCACCTGGACTATCATGAAACCATGGAGAATTACTTCCAGGCCAAGAAGAAGCTTTTCGCTGGTGCTCCGGGTGCTACTTCGGGCCTGGATCGCCCCGGCAATGCTGGTGTGGCGGTCACTAATCTGGATGATGCACGCGGGGCTGAAATTGCCGGCGGCCTTTCCCCGGCGGTGCGCGTCATTGGCTACTCCATAGAGGGTAATCCGGACGCAATCCTTTCCGCGACCGACCTGCGCTATGATGTCAACGGCATGCATGGCACGGTGCGTTTTGGTGACGACAGTTTTCCTTTTCACAGCCCGCTGATCGGCAGCTATAACGCCAGCAATGTACTGGCCGCAATGGGTGCCGGCTGGGCGCTGGGTCTCGATCCCCGCTTTCTTGTGCAGACAATCGCCACAGCGCCGGGAGTTCCGGGACGCATGGAGCGCTTTATGTCTGCCGACGGCGTAACTGCTGTGGTGGATTACGCTCACACCGAGGATGCCGTGCGTAAAGTACTGAGCGTGCTTCGGCCAATCACGACCGGACGTCTGTTTTGCATCATCGGTTGCGGAGGTAATCGCGATATAACGAAGCGTGCCCGCATGGCGCAGGCTGCGGTGGAAGGTGCCGACCGCGCCATCTTTACCGCGGATAATCCCCGCCGCGAATCGCTGGAAAAGATTCTGGACGACATGGAAGCAGGAGTGCCCGGAGCAACAAACTATCTGCGACTCGCCGACCGCCGCGAAGCAATCGCCGAAGCCGTGGCTCACGCACGTCGTGGCGATGTGATCTGCGTGGCAGGCAAAGGCCATGAAACGACGCAGGAAATCGCCGGCAAATATTATCCCTTCGACGACCGTCTCGTCGTTCAGGAATTCCTGAGCAAGCGCGGGAGGGCAAGCTGATGCAACCGTGCATGTTACGCGAAGCCGCCATGCGCGGCGGCGGAAGGCTGCGTCAGGGGCGTCCCGAAACGGTGGTGCACCGACTGCATACCGATACACGCTCTATCAAGGCGGGCGATCTTTTTGTCGCACTGCGTGGGGACCGCTTTGATGGTCATGCCTATATTGTGGATGCGGCAAAGCTTGGAGCGATCGGCGCGATCATTTCCGAGCCGCTGACTCCTCAGCAGACCGCTGCGCTGCCTCCTTCGTTCGGGCTTATCGAAGTGGAGGACACGCTGGAGGCGCTGCAGCTTTTCGCGGGTGCTTACCGCAGAACTTTGCCTCTGCGCACAATTGGTGTAACAGGCAGCAGCGGAAAAACGAGCACTAAGGAGATGATTGCCGCGGTGCTGAAACAGAAGTACCAGACGCGCGCTACCGTGGGTAACCTTAACAACCACGTCGGTGTGCCGCTCACCCTGCTCTCCCTGGAGCCGAGCGACGAATTCGGTGTTATCGAGATGGGGATGAATCACCCCGGCGAAATCGCTCCGCTGGCCGCCATGGCCGCTCCCGAGATTGGCGTGATAACCAACGTAGGAACGGGGCATATCGAGTTTTTCAAAGATCAGAGCGGTATTGCGTTCGAGAAGACTGAACTCATCGCCTCACTGCCCTCCGGCGGCGTGGCTATTCTCGACGCCAATGACCCCTGGTGCGTGCGGCTGAAGCACCGCACAACGGCTCGCATCATCTGGGTAGGCGTGGAAGCGCATGCCGACTGGAGCGCTCACGATATCGCGCTGGAGCCGAAAGGCATCCGCTTTAATTTGCTCCATAACCGGAAGTCCGTCACAGTTCGTCTGCCTCTCTACAGCCGTGTCATGGTGACGAACGCCCTGCTGGCTGCCGCCGTGGGCGGCTATGCCGGCTTGTCTCTGGAGGAAATTGCGCGCGGTCTGGAGAGTCTGAAGCTTCCCGGTCAGCGCATGGAGGTCATTTCCACCAACGGTCGCTGGCTGATTAATGACGCCTATAACGCCAACTGCGACAGCATGATCGCCGCGCTGGGCGCCCTGCGGGAATTCCCCGCGCATGGACGCAAAGTGGCCGTGTTGGGCAGCATGGGCGAGCTGGGCAGCCGCGCGGAAGAGTTGCACCGCAAAGTCGGTGCCGAAGCGGCCCGGCTTGGTCTGGACCAGCTTCTGGTGCTTGGGCCGCACGCCCGCGAATACCGCGAAGGAGCGCTGGCTGCCGGCGCATCCAATCAAAGTGTGGTGTTTTGCGACGATATATCGCAGGCTGTTGCCGCGCTCCGCATCAGTTTCAGCCGCAGCGGCGATTGCCTGCTGGTTAAGGGAAGCCGCTTCATGCGGTTGGAAAATCTCGTTTCTGCGATTGTAGGAACTCAAGTGGAGGCGCATTAATCTACTATGCTGTACTGGCTCCACACCTTGCATGGCTCCTACGGGTTCCTGAACATCTTTAAATACGGGACGTTCCGGGCGATGGGCGCTGCCCTGACGTCGCTGATGATCTGCCTGATCCTCGGTCCTGTCACTATTAAGCTGCTTCGCCGCCTGAAGCTGGGCCAGCCGCTGCGCACCAAGACGCAGGTCGGTATGCTTGCCGAACTGCAGGGCAGCAAGCGCGGCACGCCCACCATGGGCGGCCTGCTGATCCTTTTCGCGGTAACTGTCAGCAGCATTCTTTGGATCATGCCGGACAACCGCTTCATCTGGCTTGTTTTGTTTTCATTGCTCTGGATGGGTGCTGTCGGCTTTGCGGATGATTATCAGAAGGTGAAGTACAAGAACTCGAAGGGCATTCCTGCCAAGGCGAAGCTCATCGCTCAGCTAGTTCTTGCGGTCTTTGTTTACTTCTACCTGAACCATTTTCTGGTTAAGCCGGGTGGTTCCACGTCTCCCTCCCAGCTTCCCGCTGCCGCCGCTGCTGATCTGGTCACAAATAATCCTGCTGCACGCCTGCCGAGTACTCCTGCCCCCGCTGTGCCGGACAGCACCAACCTGGATGGCGTTACGGCGCTTTCGGTTACAGCTGTCACGACGGCACAGCCGATGCCCACGCTAAACGCGCCCTCCAATTGGCGTGCCCTTTGCGTGCCGTTTCTGAAGGAGCCGCTTCTTTTGGATATGGGCATTGTGTTCACGCTCGTGTTCTTTATCCTGGTCATTATAGGCACGTCTAACGGCGTAAACTTTACCGACGGTCTGGACGGTCTGGCCACGGGCTGCAGCATCACCGTGTGTGGTTGCTACGCCATCTTCTGTTACGTGGCGGGTACACCCCGGTTTGCGGCCTATCTCTTCATCCCTTATGTGGAAGGAGCCAATGAGCTG